>NZ_JAMOKF010000356.1 GCF_023656545.1 Micromonospora phytophila | reverse complement strand
CACGCCGCCGCCGGTCGCGCCGGCGCCGCTCACCCCCGCCGCCGTGGCCGGTCCGCCGGTCTCCGCGCCTCCGTCCCGCGCCGAGCAGGCGCCGAGCCGGATCGACGGCCCCACCAACCGCCCGGTCTCCGCGCCGCCGCCTCCGCCGCCCGGCATCACCCCCATCGCCCCGTCGCAGCGCGGCACGGTGCCACCTGCCGAGGCGGGCGAGCCCTTCCGGCCCACCCTCACCACCGCGGCGATCCAACACGCCCGCGCCGAACGGCAGCGCACGGTGATCCCGCCCCGCCCCAAGACCAACGGCGGGGCACCGACGCCCACCGGCGGCTTCAGCGTCACCGACCTCAGCGTGCCGGTTCCCACGCCCCGGCCCGACCAGGAGTCGGCACCCCCCGGTTCCCGGGCCAACTGGCCGCTGGTCAACAACCCGGAGGACCCGTCCGACAGCTCCGCCAAGAACCCGGTGGTGAGCTCCTACCGGGAGCGGGACGCGCGCGGCATCGACGCGCCGACCGACCCGGGCACCGCGCGCCGGGTCACCCCGCCCTGGTTGGCCGACGACCTGCCCCAGGAGCCGCCGATGCTGCGCCTGGTCGAGCCGCCGCCGCTGGCCGACCGCGCGCTGCGCGACGGGTTGAACCCGCCGACCGACCCGCACCTGGAGACGCCACCGCTGCGACTGGTCGACCGGGAGGAGGCCGCCCGCAACGGTCGGCCCACCCCCCGCGCCGAACGCCCGGTCGCCGAGCACCGGCCCACGCCTCCTCTGGAGCACCGGCCCACGCCCCCCCTGGAGCACCGGCCCACGCCTCCTCTGGAGCACCGGGCCGCACCTTCCCTGGAGCACCGGGCCGCACCTCCACTGGAGCGCCGGCCCACACCCCCGCTGGAGCGCCGGCCCGCACCCCCCGTCGAGCACCGGCCACCGCCGGTCTCCGACGAGGGCGACGGCGACCTGCTGATCTTCGCCCAGGCCAAGTCCGCCTGGTTCGTCGGGCACGCCGACGAGAGCGACGACATGGACTGGTCCACCACGGCCGACACCGGCTGGCAGGCGGCCGAGCAGGCCGCCCGCCCCGCGGTCGGCGACGAGACCTCGGCCGGGCTGCCCAAGCGGGTCCCGCAGGCGAATCTCGTCCCCGGGTCCCCGCTGCGCGAGGAACGTCCACTGCGGATCGTCCGGGACGCGGCCAGCCTCGCCGAGAACACCACCGGCTACTTCCGCGGCTGGCGTCGCGGGCAGGAGATCGGCGGGTTCGCGGTCGGCGGTCGCCCGGGTCGGGAAGCGGCCGGTGGCTGGGACTTCAGCCGCGACACCGGTGACCGCGACGACGACCGGGAATACGAGTACCGCTCCGCCGGCTACCGCTCCTGACCGTCGGAAAACCGCCTTCCACCTGCGTGTTCCTGCCCACACCCGGAGAAATTGACGCCGGGTCGCGGCGGCCGGCAGCATACCGGCGGAACAGCCGGCGGCACGGGACGCCGGGGTGGGAAGGCGACTCATGGCGACACCGGCAACCGGACCCTCCGCGCTGACCCGTCGTGGCCTGCTGGCCGCGACGGCCGGCACGCTGCTGCTCAGCGCCTGCGGGCGCGGCGGGGCGGGCGACGCCGACCCGGCCAGCGATGTCGCCCCGGGCGGCCAGGAACTGGTCGTCGGGGCGAGCCTGGAGCTGACCGGTCCGGGCGGCCCGCTCGGCGTGCTCCAGGAGCGGGCGTTGGCGATCACCGCCGAGTCGCTCAACGCCGACGGGCTGCCGGTCGGCAACCTGCGCCGAACCCTCAGGATCGAGGTGCGGGACAACGCCGGCGATCCCGGGCTCGCCGCAAGGCAGGCCACCGAGCTGGTCCGGCGCGACGGCGTGCACGCCCTGGTGGGCGGCACCCTGGCCGAGACCTCGATGGCCATGGTCGCAGTGGCGCAGCAGGAACAGCTGCCGTTCCTCTCACTCGCCTTCGGCGACGGCCTCGTGGTGCCGCTGGCGCAACGGACGTACGTCTTCAAGCTGACCCCGGACGCCGGGGACATGGCCCGGCGGCTGGCCCGGCTGATCGCCACGCAGCGGCTGCGTCGCATCGTGCTGGTGGCCGCGGACGGGCTGCACGGCGACTCGGGCGTACGGGCGGCGACGGGCGCCCTGCGCACCGTCGAGATCGGACTGCGGCGCACCGTCCGGCTGCCCCGCACCGGCAAGGACTTCGGCCCGGCCGCCCAGCGGGCGGTGGACGCCCGACCCGACGGCGTCGTGGTGTGGGCGACCGCCCCGGATTCCGCCGCCGCGGTCACGGCGCTGCGCGGGGCGGGGTACGACGGCCCGGTGTTCCTGGACGCCGCGGCGGTGGCCGAGGAGACCCTGGAAGGCGACAACGCGACCGCGGTCGAAGGCGTGTACGTGGTCCATCCGGTGTCGCTGGGCGGCACGAGGCTCTCCAGCACCAGCATGTCGGCGCAGGCCCACGACGAATTCGTCTACAGCTACATCCGGCGGCACGGCGTGTACACCGGCTTCGCCCCGTACGCCTCCGACGCCCTGCGGATGATCGCGGAAGCCGCCCGGCTCTCCACCAGCGTCGACCGTGGACGGATGCGGGCGTTCCTGCAGAACCAGTTCACCGACGGGATGGCCGGGGCGTACTCGTTCACGCCCATGCGGCACGGGGGCATGGAGCGCGACTCGCTGGGTGTCTACACGGTCAACCACGGCGCCTGGACACGGTTCTCCTGACCGCTGCCGCCCCCGGCGCACGGCAGGGTGGGCGGGGCGCCCGTCGTGACGCGGGCAGCGACGAGCGTCCGGTGGGGGCCGAAGCCCCCACCGGACGCGGGTCGGATCGATCAGGCCGGCGCGACGGCGCGCGAGCGGCGCATGGTGAGCACGTACTCGACCAGCGAGATCAGCACGTGCTTCGTCGACTCCCGGTTGCGGGCGTCGCAGGCCACGACCGGCACGTCACCGGAGATCGCGAGCGCGTCCCGGACGTCCTGCGGGTCGTGGTACTGCATCCCGTCGAAGCAGTTGATGGCCACCAGGTACGGCAGCCGCCGGTGCTCGAAGAAGTCGATCGCCGCGAAGCAGTCGGCCAGTCGGCGGGTGTCGACCAGCACGACCGCGCCGATGGCACCGCGCACCAACTCGTCCCACATGAACCAGAACCGGGTCTGACCCGGTGTACCGAACAGGTACAGAATCAGGTCCCGGTCGATCGAGATGCGGCCGAAGTCCATCGCCACCGTGGTCGTCGTCTTGCCCGGCACCTGCCGGGTGTCGTCGACGCCCACGCCGGCGGAGGTCATGATGGCCTCGGTCGTCAGCGGCGTGATCTCCGAGACCGAGCCGACCAGCGTCGTCTTGCCGACGCCGAATCCACCGGCGATAACGATCTTCGCCGACGTCACGCGCCCACTCGGGGTCGGCGGGCGGTGCGACATGTCAGAGCCTGCGAAGTCCACTCAGCACCCTCTCCAGCAGTTCAGTGCCCACCGCGTCGTCCGAGTCGTCCAGGATGGTCGGCTCGTGGACCGCGACCAGGCCGTCCGTCGCCATGTCGGCGATGAGCACCCGGGCCACACCGAGCGGGAGCTGCATCCGTGCCGCGATCTCGGCAAGCGACTGCACGCGTCCGTCACACAGCGCGGCGATGTACTGGTGCTCACGGCCCTGACCACCGATGCCATTGGCAGCGGCGGCCCGACCGCGCACCGTCGTCTCGACGAGCGCCTCCAGCGCGATGTCCAACCGGGGGCGGGTACGACCACGGGTCACGGCGTATGGACGGACCAACGCTCCGGTCGGTTCGTCACGATCAGCCATGTCGCCGCTCACCTCCTTCGTACCCGGTACCGGCTCCACCTGGTGAAGCTCGTCGTCGTTGTCGTTTTTGTTGCGCCGCCGACCTCACGGTCAGCAGGGCGTCAGCCCAGCATTCCCGCGGCCGCGCGCGGCTGCGGGGTCAGCGCGTCGCCCACCCGGTCGACGAGCAGCGCCATCTCGTAGCCGACCTGCCCGACGTCCGAGCTGCGGGCGGCGAGCACGGCGAACGAGGAACCGTCCGAGATGGACATCAGGAACAGGAAGCCGTTGTCCATCTCCACCACCGTCTGCAGCACCGCGCCTCCCTCGAAGCAGCGGGCCGCACCCTGGGTGAGGCTGACCAGGCCGGACGCGATCGCGGCCAGCTGGTCGGCCCGGTCACGCGGGAGATCCCGAGACGACGCGAGGAGCAGACCGTCCGCGGAGACGGCGACCGCGTGCGCGACACCGGGCACCCGGTCGGCGAAGTTGGCGAGCAGCCAACCGAGATCCTGCGTAGTTGTCATCCTTCTTGCTCCTTCTGCCCGCTCCCGGCCACCGGGCCTGAGCCAGACTGCGAGGATTGCTGCCCTCCCGGAGTCGCCTCCGGGCTGGTCGAATTGCCGTCCGAGGGGTGGGTACGCCCTCGCTGGACACCGCGGTGGTAGGCGGAGAGCAGACCGCGGACGGCCTCCGGCGTACGCCGTTGCACCGAGGTGGTGGGCTTCTCCACCGCGCCCGGCACCAGCTGCGCCATCGGGGTGCGCTTCGGCAGTCCCGTCGGGGTGGTCGCCGCCACCGGCACCTCGCTCGCCGCGGTGGCGGCGCGCCAGCCGTCGTCGGCGGCGGTCTGCCACCCGGGGCCCTGCTGCGGCTGCTGGGGGGACCGGCGGTGACCGAGGCTGTCGGCGACACCGGGGCGGGTGCCTCCGTTCGCCGACGACCCGTTGTCGCGGGGCGCCCCTCCGGCCGTCGGAGTCTCTGCCATCGGTGCGTTACCTGTCGTCCCGGGTGGTGTCTGCTGGGCCGCCCGACCGCCGGCGTCGACCCGGGCGAACTGCTGGGTCGGCGCACCGCTGGCGGCCGGCTTCGCGGCGTTGGCCGCCGGCTTGGCGGCGTTCGCGGCCGGCTTCGCGGCGCCCGCCGCCTCCTCCGGGCCCGGCCGGCGGGTACGGAACCACGCCGACTCCAGCTCCCGGAAGATCGGCAGCTCCATCGTCTCGTCCGCGTACCGCTGCCGGTTCTGGGCCTGCTGCGGGGTCGTCGGCCGGGTCTGCGCCGGCGGAGCCGCCGGTGCGGAGTTCGGCCTGGCGGCCGAAGCGCCCGGGTTCTCCGCACCGGGTCGGTGCACCCGCGGCAGCTCGGTGGTCATGTCCAG
>NZ_JAMOKF010000355.1 GCF_023656545.1 Micromonospora phytophila | reverse complement strand
CGGGGGACCGCAGCACCGGCAGTCCGTCGAACTCGGTCACGCCGTCACCTCGCCCTGCTCGTCGGGGACGGTGCCGGGGGCGAACCCGGTCGTCCGCCCGCCCGGTGCAGGCGCCCGGGGCAGGCGCCCGGGGCCGGACAGACCACCTGGCGGCCGGGATTCAGTCGCGCCGACCTGGGTAGACGCACCCGGCCGAGAAGACCGGCCGGCCGGCGACGGCCGCCACCCGCGTCAGGAGGGCCCGATGGCGACCATCCCGGCAGACCGCAGCCCGGAGAGCACGCTCGCGTTCCTGCGGGACGGCTACCGGTTCATCAACGCGCGCTGCGACCGCCACGGCTCCGACATCTTCCAGACCCGGCTGCTGCTACGGCCGACCATCTGCCTGCGCGGCCGGCCGGCGGCGGAACTGTTCTACGACACCGGGCGCTTCGACCGGGCAGGGGCGATGCCGAAGCGGGCGCAGCGCACGCTCACCGGTCGCGGCGGCGTCCAGGGGCTCGACGGCGAGGCGCACACCGACCGCAAGGGCATGTTCATGTCGATCATGACGCCGACCGCGGTCCGGCAGCTCGGCCAGCTCTTCGACGACGAGTGGCGGGCCCGCATCCCGGCCTGGGAGTCGGCCGGGGCGGTGGTGCTCTACGACGAGGTCGCGCGGATGCTGACCCGGGCGGTCTGCGCCTGGGCCGGGGTGCCGCTCGCCGCCGCTGAGGTCGAGCGGCGCACCGCCGACCTGCACGCGATGATCGAGGGTCCGGCGGCGGTCGGCCCCCGGCACTGGCGCGGCCTGCTCGGTCGCCGCCGGGGCGAACGCTGGATCGCCGACCTCATCGACTCCGAACGCGTCGGCACGCTTCCCGCGCCGCCGGGCAGCGCGTTCCGGGTGATCGCCGAGCACCGCGACGACCGGGACCGGCTGCTCCCCCGCCGGATCGCCGCGGTGGAACTGCTCAACATCCTGCGCCCCACGGTGGCGGTGGACCGCTTCGTCGTCTTCGCCGCGCTGGCCCTGCACGACCATCCGGCCTGGCGGCAGCGGGTCCGCCAGAGCGACGAGGCCACCGAGAGCTTCGTGCAGGAGGTACGCCGGTACTACCCGTTCTTCCCGGTGGCCGCCGCGCGGGTGCGCCGCTCCTTCGACTGGCAGGGCTACCACTTCCCCCGTGGGCGGCGGGTGCTGCTCGACCTGTACGGCACCAACCACCACCGGGCGCTCTGGCCGGAGCCGGAGCGGTTCCGGCCGGAACGCTTCACCGGCTGGCGGGGCGATGAGTTCGGGCTGGTCCCGCAGGGCGGCGGCGACCACCACACGGGCCACCGCTGCGCCGGTGAGTGGATCACCATCGAGTTGATGAAGCGGGCGGTGACCAACCTGACCACCGCCATGCGCTACGACGTACCCCCGCAGGACCTGGCGGTGAGCCTGCGCCGGATGCCGGCGCTGCCGGCGAGCGGCTTCCTGATCGCCAACGTCCGCCGCACCGACTGACCCGCCGGGCGGAGCGAGGGCGCCGGCGGGCGAGCCGGGCCTGGACCGGCGACCTCGGCGTCGGGGCAGCCGGACGCCCCGGGGCCGGCCGGCGCGCGGCCGAACCCGGGGCGGTACGGGTCACGCCGGGTGCAGAACGCTGCGCAGGCAGCCGTCCTCCTTCTTCTCGAACATCTCGTAGCCGCGGGCGCCCTGCTCCAGCGGCATCGGGTGGGTGGCGAGGTAGCCGGGGTCGATCTCGCCGGCGGCGATCCGGTCCAGCAGCATCGGGATGTAGCGCTGGGCGTGCATCTGCCCCATTCGCAGCACCAGCGCCTTGTTCATGGCCGCGCCGAGCGGGAACTTGTCCACCAGGCCGGCGTAGACGCCGACGATGCTCACCGTGCCGCCCTTGCGGCAGGCCATGATCGCCTGACGCACCGAGGTGGGGCGGTCGACCTGCAACCGGGCGGTCTGCTTCGCCTTGTCGTACGCGTACGCCGGGCCGACGTCGTGCGACTCCATGCCGACCGCCTCGATGCAGGCGTCCGGGCCCCGGCCGGCGGTCATCTCCCGCAGCGCCTCCAGCACGTCGGTCTCCGCGTAGTTGATCGTCTCGACGCCGAGCCGGTCGGCGGCGGTGCCGAGCCGCTCCGGCAGCCGGTCGATGACGATCACCCGCTCGGCGCCGAGCAGCTGGGCGGCCCGGGCCGCCATCTGGCCGACGCCGCCGGCGCCCCAGACCGCGACCACCTCACCGCCGGTGAGCCCGCAGAAGTCCGCGCCCATCCACCCGGTCGGCATCGCGTCGGAGGCGAACACCACCGAGTCGTCCGGCACCCCGTCGGGAACCTTGAACGCGCCGACGTCGCCGAACGGCACCCGGATGTACTCGGCGTGGCTGCCGGAGTAGCCGCCGGCGGCGTGCGAGTAGCCGAGGATGCCGGCCGGCGAGTGCCCCCAGAGCTTCTCGGTGAAGACCGGCTGCGGGTTGGAGTTGTCGCAGAGCGAGTATTGCTCGGTGCGGCAGTACCAGCAGCCGCCGCAGGCCACGACCGAACCGACCACCACCCGGTCCCCCACGGCCAGCCGCCGTACGCCCGGACCGGTCTCCACCACCTCGCCCATGAACTCGTGGCCGAGGATGTCGCCCTCCCGCATCGCCGGCAGGAAGCCGTTGATCAGGTGCAGGTCGGAGCCGCAGACGCTGCTGGCGCGCACCTTGACGATGATGTCGCCCTCGGCGCGGATCCGCGGCTCGGGCACGTCGCGTACCGCCAGTTTGCCGACGCCTTCCCAGCAGAGCGCCCTCACGCCCGTCCTCCCGTCGTCAACCGCTCGCGGACCTTGTCGGTCGCCTGCTCCTGCGCCGGGCTCCGGCCGGACGGGTCGTGCCGGGTGTCGACCACCTGGCCGGTCTCGATCAGCGACTTGATCCGCCGCAACGCGTCGCGCAGACCGAGGTCGGGCTCGTCGCCGCGGGCCAGGCCGAGCGCCCGGCGCAGCGGCCCACCGCCGCGGTAGCGCAGCTCGGCCCGGATCTCGGTGCCCCGGTCCTGCGGGGCCGCGACCAGGTCGACGTGTCCCTCCTGCGGTACGGGACCGTCGGTGATCCGCCAGCTCAGCCGGCCCGGGCCGTCGACGGTGAGTTCCGCCCGCCACTCGGTGCCGCCACCGGCCGGGTCGATGGCCACGCAGCGCCACCGGTTCTCGTCGAGCTGTTCGAGGGTCGCCCATTCGGCCAGGGCCCGGTCCAGGCGTTCCCGGTCGGTCCAGAAGCCGATGACGGCGTCCACCGGCCGGTCGACGGTGATCCCCCGCCGCACCACGTACCAGCCGTCCTGCCGGTCCGGCTGGTGGCGTCGCCGCCGCCGGGCCACCAGCCGGCCGACCCCGACCGCGGTCGCCGTGGTCGCGCCGAGCAGGGCCCACCTCGTTCCGTTGCTGGTCATCACGTCTCCTCCACCCAGGCGCCCGGGGATGGACACCCGCACCCCGGAGCGCTACCCGGGAAGGGTCGGTCGAAACGACGAAACGGTTTCATCGGCGGTAATCCGGGCATCTGCTGCCAGGTCAAGCGTCATCCGGGAGGCAACGGTGCCCTTCGATCCGAGCGAGTACGGCCGGCACATCCCCGCCGACGTCTATGACGACGCGTTCGCCTACCTGGACCCGGGTGCGGCGGTCGAGCGCCTGGTGGCGCTCGCCGAGGGCGGCCCGGTCTGCGAGTTCGGCATCGGCACCGGCCGACTGGCTCTGCCGCTGCTGCGGCACGGGCTCACCGTCGCCGGCGTGGAGGGGTCACCGGAGATGGCCGCCCGGCTGCGGGACAAACCCGACGGGGAACGGATCGAGGTGGCCGTCGGGGACTTCACCGGGACCCGGGTCGCGGGCGAGTTCTCCCTGGTGCTGCTCGCCGTCAACACGATCTTCGCGCTGCCCGACCAGGCCGCCCAGGTCGCCTGCTTCCGCAACGCCGCCGCGCACCTGCGCCCCGGCGGCAGGTTCGTGGTGGAGGCGTGGGTGCCCGACCCGGGCGCGTTCCGCGCCGGCACGTCGCTGCGTCCGGTCCTCGTCGCCCAGGACGCGGTGCTGCTGGAGGCCGCCGAACTGCACCCCGCCGAGCAGCGGATGACCACCACGAAGGTCCGGCTCAGCAACGACGGGGTGCGGCTCCTCCCCGCCAACCACCGGTACGCCTGGCCGGCCGAGCTGGATCTGATGGCCGAGCTGGCCGGGATGACCCGGGAACACCGCTGGGCGGACTGGACCGGCGCCGCGTTCACCGACGACAGCCGCAACCACGTCACCGTCTACCGCCGCCCGGAGTCGGCGTGAGCGCCCCGGCCCGGCCGGCCGGCCACCCGGGCCGCGACGGCGGCCGGCCGGCCACCCCGACCCCGGCGACCCCGACCCCGGCCGCACCGACCTGCGCCGGCACCGCGGCGGGCTGGTCGGTCGCGCCGCCGCACCGGCTCCCGATCGCGTACGTGCTGCCGCTGCGCTGGACCGGTGACGCCGGCCTGGCCGAGCTGACCGGGTACCTGCGCTGGCTCGGCACCCGGGTAGAGGTGATCGTGGTCGACGGGTCGCCCCCGGAGGTCTTCGCCCGGCACGACCTGGCCTGGCGGGGGCTGGTCCGGCACCTCGCCCCGGACCCCGCCGTGCGGGGCGTCAACGGCAAGGTGACCGGGGTGCTCACCGGTGTCGCCGCGGCCCGGCACGAGCACGTGGTGATCGCCGACGACGACGTCCGCTACGACGAGCAGGGGCTGCGCGCGGTGAACCGGCTGCTGGACCGGGTGGACCTGGTCCGGCCGCAGAACTACTTCGACCCGCTGCCCTGGCACGCGTACTGGGACAGCGGGCGGACCCTGCTCAACCGGGCGCTCGGCGCGGACTATCCGGGCACTCTGGCGGTACGCCGCAGCACCTTCCTCGCCATGGGCGGCTACGACCCGGACGTGCTGTTCGAGAACCTGGAGCTGATCCGCACGGTGCGCGCGTACGGGGGCACCGAGGCGGCGCCGGCCGGTCTCTACGTACGCCGGCTGCCGCCGGAGACCGCCCACTTCCTGGGTCAGCGGGTCCGCCAAGCGTACGACGACCTGGCCCAGCCGGCGCGCCTGGTGGTGTCGCTCGCGGTCCTGCCGGCGCTGGCGACGGCGGTCGCGGCCCGACGGCCGGGGCTGCTGCTCGGCGCGGCGGCGGCCACCGTGGGCCTGGCCG
>NZ_JAMOKF010000354.1 GCF_023656545.1 Micromonospora phytophila | reverse complement strand
GGCGGCGTGGCGGGGTTCGCCCGGCAGCGTCGGCACCGGCTCCCGCTGCGGCCCGGACCGCAGCCGGACGTCGTCGGTGACGCAGGTCGTCGGGGCGTTCTGCGGCCAGCGTGACAGGTCGAGCTGGGCGGCGAGCAGCTGCGAACGGGTGATCCGGCCGTCCGGCGCGGCCGGGGTGGAGCTGGCCGTGCTCGGCGTCGGCGCGGGCGGGGTGGGTGAGACGGTCGTCTCCGACGGGCTCGGGGTGGCGGTCTGCGCCGGTCCGGGACCGGGCCGCCGGTGCAGGGCGGCGTTCGCGCCCACCGGGATCGCCACGGCGAGCACCACGGCCGCCGCGGTGACCACCGCGGTACGCCGGCGCCGGCGGCGGACGGTCTCCCGTACCGCGGCCGTCCCGGCCGGATGCACCGCCGGGGCGTACGCCTCGCGGAACGCGGCGAACTCGCCGCTGACCAGGATGTCGTCGATCTCAGTCATGGTCGTTCACCTCGTTCGTGGTGGCCAGTCGGACCGCCAGAGCGGCCCGGCCCCGGTGCAGCCAGGACTTGACCGTGCCCTCCGGCACTCCCTCCTGCGCCGCGATCTGCACGACGCTGAGATCGGCCAGGTAGTGCAGCACCACGACGCGACGCTGGGCGGCCGGTAACTGGGCCAGGGCGGCGTTGAGCGCGACCCGGTCCGGCCCCGGCCCGGGCACGTGCTCCTCGCGCTGCCGGTGCAGCCACGACTGGGCCGTCCGCAGCCGCCGCCAGCGGCTGGTGGCGAGGTTCCAGGCGACCCGGCGTACCCAGGCCACCGGATCGTCGTAGCGGGACACCCGCGACCAGCGGGCGAACGCCCGGCAGAACGCCTCCTGCACCAGGTCCTGCGCCTGCGACAGGTCACCGCAGTAGGCGGCGAGCTGGAGCGTCAGCGACCGGAAGTGCGCTTGGTAGAGCCCGTCGAAGTCGATCACCTCGCGCCCCTCCGGGCGCGGCGACCGCTCGGCTGTCCCCTCGGGTGGCGGCTCGCCGAGCCGTGGCTCCGTCGTCACCATCATCTGGTCCTCCCCGTACGCGTGCCGCCGACGCGGTCACGTCGGTCACACGCCCTGACGCGGGCATCGGTTGCGCGGGTTGCCGCCGCGGGGCCTGTGGTTGACTGTCAACTCGGAGACAGCTGAGGGAGGCCCGAGGTGCAAGTGCCGGCAGTGCTCGGTGAGCCGATCCGGTTCGTGCTGAACTGGGGCCGCCGCTACTCGCTCTGGGTCTTCAACTTCGGCCTGGCCTGCTGCGCCATCGAGTTCATCGCGACCAGCATGGGCCGGCACGACTTCATCCGCCTCGGCGTGATCCCGTTCGCCCACGGCCCCCGGCAGGCCGACCTGATGGTCGTCTCCGGCACCGTCACCGACAAGATGGCCCCGGCGATCAAGCGGCTCTACGACCAGATGCCCGAGCCGAAGTACGTCATCTCGTTCGGCGCCTGCTCCAACTGCGGCGGCCCCTACTGGGACTCCTACTCGGTGACCAAGGGCGTCGACCAGCTCATCCCGGTCGACGTCTACGTGCCCGGCTGCCCGCCCCGGCCCGAGGCGCTGCTGCACGGCATCCTGCGGTTGCAGGAGAAGATCGCCGCCGAGCAGTCCGGCATCGGCGGGGTGTCCCGCCCGGACGCGCTCGCGTCGCCGGCCGACGCCGCGCCCAGCGACGCGGGATGGTCCCGACGCCCGACCGAATCCCTCACCGCCCCACCGGTGCGTCCCCCCACCTCCTGACCCACCGCCCACCCCGCCATCCAGCGGGCCGTCGCAGGCGGAGACCGACCAGCGGCGACACCTCCGTTCGACGCCACCGCTGGCCGTCGTCGCCCACCGCCGAACTCCGCGCCGTCGGCCCGGCCCGGCGTGCTCGGGGCGCCGAGGCCGAGCTCCGCGCCGTCGGCCCCGGCCGGCGCGGGCCGGTGTGCTCGGGGCGCCGAGGAGGGGTCGCAGGCGCCGAGCGGGTGGGGGAGAAGCGGTCGGTCGGAGGAGGCCCCCCGGTGGCCGGCGGGGGTTAGCCTGCGCTGCATGAGCCACTCCGCGGACCAGCGTTCCGCCCACATCGTCGACGTGCTCACCGAGGAGTTCGGCGCGTCGATGGCGCTCGACCCGGCCGCCTTCCGCCGCAAGTTCCGAAAGATGGCCGCGTCGCCGTTCGCCTTCTACCGGGGCAGCGCCGCGCTCTTCTACGCCGACCAGCGCGGCGACTTCGCCGACTCCGCCTTCCTCGACGAGCGGACCAGCCGGGTGTGGATCCACGGCGACCTGCACGCGGAGAACTTCGGCACCTACATGAACGCCTCCGGGCAGTTGGTGTTCAACGTCAACGACTTCGACGAGGCGTACGTCGGGCCGTTCACCTGGGACCTGAGGCGCTTCGCGGCCAGCGTGGCGCTGCTCGGCTACGCCAAGGCGCTCTCCGACCAGGTGATCAGCGACCAGGTCGACGGCTTCGCCCGGTCGTACCTGGCGGAGCTGCGCGGCATCGCGACCGGCGGCGACGACGCCATCGGCTCGATCACGCTGGACACCGCCGACGGGGTGCTGCTGCGGGTGCTCCAGCAGGCCCGGCTGAACACCCGGGTCGACCTGCTCGCCACCCAGACCACCATCGACAACTACGAGCGGCGGTTCTCCCTCGGCGACGGGGTCTTCGAGATCGACGGGGAGACCCGGGAGAAGGTCTGCGCCGCCTACGAGGCGTACCTCGACACCCGGCCCGCGTCGGCCGCCCGGCTGCGCCCGGTGGCGGCGAACATCAAGGACGTGGTGCTGCGCAAGGGGGTCGGCATCGGCTCGGCCGGCCTGCCGTCGTACAACCTGCTGCTGGAGGGGCACACCCAGGCGCTGGAGAACGACGTCGTCATCTACATGAAGCAGGCCCAGGTGCCGGCCGTGGCCCGGCACATCACCGACGAGAGCGTGCGCGGCTACTTCCGGCACCAGGGGCACCGCACGGCCGAGTCGCAGCGGGCCCTGCAGGCGTACGCCGACCCGTGGCTGGGCTTCACCGAGCTGGACGGGGCCGGTCAGCTCGTCGCCGAGATCTCCCCGTACGCCGCCGACCTGGACTGGGCCGACGTCAACGAGCCGGAGGAGCTGACCGGGGTCCTCGCGCACCTGGGCCGGGCGGTCGCCCGGATGCACTCGGTGGCCGACGACGAGTCGAGCCACGACCTGGTCGACTACTCCACCGAGGAGGCGATCGTCGCCGTGGTCGACGCCGACGAGGAGGGCTTCGTGGGCCACCTGGTCGACTTCGCCCACGCGTACGGGGTGCGGGCCCGGCAGGACCACCAGCTCTTCGTCGACCTGTTCCGCAACGGCAAGCTGCCCGGCATCTGAGCCGGACGGCGGGCTCGGCCGGTCGAGACGTCGCCGTCAGGCGGTGAAGTCGAGCACCACCTTGATGTCCTCGCCGGTGTGGGCGTACGCCTCGTCGTACGCCGACACCGGCACCCGGCGGGTGATCAGCGACCTCAGCCAGGACTGGTCGGCCCGGGCCAGCGCCGTCACGGCCAGCTCCCAGTGCCGGCGGTTGGCGTTGACCGAGCCGAAGACCACGTTGTTCTCCAGCACCAGGGCCCGGTTGAGGGCCCCGGCGTCGAAGTCGATGGTCCGGCCGCCGCTGGACACCCCGGTCAGGCAGACGATCCCGTTCGGCGCGGCCTTGCACATCGCGTCCAGCACCACCACCGGCGCGCCGGTGCACTCGACCACCACGTCCGGTTCGAAGTCCAGCTCACCGACCGGCACCGTGTGGTACGTCGCGCCGAGCGCCCGGACCAGCTCCGGCTTCGGCCCGGTGGTGTTCCGGTCCAGCACGTGCACGGCCAACCCGCGCTGGGTGGCGAGCAGCGCGGCGAGCAGGCCGATCGGGCCGGCCCCGGTGATCAGCACGCACTGCGGCTGCCACTCGGAGCGGACGCCGATCCGCTCGATGTGGTCCCACGCCTTGGCCACCACGGTGGCCGGTTCCAGCAGCATGCCGACCGGTTCGAGGACCGGGTCCAGACCGACGGCGAACCGGGGTTGCAACCGCCACCGGTCCCGCGCGAAGCCGGGCAGCGCCTTGATGCCGTGCTCGGTGAACCGCCCGTTGCGGCACATGTCCCACTCGCCGACCGCGCAGTTCGGGCAGGGCACCGGGTCCGGGTGCCGGACGATCCCGGCGACCAGGTCGCCGGGGCGCAGGGTGCCCGTCGGGTCCTCCAGCACCCGGCCGAGCGACTCGTGCCCCAGCACCAGCTGGTCCGCCCCGGGCGGCGCCTCGCCGTAGTGGCCGGCGATGACCTCCTGGTCGGTGCCGCAGATCCCGACGGCCAGCGCCTCGACCAGGATCGCGCCCTCCTCGGGGGCCGGCTCGGGATAGTGCTCGTCCAGTCGGAGGGAATCGGCCACACCCGGGGTGACAGTCACAGCGCGCACGCCACTCATCCTTCCCCGCCGGCCGGCCCGCCGCCGGGCAAAGCGACCAGATTGTCCGGGACGGGTGGGCCGGGCGCAGCGGCCGGACGTGCCGGGCGCCCCCCTGCCGACCGTGTGTCGCGGTGCCGCCGGCCCCTTCCACCGGACCGGGCCGCCCGGGACAGGCCATAGGATCAGCGGCATGACTCCGGAAGAGGTCGGCCAGCGGCTGGTCGCGCTCCTCGCGCCCGCCGAGGCCACCATGTCGGTCTCCGGCGGTCAGGCGTACGCCCGGGCCACCGTCGACGTACCGCCGGCGAGCTGGCCCGACGCGCTCCGCGCGGCCCGCGACGACGCCGAGCTGGCCTGCGACTTCTTCGACTGGCTCTCGGCGGTGGACGAGCTGGCCGGTGGCTTCGACGTGGTGGTCCACCTCTGGTCCACCACCCGCCGCCACGGGGTCCTGCTGCGCACCCGGGTGCCCCGGGAAGCGCCGGCCGTCGCCTCGGTGGTCGACGTCTACCCGGGCGCCGCGTGGCACGAGCGGGAGACGCACGAGATGTTCGGCATCGACTTCACCGGCCACGCCGAGCTGAGGCCGCTGCTGCTGCCGCCCGAGTTCGAGGGGCATCCGCTGCGCAAGGAGTTCGTGCTCGCCTCTCGGGTGGCCAAGCCCTGGCCGGGCGCGAAGGAACCGGGCGAGTCCGAGGCCGGGGGCGGACGCCGACCGATCCGCCCGCCGGGCGTGCCCGCGCCGGGGGAGTGGGGGATCACG
>NZ_JAMOKF010000353.1 GCF_023656545.1 Micromonospora phytophila | reverse complement strand
CGGCGCCGGCTTCGACGGGACCGCCGCCGGGCGGCCTGAAGCTGCGCGACGACGCGGCGACGATCACCCTGAGCTGGACCGACCCGACCGGGGGCGGGGTGCCGTTCATGGTGGCCGGTGGCCGCGCCGGCCAGGCGCTGGGCGTGATGGCCACGGTGGACCCGGGTCAGATCACCTACACGGTCAACGGCCTGAACTCGCGGGTGGACTACTGCTTCACGGTGCTGGCGGTGTACTCGACGGACTCGTTCGCCACGTCCGGTCAGGTCTGCACGGACCGGGAGCGGAGCGCTGCGCCGAGCTGATCGCCCCGTCGGCGACGCACACGCTGGGTGTCCACATCGGGACGGTGCGGGTTCCCCCGCCCGGGACCGGGCCATATGATGGCACCCGGCTCGGCAGGGGTCCGCCGGAAACGGCGTGCCACCTGCCAGGACGACAGGGGAGGCAGTCGCTTGTGGCCACCATCGACGATGCCGTGAGCGCCGGTTCCGGCGCCGCGCGTCCCGGGTCCCGGCGAATGCGCGGTGGGCTGGTCACCATTGCGACGGTCGCCGCGCTGCTGGCCGCCATGGGGCTGACCGTTCTCGGGCTCGGCGCGGCGGACAACGCGGTGGCCAGCTACGACGCCAGCTCCTGGCTCTGGAGCACCGCGCGCAGCGAGATGGCCCGGGTCAACGGGATCACCGCGCGGGTGGACACCCGGGTGGAGATCCCGGGGGCCCGCCGACACCCGATGCAGGTCACCCAGACCGACCGGCTGCTGATCCTGCGGGATCTGAACACCGGTCAGGTCAGCTCCCTGGACCTGGCCACCCTGCAGATCACCGCGACCACGCGGACCACCCCGGGCCTGGGGGTCAACGTCGCCCTGCACGAGGACGCGGCGTTCGTCGTCGACGCCGTGCAGGGCGTCGTGCGGCAGCTCGACCCACGCTCCCTGACCCCGGTCGGCGAGCCGGTCCGCTACCCGCCGGGCATCACCGGCGGCTCGTTCGACGGTGCGGGTCGGCTCTGGATCGCGGTGCCGAGCGAGGGCACCGTCTCGGCGATCACCGCCGCGACGCTGCCCTCCGCGCCGGCCTCCGCGGCCCCCGCCGGGGCCGGGCTCAGCCCGAAGCAGGTCGAGACGTACGACGTGGCCGAGGCCAGCCACGAGCTGGTCGTCTCCACCCTCGACGACGGGGTGGCGGTGCTCGACCGGACCGCCGGCCAGCTGGTCACGGTGCGGCGGGGCACGGTCCGGGCGACGAAGCTGACGATGACCTCGCCGGGCACGCTGCCGGCGCGCACCAGCGGGCCGGACGTGCCGGTGACCGTGCCGGGCGAGCGGCGGGTGCACGTGATCGGCGACGCCGGCGAGGTGCGGGAGTTCACGGTGCCGGGCACGGGTGACCGGCTCAGCCCGGCGGTGGCCTGGGCGGGCCGGTTCTACTGCGCCGACGAGGCGTCCGGGACGGTCTACGCCTTCGACGGCGGCGGCAAGCTGGTCGACACCATCCGCGGCCGGGCGACCGGGCCGCTGGAGCTGGAGGTGCGGGAGAACCACCTGTTCATCAACGCGCCCGACGCGGCGACCGCCCGGGTGGTAGACGACAAGCACCAGGTCCGCGAGGTCGACAAGTACGCCAACGACGTGCTCGGCGGCGACCCGCCGCCGGCTCCGCCACCGCCGCCCCCGCCGAAGAAGCCGAAGGTCGGCAAGCCGAGCGCGCCGCGCAGCGTCACCGCCGCCGCCGGCAACGCGCAGGCCCGGGTGAGCTGGCGACCGGCCGCGTCCAACGGCGCGGAGATCATCCGGTACGTGGTGGAGGGGGCCGACCAGAAGCTGGAGGTGGGCGCCAACCAGCGGGCCGTGGAGATCAAGGGCCTGACCAACGGTGAGACGTACCGGTTCGCGGTGCACGCCGTCAACGCCAAGGGCGCCGGGCCGTCGCGGGCCAGCAACCCGGTGACCCCGACCGCGGCGGTGCCGGACCCACCGGCCGCCGTCACCGCCCAGGAGCGGCCCGACGGCACGGTGCTGGTGAAGTGGCCGGCCGCCAACGGGCAGGGCAACACCATCGCGAAGTACGCGGTGACCGCCACCTCGGCGGGCACCAACGCCCCGGCCGGCGAGTCGACCAGGACGGAGCTGGTGGTGCCGGCCGGCGAGCTGGACTACGGCACGCAGTACGCGTTCACCGTGGTCGCGGTGAACGACAAGGGCGCCGGCTCGGCGGCCTCGCCGGTGAGCAACACCGTGGTGCCGTACGCGGCGCCGGAGCGGCCGGCCGACCTGCGGGCGACCACGGTGGCCGACCAGCCGGGCACCGTGGCGGTGCAGTGGTCGCCGGCCGCGGCGAACGGCCGGCCGGTGACGAAGTACCTCATCGACGTGGGCGGCCGGCGCAGCGAGGTGACCGACACCCGGGCCACGGTGGGCGGCCTCGGCAACGGGCAGAACGTCACCGTGACGGTGAAGGCGGTCAACGAGGCCGGTCCCGGCCCGGAGGCGACCGTCACCGCCCGCACCGTGGCCGAGCCGCGGGTGACCGTGACCGGCTCGTCGGCGACCGCCACCTCGGCGACCGTGACGTTCACCGTGGACGCCGGCGGCGGTCAGGCGACGTGTTCGGTCAGCACCCCCGGTGAGCCGGCGAAGTCGGGGAACTGCTCCAGCATCACCATGACCGGCCTGACCCCGGGCACGGCTTACACGTTCACGGTGACCGCGAGCAACGCCGCCGGGAAGGGCAGCGCCACCCGCGCCCAGCAGACCGACGCCCTCTACGGGGTGGCGACCTGCCGCAACGGGTCCTCCGGCGCCGAGGCCAGCTACTGCAGCCGGGAGATCCCCGGCGAGCGCAACGGCAACGAGATCTTCGAGATCACCCGGCAGGACGACGACCGGCAGGCCGGGTGGGTGGCCAACGGCACGCGGCTCAAGGCGTACTGCAAGAAGCAGGGCGAAGAGGTCTACGCCTACATCTACAACAACGACAAGCGCAGCACCTGGTGGGTGCAGGTCGACTACAAGGGACGCAACTACATCCCGTGGGCCTGGCTCAACCTGGAGGGCGGCGACGACATCAAGGTCCTGCCCAGCTGCTGACCCGCCCGAACAAGGAGCACCACCCGTGAACACCCAGGAACCGCTCACCCAGCCGGAGGTGCAGGGCTTCGCCGCCCTCGCCGCCCGACTGGCCGAGAACATCAACGCGGTGGTGCTGGGCAAACCGCAGGTGGTCCGGCTGGCGCTGACGGCGCTCTACGCGCAGGGGCACGTGCTGCTGGAGGACGTGCCGGGGGTGGGCAAGACCACCCTGGCCCGGGCGATCGCGGCCACCGTGAAGGGGCAGTGGCGGCGCATCCAGTTCACCCCGGACCTGCTCCCCTCCGACGTTTCCGGGGTGACCATCTTCAACCAGGCCACCCGCGGCTTCGAGTTCCACCAGGGGCCGGTCTTCGCCAACATCGTCATCGCCGACGAGATCAACCGGGCGTCGCCGAAGACCCAGTCGGCGCTGCTGGAGGTGATGGAGGAGCGCACGGTCACCGTGGACGGTGTCCGGCACCCGGTGCCGCAGCCGTTCCTGGTGGTGGCCACCCAGAACCCGGTGGAGATGGACGGCACCTACCGGCTGCCCGAGGCGCAGCTGGACCGCTTCCTGGTCAAGCTCTCCGTCGGCTACCCCGACGAGGCGGTCGAGGTGGAGGTGCTGCGCGGGGCGACGCTCCGCTCCCCCGAGGCCCTCACCGCGGTCACCGACACCGCCACCGTCGGGGAGATGGTCCGGATGGCCCGCCGGGTGCACATCGCCGAGCCGCTCTACGCGTACGCGGTGCGGCTGGCCGCGGCGACCCGCACCCATCCGCAGGTGCGGGTGGGGGTGAGTCCTCGGGGCGTGATCGCGCTGACCCGCGCGGCGTGCGCGTACGCGCTGATCGACGGGCGGGGCTGGATCATGCCGGAGGACCTGAAGACGCTCACCGAACCGGTCTTCGCGCACCGGCTGCTGCTCACCCCGGACGCGCAGGTGCGCGGGGTCACCGCCGCCGAGGTGCTGCGCCAGGCGGTCGCCTCGGTGCCGGTGCCGCTGCCCTCGGGCCAGCCGGCCCCGGTCCACGGCTGACCGGCGCAGCCGGTGTCGGGGTTCACCGCCCGGGGAGTCGGGCTGCTCGTCGCCGCCGTCGTGCTGCTCGGCGGCGGTTTCCGCTTCGCGTACCCGGAGCTGACGCTGCTCGGCGCGGCGGCCGCCGGCGCGGTCGGCTACGCCGTGGCGACCGCGGCCTGGCGTCCCCGGCTGGAGGTGACGCGCAGCGCCGACCCGGACCGGGTGGCGCGGGGCGAGCCGGCCGCCATGACGTTGACCGTCCGCAACACGGGGCGGCTGCGCTCGG
This sequence comes from Micromonospora phytophila, assembly GCF_023656545.1. GTDB lineage: Bacteria > Actinomycetota > Actinomycetes > Mycobacteriales > Micromonosporaceae > Micromonospora > Micromonospora phytophila. The sequence continues at coordinate 828 of NZ_JAMOKF010000353.1, read as the reverse complement.
CGAGCCTGGTGGCCGAGGACCGGTGCGGGGAACGCGGGGTGCCGGTCCCGCTGCTGCGGCTGCGCCCGGGCCGGGACACCACGGTCCGCTACGACGTGCCGACGCACCGGCGGGGGGTGGTGCCGGTGGGGCCGCTGCGGGTGACCCGACGGGATCCGCTGGGCCTGGTGGCGCTGGCCCGCCCGTACGGCGCCACGGTGCCGGTCTGGGTGCACCCGCGCATCCATCCGCTCTCCGCCGTACCGACCGGGGCGGGACGCAGCCTGGACGGCCGGGTGGACCGGGTGCCGCACGGGTCGATCACCTTCGACTCGCTGCGCGAGTACGTGGTGGGTGACGAGCTGCGCCGGGTGCACTGGCGCACCAGCGCCCGGGTGGGCGAGCTGATGGTCCGGGAGAACGTGGACACCAGCCTGCCCCGGATCGTGGTGCTGCTGGACAACCGCGCGGTCGCCCATCCCGACCGGTCGGCCGGGACAGCCGAGTCGTTCGAGGCGGCGTGCGAGGCGGCCGCCTCGGTGGTCACCGCCGCGTTCCGCGAGGACCTGCCGGTGGTGCTGCTGCTGGTCGACCCCGGGAAGCCGGCCGAGGACGGTCCACCCGTGCCCGGCGGCGCGCCGTTGGACCGGCTGGCCGCCGCGCAGCTGGGCGACCACGCCACCCTGGAGGCCGCCACCGGGCGGCTGCGGCAGGAGCGGCTGGGCGACACCCTGGTCTTCCTCACCGGCCCGGGCGGCCGGGGCGGGCTGGGGCACCTCGGCGCGTTGCGCGGCGCGTACCCCTCGGTGGTGGTGGGGGTCTTCGGGGCGGCGGAGCCGACACCGGCCG
>NZ_JAMOKF010000352.1 GCF_023656545.1 Micromonospora phytophila | reverse complement strand
GCGTCGGCGTGCTTGTTGCGCTCGCGGGGGATCCAGCTGAACCGGACCGCGCCGAAGCGGCCGACCAGCCCGGCCGCCTGCGCGGCGAGCGGTCGCAGCCCCGGATGCTTGATCTGCCAGCGCCCGCACATCTGCTCGACGACCAGCTTGGAGTCCATCCGGGCATCGACCTCGGTGGCGCCCAGCTCGGCGGCGGCCTCCAGCCCGGCGATCAGGCCCTTGTACTCGGCGACGTTGTTGGTGGCCGTCCCGATCGACTCGGAGCGCTCGGCCAGCACCTCGCCGGTCTCCTGGTCGCGGACCACCGCGCCGTAGCCGGCCGGGCCGGGGTTGCCCCGGGACCCGCCGTCGGCCTCGACGACGACCACGCGCGGCGCCATCGGCTTACAGGCCGGACTCGTTGGTACGGACCATGATCCGGCGGCACTCCTCGCAGCGGACCACCTCGTCGGCTTCGGCCTTCGCGATGCGGGCCCGGTCGGCGCCGGAGAGCTCCAGCCGGCAGCCGCCGCAGCGGCCACCGGTGAGCAGGGCCGCGCCCAGCCCGCCGGAGTTCTCCCGGACCTTGTCGTAAAGGGTGATCAGGTCGGCCGGGAGGTCGGCGGCGAGCGGCTGGCGGGCGCCGCGCTTGAACTCCTCCTCCTTGGCGATCCCGGCCAGCGCCTCGTCGCGGCGCCGCTCGGCGGCCTCCCGCTTCTCCCGCGTCTCGGCGAGGCGCTGCTCGACGCCGTCCAGCACGCTCTGCGCGGTCTCCCGCTGCTCCATCAGCTCCAACTCGGCGTCCTCCAGGTCGCCCTGGCGCCGGTTGAGCGAGACCAGCTCGTGCTGGAGGGCCTCCAGCTCCCGCGCCGGGCCGGTGCCGGCGGCGAGCCGGGTCTCGTCCTTGCTCTTGCGGGCCCGCACCTGGTCGATGTCCTTCTCCAGCCGGGCGATGTCCCGGTCCAGGTCGTCGACCGCCACCTGGGCGCGGACCCGATCGTCCTCCAGCGCGGAGAGCTCGCGGGCCAGCGCCTCCAACTCGGCCCGCTCGGGCAGCGTGCGCCGCCGGTGCGCCAGCTGGGTGAGAGCGGTGTCGATCGCCTGGAGATCGAGCAGTCGGCGCTGGACCTTCGGGTCAGCCTTCACGGTCGGGGCTCCTTGTCGTCCACCGCGGGTGGGGCGGCGTGTACGGTCCACGGGTCGGTGTCCAGGTCGGACACCAGGGTCTCGACACCCGGCGCCTCCCGCAGGAGGGCGGCCAGGGCGTCCAGCCAGGGTCGTTCGGTCGCCCAGTGGGCGGCGTCGAGCAGGGCGGGGCCGTCGGCGGCGAGGTGCTCGCCGGCCGGGTGGTGCCGCAGGTCGGCGGTGAGGAACGCGTCCACCCCGGCCGCGGTCGCGTCGGCCAGGAAGCCGTCCCCCGCGCCGCCGCTGACGGCGAGGGTACGAACCATACGCCCGGGATCCCCGGCGGCGCGAACTCCCCACGCCGTGACGGGGAGCACGGCGGCGGCGTGCCGGGTCAGCTCGGCGAGGGTCATCGGCTCCGGCAGCTCGCCGATCCGGCCGACGCCCCGGCCGGCACCGTGGGCCGGCGAGCCGGGCGCGGGCCGGTGCAGCGGGCGCAGGCCGGTCAGCCCGAACCGGGCGGCGAGGGCGTCGGAGACCCCCGGATCGGCCACGTCGGCATTGGTGTGGGCGACGTACAGCGCCACGTCCGCCTTGATCAGCTGGTGGATGATCCGCCCCTTGTAGGTCGTCGGCGCGACCGAGGAGACCCCGCGCAGCAGCAGCGGGTGGTGGGCGACGATCATGTCCACGCCGGCGGCGAGCGCCTCGGCGACCGTCTCGGGCACCACGTCGACCACGCAGAGCACCCGGCGTACCGGGGCGGAAGGCTCGCCGAGCACCAGCCCGACCCGGTCCCAGTCCTCCGCCCAGGACGGCGGGTAGCGCCGCTCCAGCTCGGCCACCACGTCGGCGACGGTCGGCGGAACTGCGGTAGTGCTCACGGCGGGCCAGCTTACCGGCGCGGACCCCGCCCGGGGGCGTCGCCACCCGGACGCGACGACCGCCATCCGGCGCGAGCCGCCGCCCGGAGGGCGACGACGGGCCACGGGAACCCGGCGGGGACGGGCCGGTCGGCACCGGACGGCGGCGCGTGCCACGGGACGGGGCCGGACGGCGGCGGCGTGCCACGACGGCCACTGCGCGCCCGAGTCGGGCTGGGCGGCCGTCAGGCCACGGCCTGGCCGACCGGGCAGAGCCGCTCGTGCAGCGCGGCCAGCGGCAGCGCCCAGGGAAAGGCGTGCAGGTGGCGCTCCCCGGCGCCCGGCGGGTGCAGCGGGAAGAACTGGTCGCCGAAGAGCACCGTCACCCCCCACTCGGCGAGCCGGGCGATGCCGGCCCGGAAGGCCGGGTGGGTGGCCATCGCCGCGTTGGTGTACGGCACCGCCACCAGCGGTACCCCCTTGCCCTGCGCCTCCACCAGTAGCCCTAGCGCGAGCGTGTCGGTGATTCCCACCGCCCACTTGTTGACCGTGTTGACCGTGGCCGGGCAGACGATCATCGCGTCCGCGGGCGGCAGCACGTCCGGGTCACCGGGGTTCTTGTAGCTGGTGCGTACCGGGTGGCCGGTCTGGCGGGCCAGGGCGACCGGGTCGAGGAACTTGGCGCCGTCCGGCGTGGTGACCACGCAGACGTCCCACCCGTCCTGCTGGGCCAGCTCGACGAGCCGACCGACGTGGCGCGCCAGCGGCGAACCGCAGGCGATGACGTAGAGCACCGCGCGGCGCTCGCTGCTCGGGTGCGGGCCGGTCATCAGGCCGGCTCCGCGCTCATACCCCAACTCCCATGTGCTCAGCCAACTCCGCAATCGGAGAAGGCGGCGCACCACGTGTGCGACGCAGGATCTCGGCCATCACTTCGTGCGCGATCGGCCGGCAGCGGATCTCGGAAGGGGCGAGCCGGTCGCCGCGGAGCAGCATCTCGCCGGCGTTGGCCACGTCGCCGACCTGTGCGAAGCCCCGGGCGATGTCGAGCAGGTGGTGGGCCCGGCGCTCGGGCAGCAGCGCGTTGAACGACGGCTCCTGGATCCGCTGCTGGTGGACCTCCACCGCACGGCCGCCGTCGCCCAGCTCGACCGCCGCGGCGGCGCGGTGCAGCTCCAGGTTGGTCGGCCCGAACGAGGTCCAGTAGTGGTTCTCGTCGGCGCCGAGCAGGACGGCCGCCTCCTGCGCGCCGTTGATCAGGTCGTCGACGGTGGCGGAGTCGCCGATCCGGGCGGCGGCCATCGCGCCCTGGAGCAGCAGCATCCCGTAGACCGACAGGCGGGCCGGGGACGCCTCGTTGCCGCCGCCGGGGGCCAGCCGGTTGGCGATGGTGACGTTGAGCTCGAGGGCGGGGCGGGGTCGGCCCATCGCGACCAGCGCGTTGCACACCCGGGTGGTGGCGATGCCGGCGAGCAGCGGGTCGTCGGCGCGCTGGGCGACGGCCATCGACCGGTCGGCGGCGAGCCAGGCCAGCTCGCACTCACCCAGCTTGCGCAGCACCGACGAGGTGATCTGGTAGACCTGGCCGAGCAGGTGGGCCGCCTCGCGGGCCTGGTCGCCGCGGTAACCGGCGTCGGCGGCCTGGGCGTCGCGCAGCAGCTTCGGCAGCGCCCGGGTGAGCATCCCGTAGCGGCCGTACTGGTAGGTGAGCCAGGCGTGGTTGACCGCCTTGCGCATGTCCGCCAGCGGCGGCGGGTACGGCGCGGCGTCGAAGTACGCGCTCATCGAGTCGTACCGCTCCAGGGCCGCCCGGATCTCCTGGACCTCGACCTGGTCGATGCAGTTCAACGCGTCAATGCGCCGCTCCGGATCCTTGCCGAGCAGCAGCTGCACGTCGACCTGGAGGATGTCGGCTATCTCGTAGAGGACGGAGAACTTGTCCAGCCGGCGCACCCCCCGCTCGACCTTGTCCACCCAGCTCTTCGACTTGCCCAACCGGTCCGCGAAGACCTGCTGCGACATCTTGCGTCGCCCCCGCCAGTACGCCACCCGCCGCCCAATGGGTAACTCGTCCATGTCGCCCATCCCTCCCCTGCCCTGCGACTCCGACCCTCGCCGGCTGGCCTCCTCGCGGTTGCGGTCGCTCGGTAGATCTCAGGTTTCCGCTGGTCGCACAGCGTGTACGTCAGCCGTACAGCCAGTCCTCATAGTTTTCGTGCAAGTTGCATCAGCCGTTCGTCAACTCAACGATCGCGGGTTACGGCAGTGACGGTGCTCGACATGCGGCCTGGGTGCCGACCGGGTCCGCCGAGGGGAGATGGCACACATGTGGGGGAATGTCGGACCGCGCGTCGCTCAACTGTCGCCGTTGGAGCGGGTACGGCTGCGCCGGGTCGCCGTGCGCTACGCGGCGCACGGGTGGGAGGTGACCCCCGGTGCCTGCCTCGCCCGCAGCCGCTTCGTCTGCGGGCGGGCCGGCTGCCCGACGGTCGGCTGTCACCCCGCGCTGAAGAACTGGGAGCTGGCGGCGAGCGCCGACCCGGCCCGGGTGGCGACCTGGTGGCGGAGCCGGCCACACGGCGTACTGCTGCCCACCGGGCGGGCCTTCGACGTGCTGGAGGTCCCTGCCCACCTCGGCCGGCACGTGCTCGACGCCGTGCAGACGCACCCGGCCGGCGTCGGCGTACGCGGGCCGGTGCTGGCGACTCCGACCGGGCGCTGGATGTTCCTGGTTCGCCCCGGCGACCCGCTCCGCCCCGAACTCGACCACTGCTTCCACGTGGTCCGGCACGGGCCCGGATCGTGGATCCCGGCACCACCGACCCGGCTGCCCGAGGGCCCCGTCCGGTGGGCGGTCGCGCCGGAACAGGCCCGCTGGCAGTTGCCGGACTCGTACCTGGTGCAGAACACGCTGATCGACGCACTGCGGGCGGGCGGGGTGACGCTCACCTCCGACCTGCTTCCCGGGCACCTGCCGCTGCCCCGCCGAGGCATGTGAGCGGTCGCCTGAGGCGTCTGGCCACGTCAGGGCCGCCGGCCGGCACCCGTTCAGGACGCTGCCGGCCGGCCGGCAGCGTCGCCTGGGGGCCCGTGCTCGTTGAGCACCACGACGGCGTACACGCGCCGGGAGCGGGGGTTTGCATGTCCACCGACGACACGATGCGCCACCAGGGCGGCGCCGAGCCGCCCCGGCACCACCGTCCGGGGCGGCGCTGGGCTGGCACCCGGCCCGCCGGCTCCCGACCCGGGCGCCCCCGCCCGCTCGGCTCCCGCCCGGCCAACACCCACCGCCCGATCCGCTGACCCACCCCG
>NZ_JAMOKF010000351.1 GCF_023656545.1 Micromonospora phytophila | reverse complement strand
CACGTGCTCCCCGCACACCGTCGAGACGCACGTGACGGTGACCGAGTCGGCCCGCCGCTCCGGCGTGCCGGTCGACTTCGTCGACGCCCGGCCGCTGCTGCCGGCGGGGATGCCCGGCCTCGGTGACGGGCCGACGGTGCAGCTCTGGCCGCACCGGCACGGCACCGACGCGATGTTCCTGGCGATGCTGCGCCGCACCTGAGCGGGGTCGCCACCCGCGTCGACCGGCCCCGACCGGGGCCCGGTGGTCCACCCACCACCCGATCCGGCCCGCACCGCGGGCCGGTGGGTGGGGGAGGGGCTGACGGACGCCGACGGGGCCACGGGGTCGTGGGTGGCGTCCGGTCGGGAACTGCGCGGTGGCGCCGGACCGCGTCCGGGCGTGCCGAGAAGTGCCGTACCGGGTGCCGTGGCTCGTCGCGCGGCTCCCGGCACCCCGGGGTGAGCGGCGCTCAGGTGACCGGCAGGCCCTTCGTGCCGGCGCCCCTCATCGACCGGGTCAGGTTGCGGTCGCTGACCCAGAGGAAGCACTGCACGCCCCGGTTGCCGTTGCGCCACTCCCGCTCGTACGGGTGGTAGAAGATCGAGCCGGCCCGGTACTGCAGGTCGCCGTTGTTCGGCACCTTGACGTACGACGCGATCAGGGCCCGGCACCCCTTGTGGGTGCGCAGGCTGTCCCGGGTGAACGCCGCGTAGCTCGTGTCGGGGGCCTGCCACACGCCGACGAACTCGGCGTGATGCCTGCTGGTGCAGGCCACCGGCACCATCTCCCGCACGTCGTCGGCGCTGACCTTCGGGTTGAAGCAGCGGTGGGCGAGCGGCGCGGCCCCGGTCAACGCGCCCTTCAGGGTGCCGGTGCGGGCCTTCGCGGTGGACTCGTCGAGGCTGGTGTACTCGCTGAGGTCGCAGCGGAACCAGCGGGCGCCCCCGCCCCAGGCCGCCGGCGACGGCAGCACCACGGTCACCCCGAGGCGGCCCGAGCGCCAGTCGGCGCCGACCACCTCGTTGACCTTCCGGTCGCACTCGGCGCGCGCCGCGCGAATGCCGGCCGAGCCGGCTCGTGGGGGCGTGCTCCGGTCGGCCTCCGCCCCGGTCAGCGTGCCGACGTGCACGGTCTCGGCGCGGTGGGTCTCCGCACAGTCGAGGGGGTTGTACGCGGTCAGGTAGCCGACGTCCTGTGTGCCCCGGTGACAGACTCCGGTGGCGGGGACGAAGGCCTGCGGTGCGGCGGGCGCCGGCCAGTCGTCGGTGAGGTTCCGGTCGGTGCCGGCCGGTGCGCCGCAGCCGGCGAGTGCCAGGGCCGCCAGCGCTCCCGCCGCGATCGCCGTCCAGCACCGTCGCATCGCACCGACCTCCCGCGTTCGTGGTCCCACCGGCCCCGTCGGGCCCGACCCGCCACCGGCGCAGCAGCATACGGCACCCGGGCTCAGATCGCGGGGAGTCCCTTCGGGCCGACGCCGCGCGTGGAGCGGGTCAGCTTCCGGTCGTCGCTCCACAGGAAGCAGCGCACACCCCGGTCGCCCTCCTCCCACTCCCGCTGCGACGGGGGATAGAAGATCGAGCCCGCCCGGTACGGCAGGTCGCTGTTGTTGGGCACGTTGGCGAAGGCGGCGATGAGCGCCATGCAGCGGCGGTGTGCCTGCTGGTCGGCCTTGGTGAACTCCGCCCAGCTCATGTCGCGTTCGACGTACACCCCGACGAACTCGGCCCGGTGCGGCTCGGTGCAGAGCACGGGGGCCATGTAGTTGAGGTTGTCGCCGATCAGCTTCGGGTCGAAGCAGCGGTGGATGAGCGGGGAGTCGCCGATCATCGCCCCGCGCAGGCTGCCGGTGCGGTTGACCGGCCGGGTGTTGTCGATGCTGTCGGTCTCGCTGAGGTCGCAGCGGAACCACCGGGCGCCGCCGGTCCACGCGGGCGCCGACGGCAGGGCGATGTTCAGCGTGATCCGGGCGGAGTGCCAGTCACCGCCGAGCACCTCGCGGGCGCGCTGGTCGCACTCGGCCCGCGCGGTCCGCAGCGCCGGGGAGCCCGGCTCGGGTCGTTCGGGCGTCTCGGCGGCCCCGCCGGTGAATGTTCCGACGTGGATCGCCTCGGCCAGGTGGTTGCGGGCGCAGTCCACCGTCTCGTAGGTGCCGGCCTGCACGACCCCGGTGATCCGGGGCAGGCAGGTGTCCGTGGCGGGCACGAACAGCTGCGGCGCCCGCAGCGCCGCCCAGTCGTCGGTGAGGTCGCCGTCGGATCCCCCTGGTCGTACGCAGCCGGCCAGCAGGGCCGTCACCGTGCCGGCCAGCGCCAGCGCCCCAAGCCACCGTCGCATCATCCGCCCTTTCCGGGAGCTGACGGCCGTTCGCGGACCCGTCGCGCGGGCGTGCAGCTCACGTCACCGTCCCTGATGGAGTGTTGCCGCGTTTCCGTCGTTCGGCCAGTCGCACATGACTGTTCGTCCGGTTTCACCGGCCCGGGACGGTCAATTCTGCACCACTGGTCACCGCTGGGTCACAGGGCGTCCCCACTGGTGCCGCGCTGCGGGCGGCTGGTGGCCGCGTTCGTACACTGGCCCCGTGACCGTACCGCCGCTGATCGTCGCGCCGAGCATCCTCGCCGCCGATTTCGCCCGCCTCGCCGAAGAGGTCCGTGCCGTCGAGAACGCCGCGGACTGGTTGCACGTCGACGTCATGGACAACCACTTCGTGCCCAACCTGACCATCGGACTGCCCGTGGTGCAGAGCCTGCGGGCCGCCACCGAGCTGCCCTTCGACGTGCACCTGATGATCGAGGACCCGCGCCGCTGGGCGCCCGGGTACGCCGACGCCGGCGCGTACAACGTCACCTTCCACGCCGAGGCGTGCGACGACCCGGTGGCGCTGGCCAAGGACCTCCGCTCGGCCGGCGCGAAGGCCGGGCTGGCAATCGACCGGGACACCCCGATCGAGCCGTACCTGGAGCTGCTGCCGAGCTTCGACACGTTGCTGATCATGACGATCAAGGCCGGTTTCGGCGGGCAGCGGTTCCTCCCGCAGCTGCTGGACAAGGTGCGCGCCGCCCGCCGGCACGTCGACAGCGGCCACCTCGAACTACGCATCGAGGTCGACGGCGGGATCGCCGCCGACACCATCGAGCAGGCGGCCGCGGCCGGTGCGGACGCCTTCGTCGCCGGCACCGCCGTCTACGGCGCCGACGATCCAGCCGAGGCCGTCCGCCGGCTCCGGGCACTCGCGGAACGCGCCGCCCCCGGGGCCTGACGTGGAACCCGACGGCGACCGCAAGGACATCATCCTCGTCGTCGACGACGACGAGGACATCGCGCGTTTCGTCGAGTTCAACCTGCGGCTGCAGGGCTTCGAGGTGGTCCACGCCAGCGACGGCCAGGAGGCGCTCGAGGCCATCGAGCGGCAACGGCCCGACCTGGCGGTGGTCGACCTGATGATGCCGCGCATCGACGGTCTGGAGCTGACCCGGCGGCTGCGGGCCGACCCGATGACCTCGGCCCTGCCGGTGATCATGCTGACCGCCAAGGGCATGACCGTGGACAAGGTGCACGGGCTCAGCGCCGGCGCCGACGACTACCTGGTCAAGCCCTTCGACACCGCCGAGCTGGTCGCCCGGGTCAGCTCCACGCTGCGCCGCAACAAGGAGTTCCGGGAGGTCTCCCCGCTGACCGGCCTGCCGGGCAACAGCCGGATCCGGCGGGAGATCTCCGACCGGGTCCGCAACGCCGTCGACTACGCCGTCGGCTACATCGACATCGACCGGTTCAAGAGCGTCAACGACCGGTACGGCTTCGTCCGCGGCGACGACTTCATCTCCGCGCTGGCCCGCAGCCTGCACCGGGCGGTGGTCTCGGTGGGGCTCCCGCCGGCCTTCCTCGGGCACGTCGGCGGCGACGACTTCGTCATCGTCTGCACCCCGGACCAGGTCCTTCCGCTCACCTCCCGGGTCTCCGCCGACTTCGAGAAGGCGGCCGACGCGCTCTACGACCCCGCCGACGCCGCCCGCGGCTACGTCGAGCTGAAGGACCGCCGGGGCAACATCCGGCGGGCCGCCCTGGTCACCCTCTCCATCGGCGTCTCCATCTCCGACGCCAACAAGCGGTTCACCGACCCGCTGGAGGCGATCGCCGTGGCCTCCGAGATGAAGACGGTGGCCAAGAGCCAGCCCGGCTCGTACGTGGCGGTGGACCGGCGACGCGGGGTTACGTGATCGTGCGCTTGTGCTGTGAAGTACCTCGCCTCGGTGGCGGAACCCCCCGTCCGGCGTGTAAGACTGCCGGTGTACCCACCACGCGCTGGCGGGACTCGGTGTAATTCCGAACCGGCGGTGATCCACGGCCCTACCGTGGTAAGCCCGCGACCCGGTCGGCACGTTGCCGCCCGGTGGACCTGGTGAGAATCCGGGGCCGACGGTTGGGTGCGGGCACGCCCGCGCTCAGAAAGTCCGGATGGGAGACAGCGCGCGGGACGGACGGGCCATGCCCGGCCGCTGGTCTCAGCGTGCCGTGCTCGCCCCCCGGGGCGGCTGTGCCGTACCCGGACCTCCGCCACCGCATGCCCTGCGGCACCCGTCGCCTCCCGTGACCGCCCGCGCGCCGACCGGCGAGTGAGAGGGCAAGGGCATGGCCGGCGTCTCCGTCGACGAGGCGATGCGTCGCGCGATCGAACTCGCCGCGCGCGGTCTCGGCACGACCAGCCCCAACCCCGTGGTCGGGTGCGTCCTGCTCGACGCCGACGGCCACGTCGTCGGTGAGGGCTTCCACGCGTACGCCGGCGGGCCGCACGCCGAGATCGTCGCGCTCGCCCAGGCGGGGGAGCGCGCCCGGGGCGGCACCGCCGTGGTCACCCTGGAACCCTGCGACCACACCGGCCGCACCGGCCCCTGCAGCACCGCGCTGGTGCAGTCCGGCGTCGCCCGGGTGGTCATCGCCGTGCCCGACCCCAACCCGGTCGCCTCCGGCGGCGCCGCCACCCTGCGGGCCGCCGGGATCCAGGTCGACCTGGGGGTACGCGCCGACGAGGCCGAGGCCGGCAACATCGCCTGGCTCACCTCGATGCGCCGGGGCTGGCCGTACGTCGTCTGGAAGTACGCCGCGACGCTGGACGGCCGGTCCGCGGCGGCGGACGGCACCAGCATGTGGATCACCTCCGAGGCGGCCCGGATGGACGTGCACGCGCTGCGCGGCACCGTCGACGCGGTGATCGCCGGCGTGGGCACCGTGCTCGCCGACGACCCCCGGCTCACCGCCCGCAACCTGCGCGACGGCACCCTGGCCATCCGGCAGCCGCTG
>NZ_JAMOKF010000035.1 GCF_023656545.1 Micromonospora phytophila | reverse complement strand
GCCACCCGACGGACGCTCCGCCCGCAGGGTCCGCGCCAGCGTGCTGACCAGATCCGGCTTGCGCAGCGCCGAGATCCCGGAGACCCCGCGCTTGCGCAACTGCCCGCGGATCTCGTCCACCTTCATCCGGGAGATCTCGGACTCGGAGACCTCCGGAGTGTTCGGGGTCTGGTTGCCCGCCTGCCGTTTCGTCCTGGTCGCAGTCCCGCCGCGACCTGAGCTGTTCCGCTGAGCCATGGGACGCTCACGCTCCTCGACAGTCCGTCCTCGGCGCGCGGCGGGTCCCAGTGCCGCACCGCGCGGTGCGGCATACCCGTCAGGACCGGTCCGAACCTCCGACCGTGACACCGGCCTCGGCGGAACCGGACCCGGCGGCCCCGGGCCCGGCGGCGGCACCCGTCGAGGGTTCGAAGAGGTGCGCGAAGGCCGCGAGGTTGGCGGTGGATTCGCCCCGCTTGACCCGCCACTCCCACTCGCGCCGGATCGAACTGCCGAAGCCGATCTCCAGCATCGTGTCGAAGGACTCGTCGGCGTACGTCAGGACGGCCCCGAGCAGTCGGTCCAGCTCGTCGGCGTCGATCCCCGCCGGGTTCACCCGGCCGGTCAGGTAGACGTCACCGACGGCGTCGATGGAGAACGACACCCCGTACATGCGGGCGTTGCGCTGCAACAGCCAGGCCCACAACTCCTCGCGCCGCTCGTCGGGCTGGCGCATCACGAACGCCTCGATCCGCAGCGCGTGCTCGCCGACGATCAGGTTGCAGACGGTCTTGAGCTTGTGGGTGCCGGGCAGGGTGACGGCGTACGAGCCCTCGCCGGTCGACTCCCAGGCCAGTTCCCGCTCGTCGCATACCGACTCAATCAGGGCGGCAAGGTCACTCTTCGCGCTCATCCGCCCCACTCTACGGCCGCCGCGACCGTCGCACCGGACGGCGGCGACGTCACCAGGAGCAGGACATCGCGGCGTCGCCGGCCAGCTCGGAGGCGAGCCGGGCGCGGTGTTCGGTGATCGCCTCGCCGTAGACGGCGAGCAGCCCGGACACGGTGCGCTGCCAGGAGAAACCCCGGGCGTGCCGGGCGGCGCCCCGGGACAGCTCGGCCCGGCGGAGCCGGTCCGGCAGCAGGTGGCCGAGCGTACGGGCCCAGTCGACCGGGTCGTGGCCGTCGATGAGCACCCCGCTGACCTGGTCGCGCACCGCGGTCACCAGACCGCCGACGGCGGCGGCCACCACCGGCGTACCGCAGGCCTGGGCCTCCAGCGCCACCAGCCCGAAGGACTCGTTGTACGACGGCACCGCGACCAGGTCCGCCGCCCGGTAGAGGGCGGGCAGGTCGTCGCCGGTCTGCGGGGGCAGGAAGCGCACCCGGTCGGCGACGCCGAGCGAGGCGGCCAGCTCGATCAGGGCGGTCGGCCGGTCGAGCCCACTGCCGCTGGGGCCGCCACAGATCACCACGGTCACCTCCCCGGCGAGCGCCGGGTCCCGCTCGCGCAGCGCGGCCACCGCGCGGATCAGCACGTCGGGGGCCTTAAGCGGCTGGATCCGGCCGACGAAGGCCACCACGTACCCCGCGACGGGAAGCCCGAGGCGACGGCGGGCGGCGGCCGTGGCGAGCGCGCGGTCGCCCGGGGCCGGGCGGAACCGGTCCAGGTCGACGCCGGGCTCGACGACCGCGACCCGGGCCGGCTCGGCGTCGTACCGGTCGATCAGGTCGCCGGCCTCGACCCCGGTGTTCGCGACCAGCCGGTCGGCCTCGGCGACCACCTGCTCCTCGCCGATCACCCGGGCCTTGGGCTCCGGCCGGTCCCCGGCGGCGAGCTGGGCGTTCTTGACCTTCGCCAGGGTGTGCGCGGTGTGCACCAGGGGAACTCCCCAGCGCTCCTTGGCCAGCCAGCCGACCTGACCGGAGAGCCAGTAGTGGGAGTGGATCAGGTCGTAGTGGCCGGGCGGGCGGGACGCCTCGGCGCGCAACACGCCGGCGGTGAAGGCGCAGAGCTGCCCGGGCAGATCCTCCTTGGTCAGCCCTTCCAGCGGGCCGGAGGTGATGTGCCGGACGTGCACGCCGGGCGCCATCTCCACCACCGGGGGCAGGTCACCGGAGGTGGCGCGGGTGAAGATCTCCACCTCGACGTCCGCCTCGGCCAGCCGCCGGGCCACCTCCAGGATGTAGACGTTCATGCCACCGGCGTCGCCGGTGCCCGGCTGGTGCAGGGGTGAGGTGTGCACCGAGAGCGTCGCGATGCGCCGGGGACGCGGCCACGGCCGGGCACCTCGCTGACGACCGACACCGGTGTGCATTTCCGCCACGTCCGCTCCCTCTGTCACGGTTGATGCCGTCCCGCACGACCGGCGCTTTTCGGACAACGTCCTCGCCGGTTGTCATCTTCCCCATCGGGCACGGGTGATGCCCCGGTACGTCGCCCCGGCGTGACGGACCTCATCGAGACGCCGACCACATCGGCGACACGCGCGGAGGGAGAATGTCCGGATGACCTCTGTCGCCATCGTCACCGGAGCGTCCAGCGGGATCGGCGCGGCCACCGCCCGCCGGCTCGCCGCCGAGGGTTTCCACGTGCTGGCCGCCGCGCGGCGTACCGACCGGTTGGCCGACCTGGTCGCGCAGATCGAGGCGGCGGGCGGCACGGCCACGGCGGTGGCCTGCGACGTCACCTCCGACGAGTCGGTGGCCGGGCTGGCCGAGGCGGCCGCGCGGGCGCCGGGGCCGGTCACCCTGCTGGTCAACAACGCCGGCGGCGCCCGCGGCCTGGACCCGGTCGAGTCCGGCTCGGTGGGCGACTGGCAGTGGATGTACGACGTCAACGTGCTCGGCACGCTGCGGGTCACCCAGGCGCTGCTGCCCGCCCTGGAGGCCTCCGGCGCCGGCACCATCGTGGTCGTCTCCTCGACCGCCGGCTTCACCGTGTACGAGGGCGGGGGCGGCTACGCCGCCGCCAAGCACGCGCAGACCGCGATCGCCGGCACGCTGCGGCTGGAACTCTGCGGGCGGCCGGTCCGGGTGATCGAGATCGACCCCGGCATGGTGAAGACCGACGAGTTCGGGCTGGTCCGCTTCGGCGGCGACGCGGAGCAGGCGGCGGCGGTCTACGCCGGGGTGGCCGAGCCGCTCCTCGCCGAGGACGTCGCGGACTGCGTCGCCTGGTGCGCGACCCGCCCGCAGCACGTCAACGTCGACCGGCTGGTGGTCCGCCCGCTGGCGCAGGCCGCCCAGCACAAGGTGCACCGGGCCGGCTGAGCCGGACCGACGGTCGCGGACACGACGATGGCGGAGCGGGCCCGGCGCCGGCCGCTCGGTGTGGTGACCCGGGGGACGACCGGTCCCAACCGGCTGCGCCGGGTCGACAACTGGATCGTCGAGACCTGCGGGGACGCCCTGCGGACCGCCGCCGACCCGCTGGTGGTCGACCTCGGCTACGGCGCCACCCCGGTGACGGCCCTCGAGCTGCGCGCCCGGCTGGCCGCCGGGGTCCGCGCCGACGTGCGGGTGGTCGGGCTGGAGATCGATCCGGTACGCGTGGCCGCCGCCGAGCCGGCCGCGGACCCGCCGTGGCTCACCTTCACCCGGGGCGGTTTCGAGCTGGCCGGGCTGCGTCCCGCCCTGGTCCGCGCCTTCAATGTGCTGCGCCAGTACGACGAGGGCGAGGTCGGCGACGCCTGGCGGACGATGACGGCCGGGCTGGCCCCCGGTGGGCTGCTGGTGGAGGGGACCTGCGACGAGCTGGGCCGGCTCGGCGGCTGGCTGCTGATCGACGCCGACGGCCCCCGCTCGCTGACCCTGGCCGCCCGCCTGTCGACGCTCGACAGCCCGGCGCAGCTGGCCGAGCGGCTGCCCAAGGCGCTGATCCACCGCAACGTCCCCGGCGAGCGGATCCACGACCTGATCAGCGCCCTCGACGACGCCTGGCACGCGGCGGCCGGCTACGCCCCGTTCGGCCCCCGCCAACGCTGGCTGCACGCGGTCGGCTCACTGCGCCAGGCCGGCTGGCCGATCCTCGACCGCCCCCGCCGCTGGCGCCTCGGCGAACTCACCCTCCCCTGGCCCACCATCTCCCCCACCTGACCCCCACCCCCCGGCCCCGGCCCCGGCCCCGGCCCTGGCCCTGGCCCTGGCCCCGGCCCCGGCCCCCGCGATCATGCAGTTGTGGTGGGTGAAGGGTGGGCATCCGTCTCATTTGTCCACCACCACAACTGCATGATCGGCACGGCGGGGGGGTGGGAGGAGCGGCGGGGGTGGGAGGAGGCGGGGTGGGTCAGATGGTGCAGTTGATCAGGACGGGTTCGGGGTGGAGGGTGACGCCGAAGCGGTGGTGGACGCCGTCGCGGATCTCGCGCGCCAGCTCGACCAGGGCGGCGGTGCTGGCGGTGCCGCCGCGGTTGGTCAGGGCGAGGGTGTGCTTGCTGGAGATGGCGACGCCCTCCGGGCCCGGGTGCCCCTTGCCGAAGCCCGCCCGGTCGATCAGCCACGCGGCGCTGACCTTGACCACGTCCCCCGCGCCCGGCCAGGCCGGCGGCTCGCCGATGTCAACGGCCCGCTCGCGCAGCAGTTCGTACGCGGACCGGTCCAGCACCGGGTTGGTGAAGAACGAGCCGACCGACCAGGTGTCCGGGTCGTCGGCGTCGAGCACCATGCCCTTGCCGGCGCGCAGCCGCAGCACCGTGGCCCGGGCGTCGGCCAGCGGCACCCGGTCGCCCACCTCGACGCCGAGCGCCCGGGCCAGTTCCGCGTACCGGACGGGGCCCGACAGCGGCGAGCGGGTGAGCCGGAAGTCGACCGAGAGCACCACCCAGCGGTCGCTGTACTTGAAGATGCTGGAGCGGTACGCGAAGCCGCAGTCGGCCGCGTCGATCCGCCCGATGCCGCCGTCGACCCGGTCGTGGACCTGCACGCCGGTGATGGTCTCCGCGACCTCCTGCCCGTACGCGCCGACGTTCTGGATGGGGGTGGCGCCGGTCGAGCCGGGGATGCCGGAGAGGCACTCCAGGCCGGACCAGCCGTTGGCCACGGTGGTGGCGACCAGCTCGTCCCAGGGCTCGCCCGCCTCGACGCGTACGGTGACCGTCTCGGCGTCCTCGGCGACCACCCGCAGCCCGCGCGACCGGACCAGGACGACGGTGCCCGGGAAGCCGGCGTCACCGATCACCACGTTGCTGCCGCCGGCGAGGATCAGGACCGGCTCGTCCCGCCCGCTCGCCTCCCGCACCGCCCGGACGATCTCGTCCGCGTGGGTGGCGGTGACGATGCGTTCGGCCGCCCCGCCGAGGCGTAACGTCGTGTATCGCGCCAATTCGTGCACATCGGCGCGTTCGGCTCCGGTTGTCGGCTGGGCGTAGACGTCTGACACGCCTTTCACCCTAGGCTGAGGGGTAGCCGCGGCACCCACTGGTGGCCCGGTCACCCCCGGGAGGATTGGCGATGAGCAGCAGACTGCACGGCACGAAGGACTTCTGGATCGGGGCGCTCCGGGCGGAAGGCGCCGCGTTCGCCGCCGCGGTGGCGGAGGCGCCGCCGGAGACACCCGTGCTGTCCTGCCCCGGCTGGGCGGTCACCGACCTGACCCTGCACCTCGCCGGCGTCTACCAGTGGGTGCATTCCTTCGCCGGCTCCGGCGGCACCACAGCGCCGCCGCGGCGTCCGGAGCGCGCCGAGCTCGACCCGGGAGTCACCCCGCTGCGGTTCTGGCAGCAGAGCTACGACCGGTTGATGGACCTCTTCGACTCCCTCGACCCGGAGGCACCGGCGTGGAACTGGGCGCCGCAGCCGAAGAAGGCGGGTTTCTGGCCGCGCCGGATGGCGCACGAGACCGCGGTGCACCGCTGGGACGCCCAGCTCGCCATCGCCGCCGGTGAGCCGGTCGAGGCGAAGCTCGCCGCCGACGGGGTGGGCGAGGTGCTGGACACCTGGCTGCCCGCCGGCCGGCGCCGTACCGCGGGCCAGTGGCACGGGGTGGTGCAGCTCTCGGCGGTCGACGCCGCGCAGGAGTGGTTCCTGCGGCTGCGCGGCGAGGGCGTGGCCCTGCTCGACACCGCCACCATCTTCGACCACGACGACCACCACGCCAGGGCGCAGGTCAGCGGTACCGCGAGCGACCTGCTGCTGGCGCTCTGGGGCCGGGTCAGCTTCGACACCCTGGGCGTGACCGGCGACCGCTCCCTGCTCGAGGGGCTCCGCATCGGCTGACCCGGGGGCTTCCCCTCGCCCGCGAAGAGTGGCCATTCCACGGTGGATGGCCACTCTTTCCGCTTTCCCGGGTGGTCCCGCTCCCAGGCGAAGATTCGGGAGAGCGCTCTCTTGACAGCCCCGGGCGCACCGACGACGCTGTCGTGAGAGCGCTCTCACAATGATCGGCCGGAGTCGTCAGGTGACTGCGACTCGCTCATAGCAGCCCCACCCGCCCCACCACCCGATGATCCGAGAGAGGTCCGAGACAGATGGGTGTCTTTCCGCGCCGCCGCCTGGCGGTGGCCCTCGTCGCCGCCACCGCACTCCTCGCCACCGCCGGCTGCGCCGGCGACGACGAACCCGCCGAGAACGGCCAGATCACGCTGACGGTCGACGTGTTCAGCCAGTTCGGCTACGAGGAGCTCTACAAGGAGTACATGGCCAGCCACCCCAACGTGAAGATCGTCGAGCGGGGCACCGGCACGAACCTCGACGACTACTCGCCGAAGCTGACCCAGTGGCTCGCCGCCGGCAAGGGCGCGGGCGACGTCGTCGCCATCGAAGAGGGGTTGATGGTCGAGTACAAGGCCAACCCCGACAACTTCGTCAACCTGCTCGACCACGGGGCGGCGGAGCTCAAGGGCAACTTCATGGAATGGAAGTGGAACCAGGGGCTCTCCGCCGACGGCAAGAAGCTGATCGGCCTCGGCACCGACGTCGGCGGCATGGCGATGTGCTACCGCAAGGACCTGTTCGCCAAGGCCGGGCTGCCCACCGACCGGGACGCGGTCTCCAAGCTCTGGCCCACCTGGCAGGACTACATCAGGGTCGGCGAGCAGTTCACCGCGAAGAAAACCGGGGCGTCCTTCCTGGACGCGGCGACCAACACCTTCAACACCATCGTCCTCCAGACCGCCGGCAACGCGCAGGGCTACCACTACTACGACACCAGCGACAACCTCGTGGTGGACAGCAACCCGGCGGTCCGGCAGGCCTGGGACACCACCATGGACATCATCGACTCCGGCCTGTCCGGCAAGTACGGCTCCTGGTCGGAGGAGTGGGTCTCCGCCTTCAAGCAGGCCAAGTTCGCCACCATCGCCTGCCCGGCCTGGATGACCGGGGTCATCGAGGGCAACGCCGGCCCCGACGCCAAGGGCAAGTGGGACATCGCCCGGGTGCCCGGCAACGGCGGCAACTGGGGCGGGTCGCACCTCGCGGTGCCGAAGCAGAGCAAGCACCGCGACGAGGCGATCGAGCTGGTGAAGTTCCTGACCAGCGCCAAGGGCCAGATCGGCGCGTTCAAGGCCAAGGGCCCGCTGCCCTCCTCGCCGCAGGCGCTGGCCGACCCGGCGATCGTCGACGCCAAGAACGCGTACTTCTCCGACGCGCCGGTCGGCCAGATCTTCGGTGCGGGCGCGAAGACCCTGAAGCCCGTCTACATGGGACCGAAGAACCAGGCCGTACGCACCGAGGTGGAGAACGCCGTCCGCACCGTCGAACTGGGCCAGCGCACCCCCGACCAGGGCTGGACCGACGCGGTGACCAACGCGAAGAAGGCCGCCGCCAAGTAGCCGACCCGAGCCGCTCTTCCCGTCGACCCGGAGCCGATCGTGGCGATCGGCGATGAGATCCGGGTCGACGGGAGCGGGCGGCATGGAAAGGAGTTACGGGTCATGGCTCTCCAGCTCGACGCCCGGCCGCCGGTGGCACCGGCACCACGCACCGCCCGCCCGCCGCGGGGAATCCGGCTCAGCCGGCTCGACCAGAAGTACTCCCCCTACCTCTACATCGCCCCGTTCTTCCTGCTCTTCGGGGTCTTCGGGGTCTACCCGCTGATCTACACCCTCTGGGTGTCGCTGCACGACTGGGACCTGCTCGGCAGCGACCACCCGTTCGTCGGCCTCGACAACTACACCCGCCTGATGGCGGACACCGACTTCTGGCACGCGGTCGTCAACACCCTGGGCATCTTCGTCATCTCCACCATCCCGCAGCTGCTCGCCGCGCTCTGGCTGGCCAACCTGCTCAACCGGCAGTTGCGGGCCCGGACCACGTTCCGGATGGCGGTGCTGATCCCCAACATCACCTCGACGGCCGCGGTCGCGATCGTCTTCGGGGTGCTCTTCGGCCGCGAGTTCGGCATGGTCAACTGGCTGCTGGACCTGGTCGGAGTCGACGCGATCGACTGGAAGTCGAACCGGTTCGCCTCCTGGGTGGCCATCTCGGCCATGGTCGACTGGCGGTGGACCGGCTACAACGCGCTGATCTTCCTCGCCGCGATGCAGGCCATCCCCCGGGACCTGTACGAGTCGGCCGCCATCGACGGGGCGAACCGGACCCGGCAGTTCTGGTCGATCACGGTGCCGCTGCTCAAGCCGACGATCATCTTCACCGTCATCGTCTCCACCATCGGCGGGCTCCAGCTCTTCACCGAGCCCCGGCTCTTCCACTCCGGCACCAACCCCATCCGCGGCGGACCGCTGCGGGAGTCGCAGACGGTGACCATGTACATGTTCGAGAACGCCTTCGCGCCGCACTACAACTTCGGGTACGGCTCGGCGGTGGCCTGGCTGCTCTTCGCCCTGATCGCGGTCGTGGCGGCGGTCAACGTGCTGCTCCTGCGCCGGCTCGGCGGCGGCAGGCCGAAGGGAGGACCGCGATGACCCACCTCTGGGGAGCCAGCCGGCTCACCTACGGCGCGCTGATCGCCGCCGCATTCCTGTCGATCTTCCCGATCTACTGGATGTTCGTGGTGGCCAGCCGCTCCAACGACGCGATGGGCCAGGTGCCGCCGCCGGTCACCCCGGGCGGCAACTTCGGCGCGAACATCTCCCGCCTGCTCGGCAACACCGACGCGTACTTCGTCGCCGGCCTGGTCAACTCGGCGATCGTGGCCTGCACCGTCACCGTCTCGGTGGTCTTCTTCTCCACGCTGGCCGGGTTCGCCTTCGCCAAGCTGCGGTTCCGTGGTCGCAACGCGCTGCTGATGGTGATCATCGCGACGATGATGGTCCCCACCCAGCTCGGCGTCATCCCGCTGTACATGCTGATGACCCGACTGAACTGGAACGACCGCCTGCCGGCCGTGATCGTCCCGGCGCTGGTCACCGGCTTCGGGGTGTTCATGATGCGGCAGTACGCCGGCCAGGCCGTCAGCACCGAGCTGATCGAGGCGGCCCGGGTGGACGGCTGCGGCACCGGGCGGATCTACTGGAACGTGGTGCTGCCGGCGCTGCGCCCGGCCGCCGCCGTGCTCGGCCTGCTCACCTTCATGACCACCTGGAACGACTTCCTCTGGCCGTACGCCGTGCTCAACGACCCGGAGAACCCGACCGTCCAGCTCGCGCTCCGCACCCTCTCCGACGGGTACTACACCGACATGTCGCAGGTGTTCACCGGGACGGCCATCGCCACCCTCCCGCTGCTCCTGGTCTTCGTCCTGTTCGGCCGCCAGATCATCGGCGGCATCATGGAAGGTGCGGTCAAGGCGTGAGCGCTCTGCGATTTCCCGAGAACTTCGTCTGGGGCGCGGCCACCGCCGCGTACCAGATCGAGGGCGCGGCCCACGACGACGGCCGCGGCCCGTCGATCTGGGACACCTTCAGCCGTACGCCGGGAAAGGTGCACCAGGGGCACACCGGCGACGTGGCCTGCGACCACTACCACCGGTACGCCGAGGACGTGGCGCTGATGGCCGAGCTGGGGTTGCGGGCGTACCGCTTCTCGGTGGCCTGGCCGCGGATCCAGCCCGACGGCTCCGGCCCGGTCAACCCCCGCGGCCTGGACTTCTACGACCGGCTGACCGACGCGCTGCTGGCCCGGGGGATCGACCCGATCGTCACGCTCTACCACTGGGACCTGCCGCAGACGCTCTCCGACCGGGGCGGCTGGACCAACCGGGAGACCGCCGAGCACTTCGCCGACTACGCCCTCGCCGTGCACGCCCGGCTCGGTGACCGGATCCGCACCTGGACCACGCTCAACGAACCGTGGTGCTCGGCGTACCTCGGGTACGGCAACGGGGTCCACGCCCCGGGCGAGCAGGATCCGGGCGCCGCCTTCAGCGCCGTACACCATCTGCTGCTGGGGCACGGCCTGGCGGCCCGCGCGCTGCGGTCGGCCGGCGCGGAGACCGTCGGGATCACCGTCAACCCCGCCGACGTGCGCCCCGCCGACCCGGCCAGCGCCGCGGACGCCGCGGCGGTACGCCTGGTCGACGGCCTGCACAACCGGATCTTCCTCGACCCGCTGACCGGCGCCGGCTACCCGGACGACGTGTTGGAGCACGTCAGCCGCCTGGTGGCGCCGACGTTCGTCCGGGACGGCGACGAGAAGACCATCGCCGCGCCGCTCGACCTGCTCGGGGTGAACTTCTACGCGCCCACCTACGTCGCCGGCCGGACGGACGGGGCGGGGGGCGGCGGCGCCTACCCCGGCACCGAGGGGGCGGTGGAGTTCCTGCCGCCGGCGGGGCCGCTGACCGACATGGGGTGGATGATCGAACCGGCGGCGCTGACCCGGCTGCTCGAGCGGATCGCCACCGACTACCCCGGCGTGCCGCTGATGATCACCGAGAACGGCGCGGCGTTTCCGGACAAGGCCGGCACCGAGCACCCCGACGGGCCCGGGCAGGTGGTCGACGCGGACCGGATCGCCTACCTGGACGGGCACCTGCGGGCGGCGCACGAGGCCATCGCCCGGGGTGTGGATCTACGGGGCTATCTCGTATGGTCGTTGCTGGACAACTTCGAGTGGGCCGAGGGCTACCGGAAGCGGTTCGGGATCGTCCACGTCGACTACCTGACCCAGCGGCGCACCCCGAAGTCCAGTGCCCGGTGGTACCAGGAGGTGATCTCCCGGAACGGGCTGTGACGAGATGGTGGTAACGGGGATGACGACGGCACAGCGGCCCACCCTGGAAGCGGTCGCGCGGCGGGCCGGCGTGTCCCGGGCGACCGTCTCGCGGGTGGTGAACGGCTCCACGACCGTCGCCGAGCCCATCCAGGAGGCGGTCCGCCGGGCGGTCGCCGAGCTGGGGTACGTGCCGAACCTGGCCGCCCGCAGCCTGGTCACCCAGCGGACCGACTCGGTGGCCCTGGTCATGCCGGAGGAGGCCACCCGGGTCTTCTCCGACGACCAGGTCTTCCCGGGGATCATCCGGGGAGTCAGCCAGGAGCTGGAGGCGGCCGACAAGCAGCTGGTGCTCATGCTGGCCGGGTCGGCGGCCGGGCACGAGCGGGTGGAGCGGTACACCACCGGGCGGCACGTGGACGGGGTGCTCTTCGCCTCGCTGCACGGCGCGGACCCGCTGCCCGGCACGCTGGCCCGCCTCGGCATCCCGGTGGTGTGCGCCGGCCGGCCGCTCGACGGCGCGCAGGTGCCGTACGTCGACGTCGACAACGTCGGCGGGGTGAGCCGGGCGGTGCGACACCTGATCGGGAACGGTCGCCGGCGGATCGCCACCATCGCCGGCCCGCAGGACATGATCGCCGGGATCGAACGGCTCGCGGGCTACCGGGACACCGTGGCGGCCGCCGGGCTCGCGGAGCTGGTGGCGATCGGGGACTTCACCCGGGAGTCCGGGGCGACGGCGATGCGCCAGCTGCTCGCCGACCATCCCGACCTGGACGCGGTCTTCGCCGCCTCCGACCTGATGGCGCACGCCGCCCTGCGGACGCTGCGGGAGGCGGGGCGGCGGGTGCCGGAGGACGTCGCGGTGATCGGCTTCGACGACATCGAGACCGCGGCGTACACCGAGCCCCCGCTGACCACGGTGCGCTGGGAGATAGTCGAGCTGGGTCGGGAGATGACCCGGCAGCTGCTGCGGCTGGCCGCCGGCGAGGTGGTCGAGGAGCGGGTGATCCTCCCGACCGAGCTGGTCGTCCGGGAGTCGGCCTGACGCCGTCGCGACCGCAGGGAGGGCCCTCGACGCGGAAATCCGGTCGAGCGGTCCGCACCGCCGACGGTAGCGTCGCCGGGTGACCGATCCGACCCACCTGATCCACGTCCCCGAGCTCTCCGACGTCGCCGAGTACGCGTACGCGGCCATGGTCGTGCCGCCGGCCCGGCTGGTGTACACCGCCGGCGCCTGCCCCCTCGACGCGCAGGGGCGGACGGTGGCACCCGGCGACCCCGCCGCCCAGGCCCGGCAGGTGATGGCCAACCTGGAGACCGCCCTCGCGGCGGCCGGCGCCCGTCTCGGCGACGTCGTCAAGACCACGGTGTACGTGGCCTCGACGCACCGGGCCGACCTGGTGGCCGCCTGGGAGGTGGTCCGGGACGCGTTCGGCGACCACGACCCGCCCAGCACCCTGCTCGGGGTGGCCGTGCTCGGCTATCCCGACCAGCTCGTCGAGGTCGAGGCCGTCGCCGCCGTCCGCGGGGCGAGCTGAATGCGGATCCGCACCGCTGTCCCGGATGACGCGCCGGCCGTCGTGGCACTGCGCGCACTTGTCCACCCCTACCTGGTGCGGGGCGTCGAGTCGACCCGGCAGATGATTGCCGAGCCGCCGCCCGGCGAGGACTGGGTCCCATTCGTGGCGGAACACGACGGGCAGGTGGTCGGCTGGACGTCGGCGTACCGCAACGCCCGGACCTCGACGACCGGCTTCGGCGAGATCGCCCTGCTGCACGTACACCCGGCGCACCGCCGCCGAGGAATCGGCGGGGCGCTGCTGGCAGCGGCCTCCGACCACCTGACCTCGCTGGGCGTGCGCACGTTCCGGGTCTGGGCACTGGCCGAGTCCCTGCCGTTCGCCCGCAGGCGCGGCCTCGAACCCGGCCGGGAAGTGCGGTACTCGGCGCTCGACCTGACCGCGGCGCCGCCGCTGCCGGCCGTACCGGACGGGATCCGGCTCGTCGCGTTGGCGGAGCTGGACCCGCGGCGGGTCCACGCCCTGTACGCCGCCGCGAGCGCGGACGAACCGGACGACGTCCCCTCCGACGCGTTCGGCCACGAGCACTGGCGCTACGAGGTCTGGGACAACCTCGGCCTGGACCGCGAGGCCAGCACGGCGGTCGAGGTCGACGGATCGTTGGCCGCGTTCAGCCTGGTCAAGCGGGACGGCGACCGGATGTGGTCGGACATGACCGCCACCCTGGCGGAACACCGGGGTCGAGGACTGGCCCGCCTGGCGAAGCTCGCCGCCCTGCACCGGGCCGCCGCCGACGGGGTCACCTCCGCGTACACCTCGAACGACGAGACCAACGCGCCGATGCTGGCCGTCAACGCCCGGCTCGGCTACCGCCCGGTCGCGTCCCAGTGGTCCTGCCGGCGTGAGCTGGCCTGATCCCGCCGTGGTCAGGGTTGCTGGATGGGCTGGCCGAGGGAGCGGCGGGCGAGCAGGGTGGCCCCGGCGACGGCGGCCGGCATGACGAGCACCGCGCCCAGCGGGATCAGGAAGCAGACGAAGACGGCCACCCCGAAGCCGAGCGCGGTCGGCCGGTCCGCCTTCAGGATCGCGCGGCGCTCCGGCAACCGCATCCCGCGCCGGTGGAACGGGGCGCCGACCAGCTCCACGGCGAGCAGCCAACCACCCACCGCCGCGCCGATCACCGGCACCACGGTCTGGCCGAGCACCGGGATGAAGCCGGCGGCGAAGAGCGGGACGCCGAGGAGCACCGACAGGCCCACCAGCTTCAGCGAGTCGGCGACGCTGCGCCGCAGCGACGACCAGAACGGCACGTCGACCGCGCCGGGGGCGCCGCCGAACCGCTCCTCGACCCGTTCGGAGATCTTCTCGTAGAACGGGTCGCCGATGACCAGGGTGACCGCGGTGAAGGTGACCACCGCCAGCAGGCCGCCGAGGCCGAGGAAGGCCAGCCCGGCGATCACCCGGACCAGGCTCCGCGCGGTGGTCGACCAGTCGTCGGCGAACGGCGTGACCAGCGCGGCCAGGTCGTCCACGACGTACACCAGGGTGGCGAACGCGGCCACGAAGAGCGCACCGGAGATCAGCGCCGGCACGGCGCCGAGCAGCATCAGGCCGGGGCTGCGGGCGTAGAGGCCGAGGCCGCGCAGGAGCAGCCCGACGCCGCTGAGGAACCGGCCGACGGCGCCGGTCACGGGCGCGGCGATGCTGGGTGCGTTCACGACCGCAGAGCCTAGTGGCCGAGGGGGCAGGATGGACGGGTGCGGGCGGCCCGGTTGATCTCGTTGGTGTTGTTGTTGCAGGCGCGGGAGACCATGACCGCCGCGGAGCTGGCGCGGGAGTTGGAGGTCTCCGAGCGCACGGTGTACCGGGACGTGCTGGCGCTCTCCGCCGCCGGCGTGCCGGTCTACGCCGATCGGGGTCGGGCCGGTGGCTACCGGCTGCTCGGCGGCTACCGGACCCGGCTGACCGGGCTGACCCGGGACGAGGCGGAGGCGCTCTTCCTGTCCGGGCTGCCCGGACCCGCGGGCGACATGGGGCTCGCCGACGCGGTCGCGTCGGCCGAGCTGAAGGTGCTGGCCGCGCTCCCGCCCGCGCTGCGCGACGCTCCGGCCCGCACCGGACAACGGTTCCACCTGGACGTGCCGGGATGGTTCCGGGAGGTCGGGCCGCCGCCGTGGCTGGGCGAGCTGGCCGGCGCGGTCTGGCGGGACCGGGTGGTCGAGCTGCGGTACCGGCGCGGGGAGCGGGAGGTCACCCGGCGGGTGGAGCCGTACGGGCTGGTGCTCAAGAGCGGGGTCTGGTACCTGGTCGGCCGGGTCGGCGACGGGCACCGGACGTACCGGGTGGACCGGGTGACGGGCGTCGAGGTGGGCGACGCGACCTTCGACCGGGACGAGGGCTTCGACCTGCCCGGGTACTGGCGAGAGCAGGCCGAGGCGTTCCTGCGGGGCATGCTCCGGGCGCGGGTCACGCTCCGGTTGACCCCCGCCGGCCTGCGCCAGCTCCGACACCTCACCGACGCCCCCTTCGTGTACGACGAGGCGGTCGCCGCCGCCGACGGGCCCGACGGGCAGGGCCGGGTGACCACCCGGCTGCCCGTCGAGTCCGTGGAGGTGGCGTACCACCAGCTGCTGGGGCTGGGCCCGGAGGCGGAGGTGCTCGACCCGCCCGAGCTGCGGGAGCGGATGGCCGGGGCGGCCGCCCGGCTCGCCGCGCTCTACGCCGGTCGGGCGGCGGACGGGTGACCGCGACGGTCAGCGGTAGCCGCTGACGTCGGCCGGCTTCCCCCCGTGCACCACCTCGTTGATGTAGCGGAAGCCGTCCGGCCGGCTGCCGTCGAGGTCGGTGAACCCGTACACCTGGGCCAGCTCGCCGGCGGAGACGGACTTTCCGCTCCAGCGGGCCCTCTCCTCGTCGGCGGCGAGGGCGGCCACCGCGCGCCCGACGAACGCGGGGGTCTCCGAGATCAGGAAGTGCGGGTCCTTGGCGGCCCCGTCGCGCCAGTTCTCCTCGGTGACCCCGAAGTGCTCCAGCATGGACTCGGAGCGGATCCAGCCCGGGGTGAGCGCGACGGCCGTGCCGCCGTGCGGCTCCAGCTCGTGCGACTGGCTGAAGGCGAGCCGGTTCACCGACACCTTTGCCAGGTCGTAGAAGAGCGACAGCCGGTAGTGGGCGTCGTTGTAGTCCTTGGTGCCGTCGCCGATCTCCACCACCAGGCCGCCGGGGCGGCGGATCAGCAGCGGCAGGGCGAAGTGGCTGGTGATGATGTGGGTGTCAATCGCCAGGCGCAGGGTGCGGAAGCCGGCCTCCAGCGGCTGCTCCCAGACCGGCTTCTCCCAGGTGATCAGCGGGTCGCCGCCCCAGATGTCGTTGACCAGCACGTCGAGCCGGCCCTGTTCGGCGTCGATCCGTTCGACCAGCGCGCGTACCTCGTCGGGGACGAGGTGGTCGACGCGGACGGCGATGCCGGTGCCACCGGCCGCGGTGACCAGTTCGGCCGTCTCCTCGATGGTCTCCGGCCGGTCCATCTCCGAGCGGCCGACGCGGCTGCTGCGGCCGGTCGCGTAGACGGTGGCCCCGGCGGCGCCGAGCTGGACCGCGATCTGCCGGCCGGCGCCCCGGGTCGCCCCGGCGACGAGCGCGATCTTTCCTGTCAGCGGTTTCGTCATGCGTCGAGCGTGTCAGCGATACCTGACAGCCGAAGTCCGGTTTCGCGAAAGCATGTCGTCCGTCATGCTCGCCGCATGCACCTGCTGCTCTCCGGCGTCGTCGGCTCGGTCGCGTACGGCCTGGCCGGTCCCGGCTCGGACACCGACCGGCTCGGCGTCTTCGCCGCACCCACGGTCGCCTTCCACGGTCTGCACCCGCCGCGCGAGTCCGTGGTGACCACCGACCCGGACACCACCCTGCACGAGGCCGGCAAGTGGTGCCGCCTCGCGCTCAGCGGCAACCCGACGGCCACCGAGCTGGTGTGGCTGCCGGAGGAGTGCTACGAGACCCGGACGGAGCTCGGTGAGGGCCTGATCGCCATCCGGTCGGCGTTCCTCAGCGCGCCCCGGGTCCGCGACGCCTACCTCGGGTACGCGTCGCAGCAGTTCCGCAAGCTGGAGTCCCGGGGTGACGGGACGTTCTCCGCCGACACCCGCCGCCGGACGGCGAAGCACGCCCGGCACCTGGCCCGGCTGGTGCACCAGGGCCGGCTGCTCTACGCCACCGGGGTGCTGGAGATCCGGCTCGCCGACCCGGAGTGGTTCCGGGCGTTCGGTGACCGGGTGGCCGCCGGCTCGCTCGACGAGGCCCGGGCACTGCTGGCGGAGACCGAGCGGGACTTCGACCGGATCCGCACCCCGTTGCCCGGGCGGCCCGACGAGGCGACGGTGGAGCGCTGGCTGCTCGACGTCCGTGCCGCCCACCTCCCGCCGGGGCCGACCGGCCGCTGACCCGCCCCGCACAGGGGTTGTCGACGCCATCGCCGTGGCAACCGGCGCAGGGTCCACCCGGTCAGTCCACCAGGCGGACGCGGACCCGGCGGTTGGCGCGGCCCTTGCTCTCCACCTTGACCACCTGCACCTTGCCGATCTGCGCGGTGGAGGCGACGTGCGTCCCGCCGTCGGCCTGGACGTCCAGGCCGACGATGTCGACGATCCGGACCTCCTGCTCGTCCGGCGGGATCAGGTTGGACTGGGTGCGGATGATGTCGGGCAGGACGAGCGCCTCGGTGCGGGGCAGCACCCGCACCGCGACGGCCCGGTCGGCGGCCACCTCGGCGTTGACCAGCTCCTCGATCCGGCTCTTGAAGTCGGCCGGCACCTCGGGCAGGTTGAAGTCCATCCGGGCCTCGCCCGGTTCCATCGAGTTTCCGGTGACGAGCGCGCCGAAGTCGCGGAAGACCACCCCGCAGAGCACGTGCAGCCCGGAGTGGGTACGCATCAGCCGGGTGCGCCGCTCGTCCTCGACCGCGCCGGTCACCGCCGTGCCGGCCGGCGGCAGCGGGTCACCCTCGGCCGGGATCAGCCAGAGCTCGTCGCCCTTGCGGGTGCCGACGATCCGGGTCTGCACCCCCTGCCAGAGCAGTACGCCGTGGTCCGGGGGCTGCCCGCCGCCGCCCGGGTAGAACGCCGAGCGGTCCAGCACGATGCCCTGCTCCGGGTCGGCGTGCAGCACCGTGCACTCCCACTCGCGCAGGGTGGGGTCGGCGAGGTCCAGGCGGTGCGTACGGCCGTGGTGTGTGACGCCCATGCCGGGGCACGTTACCCGTTGAGGAAGGCGGATATCCGGTTCCGCAGGTCGGCGCGTTCCGACCAGAGCACGCCGGGCCGGTCGTACACGTGCAGGGTGGCCCGGGGCAGCGCGGCGGCGAGCCGCTCGGCGACCTCCACCGGGTGCAGGTCGTCGCCGGCGCAGCCGATCACCAGGGCGGGGGCGGTGACCGCGGCCAGCGCACCGGCGTCGCGCAACGGCGCCTGCTCGGGCAGGCTGGCCAGCCCGGGCGCGAGGCCGTCGCGGAGCAACTGGTCGAGGCGCTGGCGGAGGTAGGACCAGCCGGCCGGGGTGTTGCGTACCGCGGGCGGCAGCTCGGCCTGCACCACGTCGGCGACGGCCGCGGCGTCCCCGCTCTCGACGGCGTCGAGCAGCGCGGTCAGCCGGGCGCGGGCCACCTCGCCGCGCGGCCGGTCGAGCACCGCCGGCAGGAAGAAGACCAGCCGCTCGAAGCGTTCCGGGCTCTCCACGAGCAGCCGGCAGAGGGCGCCCGCGCCGAGGCTCGCGCCGAAGGCCCGGGTGGCACCGCCCAGGTCGGCGACCGCGCGCAGGTCGCGGGCGAGGTCGAGGTAGCTCCACGGGCCGGGTGGCGCCTCGGAGCGGCCGTGCCCGCGGAACTGGAAGAAGAGCTTGCGGCCGGTCACCCCGCTGCCGAACGGCCGGGTGGTCGCGATCCCGTTGCCCAGCCCGTGGGCGAACACCGTGACGGGGTCACCCGCGCCGGTGACCAGCTGCTCCAGGCGTACGTCGTGCGGCGTGGCGACGAGCTCGGTCTCCGGCTCCGGAAGAGCGGGTCGGCCGGTACGCGGACCACCGGGACCCGGACCCCAGGTGCGGGGTCCACCGTCCGGCGGAGGCGGCCAGCGGAAACCCCTCACCAGAAGCCTTTGCCGTCGCTGAGGTCGCGCAGGCCCACCCGGACGTCGAGCAGGTAGATGAGGCCGGCGGCGATGCCGATCAGTCCGAAGAGGCTGATCGGGCCGAAGCCGAGCAGGGTCAGCACCAGGCAGACGGCCAGGATGGCGACCCAGCCACCCTTCGGCAGGGTGCCGATGGCGGGGAACGCGTCGGAGCGCTGGGTGATGGCGTGCACCAGGGCGACGCCCTGAACGATCAGCGCGAAGACGAGCAGGATCAGCTCGATCACGTCACGGACGGCGAAGGCGAAGATCGGCGCGGCGTAGGCCATGACGGCAAGCTTATGTCGGCGACCCCGGATACGTCCGACAGGACGCAGCCGGGGTCGCCGGTGGAACGGATTACTCGGCGGCCGGGCGCTGCCGCTTCGGGGCCCGGGGCAGCTTCGCCGACGGGGTGGCGGCCGGCTCGACGGCGGCCTTGGTGGCCCGGGGCGCCCGGGTCGCCTTCTTGGCGGCGGCCGGCTTGGCCTCCACGACCTCGGCCACGTCGGCCGGGGTCGGCACCTCGGCGGTGGGGCGGGTCGGGACCGCGGACGGCTTGACCTCGGCCTCGGTGGCCTCGATGTCGGCGTTCACGGTCTCGGCGGCCTCCAGCACGCCGGCACCGACCACCCGCTCGCCGCGGGCGACCAGCGCCACGTACGCGGCCAGGGCCCGCTCCTGCGCGGCCTGCGCCCCGGCCACCACGACGGCGGCGTTGCGGGTGGCCAGCTCGCGGAGCTTGTCCAGGTCGGTGACCTCACGGATCTTGTCGAGGTCGGCGACCTCGCGGAGCTTGTTCAGCTCGGCCGGGACGGCCTTCTCGCGCAGGCTCCCGGCGGTCAGGTTCGCCGTGCGCAGGGTGTCGTTGGCCTTCTGGCGCAGCTCGACGCCGGTGACGATGGCCTTGCCGCCCAGGTCGGCGACGACCCTGGTGCCGAGCCCGCCGACCACGGCGGGAAGCTTGCGCAGCTGCGTGAGGGCCAGCTCGCCGGCGCCGGCGGCGGCGTAGATCGGGGCCGGGATGCGGTTGGTCTTCGGCTGGGTCATGACTTCTCCTCTTCGGCCGCGTCGGCGGCCTTCCGGACCGCCGTGGGGGCGGCCTTCTTCACGGGGGTGCTGATCGGTGCGGGAGCGGGGCCGGCCTCGGTGACGGCGACCGACTCGAGGACCGCCTCGGTCGGGGTGCCCTCCGGCGTGGTGGGTCCGGTGGCGGCGAGGTTGGCCAGGTCCGGCGCCGCCTCGACGGGCTCGGACGCGCTGGGGGCGGCCGGTCCGGTGGTGGCCTGGGTCGTGGCGCCGGGGCCGGCCTCGGCCGCGGCGGTGGCCTCGGCCAGTCGCGCGTTCTCCCGGCGGAAGGTCTCGTAGATCTGGCTGAGCGACTGCCTCTGCGCCATCGTCAGGTCGGGGTCGACGGCGATGGCCGCGAGCACGCCCTGGCCCTCCTTGTCGTCGAGCAGCCCGGCGCGCAGGTACATCGCCGGGGTGGAGACCCGCAGCGCGCTGGCGAGCTGCTGGAGCACCTCCGCGCTCGGCTTGCGCAGGCCGCGTTCGATCTGGCTCAGGTAGGGGTTGCTGACCCCCGCCTGCTCGGCGAGCTGCCGGAGCGAGATCTTCGCGTTGCGACGCAGATCGCGGATGAACCCGCCGACGTCGGGAAGCTCCTTACCAGTGGCCATGCCCCGACGCTAACCGGCGCTGCTAGCTCTTGCAAGCAAAACGCTAACCAGAGTTAGCAAGGTCTCATCGGGTGGTTGCGCACCGCTCGTGCCGGTGCGTACCGTCTGCCGGTGACCAAGATCGAGGTGAACGGCGCCCTGCTCGCGTACGACGACACCGGCAGCGGCACGCCCGTCGTCCTGCTGCATGCCGGCATCGCGGACCGCCGGATGTGGCGGGAACAGACCGCCGTCCTGGCGGCACGGCACCGGGTCATCGTCCCCGACCTGCGCGGCTACGGCGACTCCGAACTGCCGCCGGCCCCGTTCGCCCACCACGACGACGTGGTCGGGCTGCTGGACGCGCTGGGCATCGCCCGGGCCGCCCTGGTCGGCTGCTCGTTTGGCGGGGCGGTGGCGATCGACACCGCGCTGGCCCACCCGGAGCGGGTCGCCGCGCTCGCTCTCCTCGGCGCCGCCGTCTCCGGCAACGAGTGGTCGGAGGAGGCCAACAACCTCTGGGAGACGCTGGTGGGCGAGGTCGACCCCGAGGACTTCGCGGCCACGGCGGCCGGCGAGGTGCGGTTCTGGGTGGTCGGCCCCGGCCGCCGCCCGGAGGACGTCGACCCGGAGCTGGTCGCCTTCGCGCAGGAGATGGACCAGCGCGCCCTCGCCGCCGAGCTGGCGCTCAGCGCGGTGGACGTCGCCGAGCTGGACCCGCCCGCGATCGGCCGCCTGGCCGAGCTGCGGATGCCCGTCCTGGTCAACGCCGGCGCCGCCGACGTACCCGACATCAGCCGGCTCGCCGACCGGATCGCGGCCGAGGCGCCGGGCGCGATCCGCCTCTCCGACGTCCCGGACGCCGCCCACCTGCTGCCCCTGGAGCGCCCCGCCCCGGTCAACGCCGCCCTGCTCGACTTCCTCCGCTGAGACGGCCGGGCCGCGCCTACCAGAGCGGGCGGACCGCACCCACCGGGACTCCGCCGCCGAACAGGGGGACCTCGGCGAAGTCGGCCAGCACCGGGGCGTCGACCCCGAGCCGGCGCAGCGCGGAGACCAGCACGGGCATCCGGGCCCGGCCCGCCCCGTCGTCGATCTTGAGGGCGACCGCGCCGATGCCGGGCACCGCCGCGGCGATGACCCCCTCCGCCCCGACCTTGGCCAGCAGCCCGGGGACGCCGCGCATCAGCCGGGTGTCCTCGGCGTGGGTGCCGCCGACGACCTCCGGGTGGGCGCGCATCGCGTCGGCCACCGTCCGCGGCACCGAGCCGGGCTCGGCCGAGACCAGCCGGAGGTACGCCCCGGCCAGGCCGGTCAGCGAGACCGCGAGCACCGGGGCGCCGCAGCCGTCCACCCCCACCGCCGCCGCCCGCTCGCCGGTGAACTCCTCGATCGCGTCCCGCAGCCGCTGCTGCAACGGGTGCTCCGGCCGCCAGTAGCCGTCGCGCGGCCAGCCGGCGGCCTGGCAGGTCAGCACCATCCCGCTGTGCTTGCCGGAGCAGTTCATCTGGGTACGGGTGGGGCCGCCGCCGGCCCGCAGCACGGCCGCCCGCGCCTCCTCGCCCACGGGCAGCTCCGGCGGGCAGTGCAGGGCCGACTCGTCCAGCCCGGCCCCGGCCAGCAGGGCGCCCACCCGGGCCAGGTGGAAACCCTCCCCGGCGTGGCTGGCCGAGACCAGCGCCACGTCGGCCGGGTCGGTCAGCGGCAGGCCGGCGCGGAGCATGCCGACCGCCTGCATCGGCTTGTTCGACGAACGCGGGAAGACCGGCGAGGTCGCGTCCCCGACCCCGGCCACCGTCGCGCCGGTCGCGTCGAGCACCACCACCGAACCCCGGTGCACGCCCTCGACGAACCCGGACCGGACCACCTCGGCGAGCGGCGCGCCGCCCTCGTACGTCTTTCCCACGCTGTGGACGGTACCGACGGCCCGGGCGGCGCCGGCAGCCGGGTGACCAGGCTGTCGACGCCCGCGTGACAGGAGCGCCCGGCGGGGTGGCCGCTTACCGCGCGGCGACCGGAACGCCGAGCAGCCCCCGGGCCTCGGCGGTGGTCAGGGGCGGGCGCTGGGCGAGCTGGGCGAAGCCGACCGCCCGGGCGACGAGCTGCATGTTGGACTCCACCGGCCGACCCTTGGCGTACGTCACGGTGTCCTCCATGCCGACCCGCAGATGCCCCCCGGCCGACAGGGACGCCAGCATGACCGGGATGGTGCTGCGGCCGATGCCGGTGGCCGAGAAGGTGGTGCCCGCCGGCAGGTCACGGAGCGCCTGGTGGGCGGCGACCAGCGCGGAGGTGGTGCCCGGCATGCCGCCCGGCACGCCCATCACGAGGTCGACGTGCACGTGACCGCCGGCCGGGAGGCCGTACTTGCCGAGCAGCCGCTGCAGGGCGGTGAGGTGGCCGAGGTCGAAAATCTCGTACTCCGGCACGATCCCGCGCTCCTGCATCCGGGTGTGCAGGTCGACGATGAACTCCCACCGGTTGAGGAAGACGTCGTCGCCGAAGTTGAGCGTGCCCATCGTGCAGGAGGCCATGTCGGGGCCGGCGTCGAGCACGGCGAGCCGGTCGGCCTCCGGGTCGGTGACCGCGCCACCGGAGGAGAGCTGCACGATCAGGTCGGTGCCCTCCCGCAGCGCCGTCACGGTCTCCCGCAACCGGCCCTGGTCGAGGGTCGGCCTGGCGTCGTCGTCGCGGATGTGGACGTGGATCACGGCGGCGCCGAGCGCCTCGCACTCCTTGGCCGTCAGCAGCAGCTCGTCGAGGGTCACCGGCAGCGCCGGCACCTCCGCCTTGGCAGACTCCGCGCCGGTGGGGGCAACCGTGATCAACGTCCCTGTCGTCATGCCGGCGATCCTAGGCCCGCCGCCGACCGGGCGGCGCACCCACGCCGGTTCAACTGCGGAACACCCACAGCCGGTGGGCGGTGTGATCCAGAATCGCATCTACGGCTGTCGACGCCGTCCCGGCCACCACGTACGACAGCCCGAGCGCCGCCAGGCGGTCGCCGGGCCCCGGGGTGGGTCAGGTCCGGGTGGGCAGGTCCGGGCCCGGCGGGGGCGAGCCGGGCACAGGCTGGCCAGGCCGGGCGAGACGGGCCGGGCCCGGGGCGGGTCAGGCCGGGTCGATGGCGGCGGCGGTCTCCCCGACGAGCAGCCGGGCGTCGTCCGGCACGTTCCGCTTCAACACGGCGAGCGCGACCTGGCCCAGCTCGTGGTGGTGCACCGCGCTGCCCACGAACCCCACCGCCCGGCCGTCGAGGGTCACCGGCGTGCCGGCGACCGGCGGCTGGTCGGTGGTCACCCCGTCCAGGTGCAGGAGTACGAGCCGGCGCGGCGGCCGGCCCATGTTGTGCACCCGGGCGACGGTCTCCTGGCCCCGGTAGCAGCCCTTGTCCAGGTGCACGGCCGGTGCGATGAGGTCCACCTCGGCCGGGATGGTCCGGTGGTCGGTGTCCACGCCCACCCGGGCCCGTCGGGCGGCCACCCGCACCGCCTCGTACGCCCACAGCCCGGCGACCGGCACCCCGTTGCCGCGCAGCTCCGTGACCACCTGCTCCATCGCGGCCCGGGGCACCAGCAGGTCGACACCGAGCGGGCCGCGTCGGGCCCACCCGCCGACCGGCAGCGGCTTCACGTCGTAGAGCGCGGTCGGCCGGGGCGGCAGCTCGCCGGCGCGGAACTTCGGGCCCGGCATCGCGACCACGTCGGGTGCGGCGAGCCCGGTCACGCCGAGCGTCTCCAGCGCGGCGGGGGCCTCCGGGCCGACCAGGGAGAGCAGCGCGTGCTCGGCGGTGACGTCGCGCGGCTCGACCCGGCTGAAGAACCGCATCTTCTCCAGGTACGACAGCAACCCGTCGGTGGCGCCCGGCTCGGTGTCGAGCCAGGTGGTGATGCCGTCCTCGGCGACCATGGCGTGCTGCTCGACGTGGCCGTGCGGGGAGAGCACCAGCAGTTCGGTGCCCTGCCCCGCGGTCAGCTGCGCCAGGTGCTGGGAAGTGATGGTGTGCAGCCAGCCGATGCGCTCCTCGCCGGGCACCGCGACGACGCCCCGGTGCGAGCGGTCGACGAGGCCGACCGCGGTGTCGAGGGTGCGCTGCTCGCGCATCGGGTCGCCGTAGTGTGCCGCCACCCCCCGGACGCCGGCCGCCGCGTGCGCCGGCTC
Organism: Micromonospora phytophila; assembly: GCF_023656545.1. Classification (GTDB taxonomy): domain Bacteria; phylum Actinomycetota; class Actinomycetes; order Mycobacteriales; family Micromonosporaceae; genus Micromonospora; species Micromonospora phytophila. The sequence continues at coordinate 5,460 of NZ_JAMOKF010000035.1, read as the reverse complement.
GGGCTGGTCGCGACTGGCCTCGTCGATGCTCTCGACGCTGATCGCGCCTTCGATGTCGATCATTTCCGGTCCCCGTTCTCGCAGCGGTCGCAGACGCCGAAGAGGGAGACGTGGCCGATGTCCACCCGGAACCCGCGCTGCTCCGCCAACTGGTCCGCCAGAGGGCGCAGCAGCTCGGGATCGATCTCGTCGATCGCGCCGCACTCCCGGCAGACCAGGTGGACGTGCTGGTCCTCACCGGCCGCGTGGTAGGTCGGCGAGCCGTGCGAAAGATGGGTGTGGGTGACCAGGCCGAGCCGTTCCAGCAGCTCCAGCGTGCGGTAGATGGTGGTGATGTTGACTCCCGCGGCCACTTCCCGCACCGCGGTGTGCACCTGCTCCGGGGTGGCGTGCCCGAGGTCCAGCACCGCCTGGAGGACCAGCTGCCGCTGCGCCGTCAGCCGGAGACCACGGGCACGGAGCATTTCCGCGAGCGAGGATTCGGACACCGTCCGATCATAGTTCGCCCGGCCGCGCCGACCGACGGGCGACGGACGCGCCGCTACGCTCGGCGGTCATGGTGGAGCCGAGGATCGCCGTGCCGGGGCGTGGCCTGGTGCCGGCCGGGGAACCGGTGCTGCGCGGCGACGACCGGGGAGTGCTGCACGGCGACGGGCTCTTCGAGACCATGCACCTGCGCGCCGGGCGACCCTGGCTGCGCGACGCGCACCTGGCCCGACTGGCCCGGGCGGCGGCGGCCGTCGAGCTGGCGCTTCCGCCGACCGGCGTGCTGGTGGAGCTGCTGGAGACGGTCTGCGCCGGCTGGCCGGCCGAGGTGGAGGGGGCGCTGCGCCTGGTCTGCACCCGGGGCCCGGAGGGCGGCGGCCCGCCGACGGTCTACGCCACCCTGGGCGAGGTGCCGGCGGCCACCCGGGCGGCCCGGCGGGACGGCATCACCGTGGCGACCCTGCCGCTCGGCGTGCCGGCGAGGGTCCGTACCGCGCTCGACTGGCTCCCCGCCGGGATCAAGTCGACCTCGTACGCGGTGAGCACCGCCGCCCGCCGCTGGGCGGCCCGGGCCGGGGTGGACGACGTGCTCTGGGTCTCCTCGGACGGGTACGCCCTGGAGGGGCCGAGCGCGAACGTGGTCTGGCTGGCCGGCGACACCCTCTGCACCGTGCCGCCCGCGCAGACCGGCGTCCTGCCCGGCGTCACCGCCGCCTGGCTCCTCGCCCACGCCCGTGACCTGGGCCTGCGCGCGGACGAGCGAATGGTCACCCCGGCCGGGCTGCGTGCCGCCGACGGGGTCTGGTTCACCTCGTCGGTGCGCGGCCTGGCGGAGGTCCGCACCCTGGACGCCACCCCGCTGCGCCGCTCCCCGAGAACCCCGGACCTCCGGACCCTCCTGTCCTTCCCCCTCCCCTGACCCACCCCGGCCCACCCGGGCGCCGGACCCACGTTGATCAAGAAGTTCTGGTCCGGAATCCGGCCTGCGGAGGACGCAAACCTCTTCATCAACGCGGGGTGGGGCGGGTGGGGTGGGGGGGATAAGCGCGGGGGTGGGGTCAGCCGGCTACGCGGGTGAGGCGGGCGGAGAGGTGCGGGGAGAGGCCGTGGCCGAGGGCCGCCATCTCCTGGGCGTAGAGCAGGGCGCCTTCGACGATGCCGAAGAGGCGGTGACCGGCGGTGACGTCCTTGGCGGTCGCCGTGCGGACCACCGCGTCGGTGACGAACTCGATCTGCGTGCCCTTGCGCTTGCCGATGTGCAGCTCCATCACCCCGGTCGGGACGGTCATCAGCGCTTCCAGCTCGTCGGTGACCCGGTCGCCGTCCAGCACCGGCCGCCACCAGCCGACCTCACGGCCCGCCGGGCGGACCGGCCTGCTCTCCTCGTCGAGGATCCACGCCCGGGACTCGTAGAACAGGAACGGTCGGCCGTCGTGGCTGATCCGGATCTCCTGCGCGAAGTCGAAGTCCTCGATGCTGGGGAAGCCGCCCCGGCCCCGGCCGCGCCACACCCCGACGTACGGCAGCAGGCCGTCCAGCGTCGGGTGCAGCTTCGGGCCGACGCGCAGGTCGTGGCTCTCCTCGAACGGGTACGGGTCGACCGGCGGCGCGTTCAGCCACGGCGGCGGCTGCAAAGGGTTCTCGTCGCTCACCGGTTCACTCCGCCTCTCCTCGTCCGCGACCGCGACACAGATGAAACCCTCGCGCTCACAGAGCCTTTCGCCGTTCGCGACTGCGGGGCTCGCAGACCCGGCTCACTCCTCGCGCTCACCAACGTCCTCTCGATATGCGTACCGCCAGGTAGACCAGGCCACCGGCGAGCGCGCCCAGGCCGGCGACCAGCAGGCTGACGAACCCGATCTCGGTAACCATCGCGACCATCCTATGCTGGGCCCCATGGCCCGCACTCTCGTCGTCAAGGCCACCGCCGGCGCCGACGCGCCCGAGCGGTGCGCACAGGCCTTCACCGTCGCCGCGACCGCCGCCGCCGCCGGTGTGGACGTCTCGCTCTGGCTCACCGGGGAGTCCACCTGGTTCGCGTTGCCCGGCCGGGCGCAGGAATTCGAGCTGCCGCACTCGGCGCCGCTGGCCGAACTGCTGCACGTGATCCTCACCACCGGCAAGGTCACCGCCTGCACCCAGTGCGCCGCCCGGCGGGACATCGGCCCCGGCGAGGTGCTGCCGGGCGTACGCATCGCCGGCGCGGCGGTCTTCGTCGAGGAGGCCATGGCCGAGGGCGCGCAGGCACTGGTCTACTGACCGCCGGGCGGGCCGCCGCCGGCCCGCCCGCCGGTGCCGGCCGGCACCTGGGGAGCCACGTGCCGATACCGACCCCGCAGGTCGGGCCAATGCCTACGATTCGGATGTGACCGAGGCGACGGAGCGATTCTTCGAATCACTGCCGGCCCGCGCCCCGGAGGTCCTGCGCGGCCGGGTGGCCGGGACCATCCAGATCGACCTCTCCTGCGGCAACCAGACCGCGCACTGGCTGGTCCGGATGCGGCCCGGCGCGATCGAGGTGAGCCGGAACCGGGGCCCGGCCGACGCGATCTGGTACAGCACCGAGGAACTGTTCGACCGGCTGGTCACCGGACGGGCCCAGGCGATCGCGGCGGTGCTGCGCAACGAGAGCACCTTCAGCGGCAACGTCGTGCTCTTCCTGGCGTTCCGGGCGTTCTTCCCGGACCCACCCGGCACCCGGGACCCGCGGGAGGTCGCCCGCGCGCAGACCGGACGGCCCCGGTGAAGGACCTGATCAGCATCCTGGACGGCAACACCTTCCTGGTGTGCGACCGGCGGGGGGACATCGAGCCGTCGCTCGACTTTCCGACCGGGCTCTTCTCGTTCGACACCCGGTTCCTCTCCACCTGGCTGCTGACCCTCGACGGCGAGCGGCTGCACGCGCTCTCCATCGACGAGGCGGAGTCCTACCGCACCCGCTTCTTCCTCGTGCCCGGTGAGCCGACCCACTACCTGGACGCGAAGGTCTCGGTGATCCGCAGCCGGGCGATCGGCGGCAGCTTCGAGGAGGAGCTGACGGTGCTCAACCACTCCGGGGTGGAGATGGAGTTCACCGCCCGGCTCGACATCGGCGCCGACTTCGCGGACCTGTTCGAGATCAAGCACGTCCGGCAGAAGCGGGGGCACACCACCGCCACGGTCAGCGAGAACGAGCTGCGGCTCATCTACCGCCGGGAGGGCTTCCACCGGGAGACGGTGATCCAGACCAGCACACCCGGACAGATCGAGGTGTCCGGGATGACCTTCCGGATCCGGATCGGCCCGCACGACGAGTGGACCACCCGGCTGGGCGTGGCCACCATCGTGTACGGCGCGCGCGGCGAGGACATCCGGGCCACCCTGCCGTACGGGGGCAGCCGCAGCGCGGCGGCGATCCGGACCGAGCAGGACGACCTGATCGACCGGGCGCCGAAGCTCGGCTGCGACTGCCAGCCGCTCGCCGGGGCGTACCGGCGCAGCCTGAACGACCTGGCCGCGCTGCGCTACGAGTCGATCGCCCTCGGCGTCCGGCTGATGGCCGCCGGGCTGCCGTGGTTCATGACCCTCTTCGGGCGGGACAGCATCTTCACCTCGTTGCAGGTGCTGCCCTTCCTGCCGGAGCTGATCCCGCCGACCATCCTGATGCTGGCCGGCCTTCAGGGGCACCGGCTGGACGACTTCCGCGACGAGGAGCCGGGCAAGATCCTGCACGAGCTGCGGTACGGCGAGACGGCGGGGTTCGAGGAGCAGCCGCACTCCCCGTACTACGGGTCGGCCGACGCCACCCCGCTCTTCGTCATCCTGCTCGACGAGTACGAGCGGTGGACCGGCGACGCCCAACTGGTCCGGCAGTTGGAGCCCCAGACCCGCGCCGCGCTCGCCTGGCTCGACACCTACGGGGACCTGCTCGGCACCGGATACCTCTGGTACCAGACCCGCAACGCCGAGACCGGCCTGGCGAACCAGTGCTGGAAGGACTCCTGGGACTCCATCTCCTACGAGGACGGTCGGCTGCCGGGTTTTCCCCGCGCCACCTGCGAACTCCAGGGGTACGCCTACGACGCGAAGCTGCGCGGCGCCCGGCTCGCCCGCGAGTTCTGGGGCGACCCGGCGTACGCCGACCGGCTGGAGCGGGAGGCGGCCGACCTCAAGATCCGGTTCAACCGGGACTTCTGGCTCCCGGAGCGGGAGTACTACGCGCTCGCCCTGGACGCCGACGGTCGGCCGGTGGACGCGCTCAGCTCCAACATCGGGCACCTGCTCTGGAGCGGCATCGTGGACGAGTCCCGAGCCGGCCGCCTCGCCGAGCACCTGCTCGGGCCGCGGCTCTTCTCCGGCTGGGGCGTCCGGACGCTCGCCGACGACCAGGGGCGGTACAACCCGATCGGCTACCACGTGGGGACGGTCTGGCCGTTCGACAACTCGATCATCGCCTGGGGCCTGTGGCGGTACGGGTTCCGTGCGGAGGCCGGGCGGATCTGCGACGCGATGCTGGCCGCGTCCCGGTTCTTCGAGGGGCGGCTGCCGGAGGCGTTCGCCGGCTACGAGCGCGAGCTCACCCAGTACCCGGTGCAGTATCCGACCGCGTGCAGCCCGCAGGCCTGGTCGGCGGGGACCCCGCTGCTGCTGCTGCGGGTGATGCTGGGCCTGGAGCCGCAGGGGAACCACCTGATCATCGACCCGGCCCTGCCGGAGGGGATGGGCCGGGTGGAGCTGCTCGACATCCCCGGCCGCTGGGGCCGCGTCGACGCCCTGGGCCGCAGCCGCACCCCGCACGACGGCGCCCGCGGACACTGACCGTCAGCCCCGCGGCCGGGGGCGGCGGGTGGGTCAGCCGGGGCAGCGGGCGGTGGCGGAGAGCCGGGCCTCGCCCCCGGTCAGCTCGGCGAGCACGGTGACGGCGGCGCTGCGGTAGGCGTACGCCTGCGGGGTGTCCAGCAGCGGGGCCCCGGCGGCCAGCGGGGCGAGCGCGGC
>NZ_JAMOKF010000350.1 GCF_023656545.1 Micromonospora phytophila | reverse complement strand
TGTGGCCCTTCCGAGGTCAGGCCGCCGACGCCGCCCGCCCCGCTCCGCCGTGGCCCTTCCGCGTCAGGCGGCCGACGCGGCCCGGCGCGAGCGCGAGGCTCCGGACGAAGCGCGGCGGGACGTCGCCGGCACCAGGTCGCTCCGCCAGCCGGTGAGCGGATCCTCGTCAGCGGCCGGCCCGGCCACCACGCGGGGCGACGACTGCTCGCCCTCCTCGGATCCGCCCTGGGCCAGGCGCAGCGCCCGCTGCGCGTTGTTCCACGGGGCGCAGGGCCAGGCCTGGCCGGCGCAGAGCAGGTTGTGGCCGCCGCCGTCCTCGTCCGGCTGGTGGGCGTCGGCCACGTCGAGGGCGAGACCCCACAGCAGCGGGTCGATCACCTCGTCGGGTCGGTCGGCCTGGCGGCTGCGCCTGTCATGGCTGGTGTCGGACATCGTGGACCCCCCTCGAAGCATGTGCTCCCTTCACCTTGACCGGTGGGACCGCAGGTAAACCGTGTCACCGGCACAAGCTGCACAGACCCTGCACCGCGGATCGGCTCCAGGGCGGCTCCGTCGACCGGTCCGTCGGCGGAGCCGACGCTGCACGCCGCGCGGGCCAGCCCGGCGGCCGGCTCGACGCGGCCGGTCCGTTGGCAGCGGTCGTCGGCGCCGGCAGCCGGTCTGGTCGCAGCGGTCGTCAAAGCCGGCGGCCGGCCTGTGCGCAACCGTCGTCGGACCGGCGACCGGTCTATTCGCAGCGGTCCTCGGCGCCGCGCCCGTACGCCTCGCAGCAGTCCGCCCGGTGCCGGTAGACCCGCAGGTCCCGGCCGCGGCGATGGCCGACCTCCGCGGTCCGCTCGTACAGGCAGGCGCCCCAGACGACCGTCTCGCCACCCCCGTCGACGACCTGCCCGTCACCTGGCCCGCCCCGCAAGAGGACCTCCACCCGCCGACCGTATGACGCCGCGCCGCCGCCCGCGCCCGGAACCCCGGTTCGGGGCGCCGGAGGGACGAGGCCGGGCGACGGCGGGGATTGACAGGCGGCTCTGTGCGAGCTGAGGATTGGCGCAGTCCAGGACCGCCACCGGATGAGCCTTCGTCAACCGAGTTCGACCGACGCTGCGCAGCCGGCGATGCGGGCAGCGTCGATCCGACCCAGCCGGACGCCACCACCGTTCCTCCTCCCGCCGTCGCCGCGACGCTGCTGCCCATCGGAGCTGGGGGCAGCCACCCGCGAGGCGACGGGACGGCACCCGGCACCCTCCCTGATGCCGCACGCCGGGTTCGGAAGGTGGACACCCATGCCTCATTCCCCACGCCCCCGGTGGCGACGCCGGTTGCCCGTCCCGGCCGCCCTCGCCGTCGCCACGGCCGTCGTGCTGCTGGTCAGCCCGGCCTCGGCCATCGTGCCGGACGCCGCCGCGCCCCCGGCCGACCTCGGCCGGGTCGCCGACGAGGAGGCGAACGTCGTCGAGGTGCTGCTCGCCGACACCGCGCAGCTGGACGCCCTGGTCGCCACCGGCGTCGACCTCGACCACCACGTGTCCCGCTCGGAGAGCGGCGTGGTGGCGCACGCCGTGGTCACCCCCAACGAGGCCGCCGCCCTGACCGCGGCCGGTTACCGGCTCGGCCGGATCCTCCACCGGCCGGACGACGCGCGGGCGCGGGTCGCCGAGCGGGAGGCGACCATCGCCGAGCACGTCGCGCAGAACCGGGAGTTCTCGGCGGCGGGGGCGACCCACGTCTCCGACGTCAAGATCATTCGCGCCGACTACTACACCTCCGGGACCAGCCAGGTCCTCTCCGTCGAGGCGAAGTGGGCCCAGGGCCAGACCGCGACCACCGCGCTCACCGTCGAGCGGGACAGCGGCCCGGGCACCGGGATCGGCTCCGGCGGGACGCAGAGCATCTCCCGCTTCGTCGACGCCGGCGTCTACCTCTACCACCGGGGCGCCTCGCTGGTGACCACCCGCCCCGACTACGTCCGGATCACCAGCCCCACCGGCGACGTGGCCGTCGCCAAGGTGCAGGAGTGGCTGCCCGTTCCCGACACCGCCCCGGAGGGCCCCGGCTACCAGAAGGACTTCGTCACCAGCTACCTCACGCCGACCGAGCTGTACGGGCGGATCCGCCAGCTCGCCGCCGAGTTCCCGGACCTCGCCGAGATCGTCGAGCTGCCGTACAAGACCAACGGCTACCGACGCCACGCGCAGGCCGTCCTCGGCGGCGCCACCGCCAGCCGCGTCGCGGTCGACTCCCTAACCTGGGGGCATGAGGGCGGCAACGACATCTCCGTGGAGATCGCCGACCCCGGAGCCGCCAACGCCGCGCTGTCGGTGACCGTGACCGGCAAGGCCGTCCGGGTGAGCCTGGCCACCGACGGCTCCGGCGCGGTGACGAGCACCGCCGCCCAGGTGGTCGCGGCGCTCAACGCCGGGGCCGGCTCGCTGCTGCGGGCGTACACCTATCGGGGGAGCGCGGGCACCGGCGTGGTCGCGCCGGCGCCGCGGACCGCGCTCAGCGACGGCCTGGCCGCGCCGGCCGCCGTCTCCCGCGAGCCGCACCCGGTGTACGCGATCCGAATCGGCAAGTACCGCGACGGGTCGAAGACGGGGGTGCTCGCCTACGCGCAGGAGCACGCCCGGGAGTGGGTGCCGCCGCTGGTCACCGTCGAGACCGCCGAGCGGCTGCTGCGCAACTACGCCCACGACGGGCAGACCAAGCAGCTGCTGAACAACCTCGACATCTGGATCGCCCCGTCGATCAACCCCGACGGCGGCCACTACTCGTTCTACGACTTCAACTCCCAGCGCAAGAACATGACCAACCACTGCCCGCTGACCGGGGCGGCCGACTTCCTCGCCCGGGACTCGTGGGGCGTGGACAACAACCGCAACTACACCGAGTACAGCCTCTTCGACGGCTACTCCGGCGCGTCGCCGAGCTGCACCAGCGGCACCTACGCCGGGCCGAGCGAGCTGTCCGAGCCGGAGAACCGGAACCTCGACTGGCTGGCCTCCCGGCCGAACATCACCTTCTCGATGAACCTGCACTCCTCCGGCAACTACTTCATGTGGTCGCCCGGCGCGTACGCCCTGCCCGGCCGGCTCTCCGCGCCGCGACCGACGCTGGCCGAGGAGTCGGCGTTCTGGGGCGCCTCCTCGCGGATCCTGACGGCGATCAAGCGGCACCGCAACCTGGCGGTCACCCCGGCGCGGACCGGCCCGATCTCCGACGTGCTGTACTCGGCGGCGGGCAACTCCGGCGACATGCTCTGGTACAAGTACGGCATCTACGCCTGGAACTTCGAGGTCGGCACCTCCTTCCAGCCCGAGTGGAACGAAGCGCACCACGAGACCCTGGAGTTCGCCAACGGCCTCGTCGAACTCATGCGGGTGGCGCGCGACTTCGACAAGGACCGGACCCGGCCGGAGAGCACCCTGTCGGTCGCCCCCGGCTCGACGCCGGGGACGGTGAACGTGACGTTCGGCGTCACCGAGCCGGCCGCGGTCTTCTACACCCTCGACGGCAGCACACCCACCTACTCCTCGACCCGCTACGGATCGGCCGGGATCCGCGAGGGCGGGGAGACGCTGACCGTCCCCGCGGGAACGACCTTCTACTGGTTCTCGGTGGACTCGGCGGGCAACGTCGAGAACAACTACATCCCCGACGGCACCGGCCGAAACTTCCGCAAGGGCCAGGCGGTCCTGCCGACCGGCTGACGGACGACGGACCGGTACTGACGGCCGCGGTGCCCCCGGGTGCCGCGGCCGTCCCCCGGCGTACGGGTCACCCGTCCTCGTCCGCGACGAGGTCGGTGCCGACGGGAGCCGTCGCCTCTCCGCGCTGGGCGCGAGGCAGGTTGGCACACGGCGGTCACTGCGGGACGCTCGGACCATGGATGATCGCATCGGAGTCCTCGGCAGCCGCCCCTCGGGCGAGAGCGGGCGCCTGTTGCTGACGCTGTCGGACGGCAGTGCCGAACTGGTCGAGCCCGGACTCTCCGACGATGAACTGCGGGACCGCTATGGCCTCGATCGCATTGTTCACATGCCTGACCTGCCTTTCTGCGCAGGGACTTTCTTGGACGGACCGCTGGCCGGCACGACGGGCTACGCCGTCAACCGCCTCGGCCACCGGACCGAATTCATGTGGCCGCCGAGACCCGGCGGTAGGCGTGGCACCTACGAGGTGGTCGAGCTTGCCGACGGCGATCGTCCTGCCGCACTGCGCTTCATCGGGTACATCGGCGAGTGAGTCACGTGTGCGCCGGTCGCTCGTGCCGCAGCCATGTCCGCCCTCGACCTCGCTGACGCGACCAAAGGGACGTATCGACCGGGCGCGTTTCCTCGGTGGAAGATGAGTGGTTGTACCGGGTGTGACGGCGAAATCACCGGCCACCATCCTGATCCCGGCGATGACGCGCCCCCGCTGGCAGATCATGTGGGCGGAGCGCGAGAACGAGCGGCGGCGGCGCGCGTACGACGCCGAGGTCGCAGCCTGGCTCCGGCGTGGCGACGAGCTGGTCCGGCTACGGATCGAGGCGGCCGGCTTCCTCGGGTGCACCCAGCCGCGTACCGGCCTGCCGGTGGACCTCGACGACGACGAGGTCGTCTTCCGGGTGCTGCCCGCCGCGGAGCTCATCGAGGCCGAGGGGCGGCACGTCCCCGGTCTGCCTGCGCCGGGGCTGACCGTCGCCTCGGTCACCGCCGGCGCACCGGGCTGCGCGCTGCCGAAGGCCCTGCGGGTCGTCGACGCCGGCATGGCCGTGGTGACCAACCGTCGGGTGGCCTTCGAGGGGCGCGCCGGCCGGCGGGAGTGGACATACGCGAACCTGCTGGGGCCGGCGCACCACCCCGACGTCCCGCTCACCCTGCTGCACCACACCGACGGGGGCCGGCTCGCCGGGCTGCGGGTGCCGGCCGCCGCCACGGTGAACTTCCGGTTCTACCTGACCCTCGCCTTCGCCCACGCCACGGGGCGTCGCGCCGCCGTCGTCGCGCTGCTCGAGACCCTGGTGGACGCCCACCGGGACGCGCGGCCCGTGCCGCCGCTGCCGGCCGAGCCGGACCAGGCCGCGATGACCGCGCTGCGTCCGGGCCGCTCGGTGGCCACCGCCGCTGTCGTCGCCGCGGTGGCACTGGTGACGCTGAACCTCGGCGCCTTCGGGCCGGAGCGGGCCGGCCAGCCGTACCGGGCGCAGGTGGGGGCGAGCGTCGTCGTCGCCCCCACCACCGAAACGTCCCACCCCGTCAGCGACACCGCCCCGACCATCCACCGCCCGCCGGTACCGCCGGCCGGAGGGACGGCAGC
>NZ_JAMOKF010000349.1 GCF_023656545.1 Micromonospora phytophila | reverse complement strand
GGGAGTCGCCGGCTCGGGCGCCTCCTTTTCCACCCGGGCGTGCCGGGGCGGCACGGCGAGGCGGAGCACGTCGGCGAGGCTGCCGGCGTACCGGTCGGCGACCGCCCGGGCCAGCCGGGCGACCTCCGGCGCGAGGACCGGCTCGGCCGAGACGACCTTCTCCAGGTACGCCAGCCGGCCGGTGTGCCCCGAGTCGCCGGCCCGTTCCAGCAGCCAGCCGTCGACCAGCTGCCCGGCGAAGCGGACCTTCACCCGGGCGCCAGGCACCGCGTCGGCGTCCAGCTCGGCCGGGACCAGGTAGTCGAAGGGCCGGTCGAGGTGGGCCAGGGGCACGTCCACGCAGACGCGAGCGACCGGCGACCCGTCCGCGGGTCGCCGGTCGCTGCGCCTGGCGGCGGTCAGGCTCCCGCGGCCGACTTGAGGTCGGCGGCCCGGTCGGTGCTCTCCCAGGTCAGATCCGGCAGCTCACGGCCGAAGTGGCCGTAGGCGGCGGTCTGGCGGTAGATCGGGCGGAGCAGGTTGAGGTCCCGGATGATGGCGGCCGGCCGCAGGTCGAAGACCTCGCTGACGGCCTTCTCGATCGAGGTGACCGGCACGGTCTCGGTGCCGAACGTCTCGATGAAGAGGCTGACCGGGTGCGCCTTGCCGATCGCGTACGCGACCTGCGCCTCGCAGCGCTCGGCCAGGCCGGCGGCGACCACGTTCTTGGCCACCCAGCGCATGGCGTACGCGGCCGAACGGTCCACCTTGGACGGGTCCTTGCCGGAGAACGCGCCGCCGCCGTGCCGGGCGTACCCGCCGTAGGTGTCGACGATGATCTTCCGGCCGGTCAGGCCGGCGTCACCCATCGGACCGCCGATCTCGAACCGGCCGGTCGGGTTGACCAGCAGCCGGTAGCCCTCGGTGTCCAGCCCGAGGCTCTCCAGCTCCGGGGCGATGACGTGCTCGCGCACGTCCGGGGTGAGCAGTGACTCCAGCGAGATGTCCGCGGCGTGCTGGCTGGACACGACCACCGTGTTGAGCCGGACCGGGCGCAGCCCCTCGTACTCGATGGTGACCTGGGTCTTGCCGTCCGGGCGCAGGTAGGGGACGGTGCCGTCCTTGCGCACCTGGGCCAGCCGCCGGGCCAGCCGGTGCGCGAGCGCGATCGGCAGCGGCATCAGCTCGGGGGTCTCCGAGCAGGCGAAGCCGAACATCATGCCCTGGTCGCCGGCGCCCTGCGCGTCCAGCGCGCTCTCCGACGCCCCGGTCCGCAGCTCGAAGGCGTTGTCCACACCCTGCGCGATGTCCTCGGACTGCGCGCCGATGGAGACGCTGACGCCGCAGGAGGCACCGTCGAAGCCCTTCTTCGACGAGTCGTAGCCGATGTCGAGGATGGTCTTGCGCACGATGGTGGGGATGTCGGCGTACGCCTTGGTGGTCACCTCCCCGGCGATGTGCACCTGGCCGGTGGTGATGAGGGTCTCCACCGCGACCCGGCTGCGCGGGTCCTGCGTGAGCAGGGCGTCGAGAATGCCGTCGCTGATCTGGTCGGCGATCTTGTCCGGGTGGCCTTCCGTGACCGATTCGGAAGTGAAGAGGCGGCGTGTCACGGCACTCCTAGTGTGTGGAAAGTCGTTCCGCGGCAGTGTAGTCACCGTGGTCCGCGGGGCGCCCGCTGGTCGCGTCCGGTCCAACCGTCAGGACGGACCCGCCAGCCGCGTCACGACGAGATCCCAGACGCCGTCGGCGAGGTCCTCCTTGGACTGCTCGGGCATCCGGCTGACCGAACCGTCCGCGCCGATGACGGTCGCCGCGTTGGTCTCCGCGCCGAAGACCTTGTCCGGCCCGACCTCGTTGATGACGATGAGGTCCGCCCGCTTGCGGGCGAGCTTGGCCCGGCCGTTGGCCTCGGCGTCACCGGTCTCCGCGGCGAACACCACCAGCACCTGCTCCGGTCGACGGCGCTGGCCCAGCTCGGCGGCGATGTCCGGGTTGGTGACGAGTTCGATGGTGGGCGCGCTGCCGTCGTCCGACTTCTTGATTTTGCCAGCCGCGTAGGTCGCCGGGCGGAAATCGGCCGGAGCCGCCGCCATCACCACCACGTCGGCCGCGTCGGCCGCGGCGAGGGTCGCCTCGCGCAGCTCCCCGGTGGTGCCGACCCGGACCAGGTCCGCCCCGGCGGGGTCGGGCAGCGAGACGTTGGCCGAGATCAGGGTGACCCGGGCGCCCCGGGCCACGGCGGAACGGGCGAACGCGTAGCCCTGCTTGCCGGAGGAGCGGTTGCCGAGGAAGCGGACCGGGTCGAGCGGTTCGCGGGTGCCGCCGGCGGTGACCACCACGTGCCGCCCGGCCAGGTCGGCGGGGGCCGCGACGCCCCGGGCCAGCGCCCGCCGGGCGACCGCGAAGATCTCCGCCGGGTCGGGCAGCCGGCCCTTGCCGGTGTCCGCGCCGGTGAGCCGGCCGACGGCGGGCTCGATGACCCGTACGCCACGGGCGCGCAGCGTCGCCACGTTGGTGACGGTGGCGGGATGCTCCCACATCTCGGTGTGCATGGCCGGGGCCAGCACGACCGGGCAGCGGGCGGTGAGCAGCGTGTTGGTGAGCAGGTCGTCGGCGAGGCCGTGGGCGGCCTTGGCGAGCAGGTCGGCGGTGGCCGGCGCGACCACCACCAGGTCGGCCTGCTGGCCGAGCCGGACGTGCGGCACCTCGTGCACGTCGGAGAAGACGTCGTCGGCGACCGGCTGGCCGGAGAGCGCGGACCAGGTCGGCGCCCCGACGAAGCGGAGCGCCGACGCGGTCGGCACGACACGGACCTGGTGGCCCGACTCGGTGAAGAGCCGCAGCAGCTCACACGCCTTGTAGGCGGCGATGCCGCCGCCGACCCCGAGGACGATCCGGGGGGACATCGGCGCGGGGCGGGTTACGGCTGGTCGGTCGGCTCGGCGGTGAGCAGGCCCGCGTTGATCTCGCGCATGGCGATGGAGAGGGGCTTCTCCTGCGGGGTGGTCTCGACCAGCGGGCCGACGTACTCCAGCAGGCCCTCACCGAGCTGGCTGTAGTAGGCGTTGACCTGACGGGCGCGCTTGGCGGCGAAGATGACCAGCGCGTACTTCGACGTCGTCTTCTCGAGGAGCTCGTCGATCGGCGGGTTGGTGATGCCTTCGGGGTTGGCGATGGATCCCACGAAATTAACCTCTGCGTCTTTCGCACCGCGCGGACGCGGCGACCTCAACCGGACCGCGCGAACGCGGTGCTGGCGCTCAACCGCGCACGCGCGGTCGGGCCTGAGCCAGAAAAGAAGAACCGAACAAGCCTACCAGCTTGTCCACGACCCGCTCGGTGAGGTCGTGCGCCACGGTGAGTTCGAAGGCCGCCAGGGTGGCCGGCGGGGGGACGACGCCGGGCGGGTGCAGCAGCACCAGCCGGGTGTCGGGCAGCGCCGCGCGCGCCAGCAGCGCGCCGGGCAGGTCGAGGCCGAGCAGCACCGGTTGGCCGGCGGCGAGCCGGGAGCGCAGCGGCCCGGACGGCGTGCCGCGCCGGTGGGGTCCGGCCCGGCTCCACTCCAGCAGCTCACCGGCGGCGACCAGACGGTCGAACTCGGCCGGGGCGAGGAAGAGCCGGTCGACGCCGTGCACCTCGTGCTCCCGACGGGGACGCGTGGTGGCCGGGACCGGGGTCCAGACGGACGGAGAACGCGCCCGGACCAGCTCGACGACACTCTCCCTGCCGGAACCCGAAGTTCCGGCCAGGACAGTGAGCCGAGCCGCCGGGCGCGCCTCGTCATCCGTGCTCACTGCTTGTTTCTACACGCTGCCAGCCTCAGTTGGCGGCGAACTCTCCAAGCAGTGCCTTGCGCTGCTGCTCGCCGAGGCCACGCAGGCGACGGCTGTCGGCGATCTTCAGCTTCTCCATGATCTGGGTAGCCCGGATCTTGCCGATGCCCGGCATCGCCTGCAGCACGGCGGACACCTTGAGCTTGCCGACGACATCGTCGGACTCGGCCCGCTCGAGGACGGCTCCGAGGGTGGTCTTGCCCTGCTTGAGCTGCTCCTTCAGCTCAGCACGGGCCTTGCGGATCTCCGCGGCCTTCTCCAGCGCGGCAGCGCGCTGTTCGGGGGTCAGTGACGGGAGCGGCACCAGTTCTCCTCAGGTCCCTATAGCGACGGGCGGGGCGCACCGCCGCATCTGTGAAACGTGGTGTCGCTGTGAACCAAGGGGTCCATGGTTCCCAGCGCGGGGAAAACTAGCGGTCAACGGAGCTTTCGGCAACGTGGGCGCGCCATGATCACCGCAAAGTGACCGAGCCGTCAGTCAGTCAACGGGCAGCCAGCACGGCCCGGCAGTCGGCCGCCGCCCGCTGGGCGGCGGCCCGCAGCGCGGCCGCGTCCGGGCCCGCGTTCAACACCTCTCGGGAGTACGACGGCAGCACCGCGGGCAGGCTGGAACCGAAGACCACGCGGAGATCCGCCGCGGTCGCGCCCTGCGCCCCGAGGCCCGGAGCGAGCAGCGGACCGTTCACCCGGGACAGGTCGTGACCGGTGTCGCCGATGGTCGCCCCGACCACCAGACCGAAGCTGCCGAGCGGCTCCGCACCCGCGTTGAGCTGGGAAATCTCGTCGATGACGGTCTGCGCGACGGTCCGCCCGTCGGCGGTGCGCGCCCGCTGCACGGCGGCGCCCTCGGGGTTGGAGGTCAACGCGAGCACGAAGACCCCGCCGCCGTGCGCGGCGGCCAGTTCGAACATCGGGGCGAGCGAACCGACCCCGAGGTAGGGGCTGGCGGTCACCGCGTCGACATGGAGAGGGCTGGATGGATCAAGGTACGCCGAGGCGTACGCGGCGACCGTCGAGCCGATGTCGCCACGCTTGACGTCAAGCAGAACGATCGAGCCGGCATCCCGTAACTGTCGGATAGTTGACTCAAGAATCGCCACGCCTTGGGAGCCGAATCGCTCGAAAAAGGCCGACTGGGGCTTGACCACCGCGACTCGGTCACCGAGGGCTTCCACGACGGTCCGGGCGAACCGGTCAAGCCCCCGGACGTCGTCGTCGAGCCCCCAACGGGCCAGCAGCCCCGGGTGCGGGTCGATGCCGACGCAGAGCGGTCCCCGCTCGGTGACGGCCCGGTGCAGGCGGGCGCCGAAGCTCTCCATCCGGTTCTTCCCCTCTCCTCGCCACCCCGGGGCGTCCACCGACCCACGAGGTGCTCCTCGGGCGGGCGGCGCGCGCCGCCCGCGTACTGCCATCGGACCGGGCCCGGCGGCTCAGCCGGCCTTCACCGCCGCCGCGACCCCGGCGGCGATCCGGGCCAGGTCGGCGTCGTCGGTGACGTACGGCGGC
>NZ_JAMOKF010000348.1 GCF_023656545.1 Micromonospora phytophila | reverse complement strand
CCGCCGAGCGGGCCTGCCTGGGCGAACGGGCGGTGGAGAGCCGCCGCCGCGACTTCACCGCCGGGCGGGTCTGCGCCCGGCGTGCGATGGCCGCGCTCGGCGTGCCCCCGGTCGCGGTGCCGGCGGCGGCCGACCGGTCGCCGGTCTGGCCGGCCGGCGTGGTCGGCACCATCACCCACACCCGGGGTTACTGCGCGGCCGCCGCGGCCCGGGCCACCGAGATCCGGTCGGTCGGCATGGACGCCGAACGGCACAAGGAACTCAACCCGGGGGTACGCCGGCTGATCTGCCTGCCCGAGGAGGAGCAGCGGTGCGCCCGGCTGCCCGCGGGAACCTCCTGGCCGGCGGTGCTCTTCAGCGCGAAGGAGACCGTCTACAAGGTCTGGCACCCGGTCGTCGGCACCTGGCTGGACTTCCACGACGCCCTGGTGGAACTCGACGCCGACGCCGGGACGTTCACCGCCCGCATCGCGCAGGCCCGCATCGACGCCGCCGTCGTGGCCGATCCGCCCACAGTGGTCACCGGCCGGTTCGCCGTGGGCGACGACCTGGTCCGCACCGCGGCGGTGCTGCTACCCCGCTGACCGCTCTCGGCGGGTGACCCGTGTCCCGCGTCTTGCTCCACATCGGACGGCTGGTGGGCTCGCCGTCGCGACTGAGGATCGCGGGCCCGGCGGCTCGGCCGACGATGCGCGGGACTCTCCCCGTTGCCGGCGCACGGTAGCGTCAGCCGCGTTTGCCGTCGTCGTCAGAGGTGCCTAGGAGTACGGTGAGTCACCCCCAGCCCCCATACGGGCCGCAGGACCCCAACCAGCCGAACCCGGAGCAGCAGCAGCCGTATCCTCCGGCCCCGATGCCGCGGTTCCCCGCCGACCAGGGTGGATACCCGCCCCAGCCGCCGGTCTCCGGGGCCGGGCAGCCGCCGGGTGACCCGTGGTCCCCGCTCCCGCCCGTCCCGCAGCAGCCGACCGCCGGGGACCCCTGGGCGGCGCCCCAGCCGCCGGTGTCGGGTGCGCCGCAACCGCCGGTGTCCGGCGCGCCCGGTGAGCCGTGGGCGGCCCCGCAACCGCCGTCCTCCGGTGCTCCCGGTCAGCCGTGGGCGGCCCCGCAACCCCCGGTCTCCGGCGCCCCCGGCGAGCCTTGGGCCCCGCCGCAGCAGCAGGTTTCCGGCACGCCGTACCCGCAGGTCTCGGGAACGCCGTACGCCGGGATGCCGGGCGGTCCCGGCTACCCGCTCGGCGCGCCGCAGCCCGTCCCGTCGCCGAACAAGAAGAAGACCATCCTGATCGTCGCGATCGTGGCGGCGGTGCTGGCGCTGCTCTGCTGCGTCGGCGGCATCGCCGCGATCGTCGCTGGCGCCAACAAGGCGGCGGACGAGGTGGACAAGGCGCTGCCCACCCCCAGGGTCACCGTCGGGGTGCCCGGCGCGCCCGCCACCTCTTCCCCGGCGGAGAACGACGGCGAGACGTTCAACATGAAGCCGGGCGACACGCTGGTGCTCTCCGACGACGACGGGACCGTCGAGATCACCGTCACGAAGTTCACCACCGCCACCAAGGGCTGCAAGTCGTACTCCCCGAAGCCCAGCAAGGGCGTCTACCTGATCGCCAACGTCAGCGCCACGGTGACCAAGGGCAAGGGCTCGATCAACCCGTTCTACTTCGAGTGGGTGGCCGCCGACGGCACCACCGTCAACGGCCTGGCGAGCGCGCTCTCCGGCTGCGGCGACACGCTCAGCTCCGGCAACAACCTGCGCGTCGGCAGCAAGCGCTCCGGCACCGTGGTCTTCGACGTGGCCGACAAGAACGGCGCGCTGGAGTACCAGCACAAGTTCGAGACCGCCGGCTCCTGGAAGCCGTAGTCCGCTCGCACTGACGGGGCCGGTCCGCTCGGGCCGGCCCCCGTCGCGTTGCCGCTCGGCTCGCCCGGAAGCCGCTGAGGTGACCTGGCACCGCGGACCGGGCCGTCTGCTGTCGGAGTTTCCGGAGAGCGACCACGTCGCAACGGCGTGGCTGGGAGGCTGGGACAGCGCGGCGTCGGACACCGACGGAGACCACCCCCGCGTCGACGGACCGGACAACCGTGAGGAGACCCCGATGGTGGACCGCGACGACCTTCCCGCGCCGCAGCATGGGCTGGTTGTCACGCACTTCCTGACGGTGCGCGACGTCGCGGTCTCGTCGAAGTTCTACGCCGACATCTTCGGCGGCCAGGTGGTCCTGGCGGAAAACCCCGCGGTCGTCCGGATCGCCAACAGCTGGATCATCATGAACCCCGGCGGTGGGCCGACCCCGGACAAGCCCGACATCACGCTGACCCCACCCGAGCCGGGCGACCCGGTGTCCGCATTCCTGAACGTTCGGGTTGCCGATATCGCTGAGTTCTACGCCGACGCCCGGGCGAAGGGCGCGCATTTTCTGACCGAGCCGCTCGACCGCAAGGCTGAGATGCGGTGCTACCTACGCGACCCGGACGGCTACCTCATCGAGATCGGGCAGGCCACCGGAATGCTGCAAGGCGTCTTCGCCGAACCGCCAGCCAGTTCGACCTGATTGCCTTCCCACCTGCGGGCCGCACGCAGCCGCCCGGCGCGCCGTCCGCCGCCCATGGTGTGCGAGCGCCCCACGGCACCTGTGGAGGGTCGCAGTCGGTTCACGCGTCAGCCGGCGGAACGACGCTCGCCGGAGTCGCCGCCGGTTCAGGGTCGAGGGCAGCGGCCGCCTCAACCCCGAGAGCCCGGAAGTAGGGCCATCCCTGTCGGCCTCCTCGGAGATCACCGAGCCGCACCGCCAGGAATGCGTCTGCCGCGAGCCAGGCTCGGCCGTAGACCCCGCCCCACTCGGCCAGGAAGTCCTGCTTGTCGACGTACTTTCTGTCGACGTACAGCCCGGCGACGTCCAGCATCGCGATCGCCCGGTTGATGAGGTCGAAGTTGTCCGGCTCCTCGTCGCGCAGTTGCAGGACGGACTCGAGCGTCTGCGCTCGGGTGAAGAGGAGTCGCCGCCCCCGTTGCAGGTCCGCCTCCACAAGACGCTCGTGCAGCTTCAGAAAGAGGTCCCGGCGATCCTGTCTGCGGCGGTCCCGGTAGGCGAGGCCGGTGAACGCCACAGCGGCGATCGAGATCAACAGTGATGCAGAGGAGCTGACCTCAGGAAACCACCCCGCGTCCGTCATGCCCCGAACGTAGCCGCACGCATCAATCGCCGCTCCACTGTGGTAGGAGATCGGAAAAGGCCACCCAGGGTCACGGCCGAGGCTGCGCCATGAGACGCCGCCCGTCCCCTTTGCTCTGCACCTGCGGGCGCACCACCGCGCTGGCCTGCGTGAACTTGCGGCCCCTCACGGGACGGGTGGCGGAGCTGATCGTCACCGTGCGTGCCCGGCGCCTCCGCAGGTGCAGAGCAAAGGGGGCGGTCGGAGGGGTGGCGGGGCCGACCTGCTGCGTCTTGGGACAACTGGTCGCCGTCGGCCGTCATCCTTTGGCGGTCGACGACCCTCTGACGCCCGGACGGCCCCGCCACGGCCCCGGGCGCTGGCTCTGGCGCTGGCGCTGGCGCTGGCGGCTATCGTCCGTCGCATGTTCGTCGAAATCATCGGAGACCAGCCACTGCCTGACGCGGTCGATCGAGACGACGTCGAAGACCTCCTTGAGCAGGCCCTTGGCGACGAGGGCGACGTCACGGGCGCCGGCACGGGCGCCGGCACGGGCGCCGGACGTTGGCACCTGGACGTGGAAATCGACGCTGACGGACGGCGGACACAGCTCCTCCTGCGGCGGTTGGCACGTGCGCTTGTTGACGCCGGCGTGGGGTGGGTGCGGGTCCGGCCTGAGGCGGAGGAGAACGGGTTGCCTGCCTCGGCTCTTATCTGAATCGCTCGGGCGGCCGGATCAAGCCCCACGACTTTTTCGTCCGAAAGGGACGATCAGCCGTCGATGAGCTGCGGGCGTAGCAGGGTCCCCTCGCGCCTCCTGTGTGCGTGCCCCGGACAACCATGCGGGGGGCGATGTCCGCCGTCATCGACGGGGGATGGATGCTGACTACACTGTCGCGAATGTCAGTCAGTTACCCGGTGTTTCTCGTCATCGTTGGTGGCATGCTTTTCGCCGGGGTGTTCGCGATACCTACCGGCGTTCTCGCCATCCGCTCCGGCGTCGCCCGCGGTATCAAGATCATCGGCACGATGCTCATGCCCGTGGTGGGACTTGGATCGGGCGTCGGACTGCTCTGGGTGAACCCCGTCGACGGCGAATACAGGATGGGGCTCTGGTTCCTTCTCCTGGGTGCGCTCGGACCCTTCGCCGCCGTATACGACCTGCGCCGGGTGCTCGAACACCGGCGGGAGGCGCGAGCTGAGGCGGAGCGTGCGGCGCGACGCCCATCGTACGAGCTGGGCTAGGTGAAACCGCGGTTCCTCCGCGTCCCCATCTGCACGTACCAGCGCCAGGAACTGCACATCGTCCAACAACCGAGGTTCCACAGGATCGCTTACGAGCTGACCGGGGTTTTCACCCGCGGGCGGCGGGGACGCGGGTCGGGAGGGGCGGACGACAGCGCCCCGGTCGGCGAAGCGACAGGGAGGCGACATGAGCCTGGAGAGGGCGAAGAACCAGGTCGAGCAGGTGGCGGGCGCTGCCAGGGCCCGGATGGGCGACATGGCCCAGAATGAGCGGTCGCAGGCGGAGCGGGCGATGAAGCGGGACGAGGTACGAGGCAAGCAGCCCGGCGAGCACGTCCAGGAGGACGCTCGGGACGTGCGGGACAACTTCACGACCTGATCCGGCACGTCGCGACGCCCCCGGTCTGGCGAGCCCGGGGGCGTGCTGCGGCTCCAGCCGTACAGGAAAAGGCCGTCTCCGACCAGCGGAAACGGCCTTTGACCTTGGGTGGAGTTGAGGGGATTCGAACCCCTGACCCCCTCGATGCGAACGAGGTGCGCTACCGGACTGCGCCACAACCCCTCCACCGGCGAACCGGCTTCGGTCCCACCCGGCTTTCACCGGGCGGGCCGGCGACAAGGCTAACAGGTCCGCCACCCCCACCGCGAATCCACCCCCGCGTGCGTCATGTGGTGAGGGCGTCATGCCGGCAGGGGCGCCGGCAGGTCGACCCAGACGGAGTTGATCTGGCAAGGCGGCAGCGGCGGCCGCTCAGGCGGAGGGGGAGCCTCGGCCGGCCTCGTAAGGGCGGCCGCGCAGCCCGCCGGCCCGGCGGTAGGAGACCGAGCCGCCGTTGACCGCCGCCGGCAGGTCGGCCGGGCGGTCCAGGCCCATCGCGGCGCGGCGTACCACCTCGTGCTGGGCCGCCAGGCGGCGCTGCGCCTCCCGGCG
>NZ_JAMOKF010000347.1 GCF_023656545.1 Micromonospora phytophila | reverse complement strand
CCCCCGCGCGCCGGCCATGTCACGCTCCGGCACCAGGGCGAAGGTGGCCACCGCGGCCTGCTCCGCGCGAAGCACCGTGTGCTCGCGTACGGTCGCGAGGAACCAGTCGCGGAACTCCGGCGCCGCCTCCACCACCCCGCCCCCGACGAAGTACGCGTGCGGGTCGGTGAAGTTCGCCGCGACGGTGAAGAGCCGGCCCAGCGCCATCGCCTGCTGGGTGAAGACCTCCCGGGCCAGCGCGTCGCCCCGCTCGCCGAGGCCCCGGACCAGCTTCGCCGCCCGAGCCGGCGGCTCGACGGCCAGCGGATGGTCCGGAAACCGGGTCAGCCAGTACGGCAGCAGGTTCCGCTCGATGGCGGTCAGCGAGGCGACGCTCTCCACGTCCCCGGCGAAGCCGCAGGCGCACGTCGGCACGGCCTGACCCGGTGCGAGCAGCCCGTCCGTCGGGATGTGCACGTGCCCCAGCTCGCCCGCCATGCCGGCCGCCCCGGCGATCACCCGGCCACCCTCCACGACCCCGCCGCCGAGCCCGGTGCCGACGATGGCCGAGACCGACGACCGGCGCATCGCCTCCGCACCGAAGTACGCGTGGTGGGCGTAGAGCGCGGCGGCGTTCCCGTCGTTGTGGTAGACGACCGGCAGACCCAGTCGCCGCTCCAAGGCGCCGCGCACGTCGTAGCCGCGCCAGGCCGGCTGGGAGAAGTTGGTCGACCCGCGCGAGGAGATGACCCCAGCGGCGCTCGCCGGGCCCGGGGTGTCCAGCCCGACCGCGCGTACCAGCTCGCGCGGCACCCCGGTGAGCGCCAACACCCCGTCAAACGCGCGGGCCAGGGCCTCGATCGCCGCCTCCGGGCCGACCAGGACCTCGCTGGGGTTCTCCACCAGGCCGTCGACCAGGAACCGGCCGTCCAGGGTGAGCACCGTGGCGTTGTTGCTGGTGCCCCCGTTGTCCAGCCCGACGACCACCGGCACACCCGCACTGCCCACGAAGAACCGCCTCCCGCCGTCGCGACCTGACGTGAGGTTAGTTCCCCTCCCTCGCCGCCGCCACGCCCCTCTGCTCGCCGGTACCGGGACGGCCGTGGCTGGTTGATCTCCGATCACGACGGCGGGTCCCGGGGCGGCGAGGCGGGAGGGGCGGGTGGGGTCAGGTAGGTCAGGCGGGGCGGCGGGCGGTGACGGCGGTGGCGTCGAGGTCGTCGTCGCAGGTCACCGTGGGCGCCAGGCCCGCCCGGGTCAGGACGGCGCAGAGCGCGTCGGCCTGCGCCTCGCTCGTCTCCACCACCAGGTGCCCGCCCGGTGCCAGCCAGCGCGCCGCGCCCTCGGCCACCCGGCGCAGCACGGCCAGCCCGTCCGGGCCGCCGTCGAGGGCCACCGGCGCCTCGTGCAGCCGCGCCTCGGACGGCATCAGCGCCACCGTCGCCGTCGGCACGTACGGGGCGTTGGCCACCACCAGGTCCAGCCGGCCCCGCCACCGCGCCGGCAGCGGGTCGTAGAGGTCGCCGTGGAAGACCGGGACGGACAGCCCGGCGAGGTTGCGCCGGGCGCAGGCCACCGCGGCGGGGTCGATGTCGGCGGCGGCCAGCCAACGCGGCGCGAGCCGGCGGGCCAGCGCCACGGTGGTGGCGCCGGAGCCGCAGCAGAGGTCGACCACGGCCGGCGCGGGACCGGTCACCCCGGCGGCGGCGGAGACCAGCAGGGCGGTCCGCCCGCGGGGCACGAAGACGCCGGGGTCGACGGCGACGCGTACGCCGCAGAACTCCGCCCAGCCGAGCAGATGCTCCAGCGGCAGCCCGGCGACCCGGCGGTCGACCAGGTCGGCCAGCACGTGCGGCGAGTCGGCGGCGGCGATGAGCAGGTCCGCCTCGTCCTCGGCGTAGACGCAGCCGGCGGCGCGCAGCCGGTGCACGAGGGCGGGACGGTCGGGACGGAAGGAGACTGCCATGGTGGACCTCCGGGAACGTTCGTCGACGCTCCCGGCCCGCCGGTTCAACCGGCGGCGCGGACGCGGAGGGGAGCGTCGGTCCTGCCTGTCGGGTGGATCGGACTCACCTCCTCGGTTCGGGGCCCCACACGGGCCGGGACGACCATAACTCAGCCGGTGGCGTCCAGCGCGGCGGTCACGTCGGCGACCAGGTCGACGGTGTCCTCCACGCCGCAGGAGAGCCGGACGAAGCCGGGCGGGGTGTCGTCACCCCACTGGGCCCGCCGGTCGGCGGTGGTGTGCAGGCCGCCGAAGGAGGTCGCCGCCGCCACCAGCCGGGCCGCGTCGAGGAACCGGCCGACCCGCTCGGCGTCGCCGAGGTCGAAGGAGAGCACCCCCGGCATCCGTCGCATCTGGACCGACGCCACCGGGTGGGCCGGGTCCCCGGGCAGGCCGGGCCAGCGCAGCCCCGTCACGTCGGCCCGCCCGGCGAGCAGTCCGGCCAGCGCCTCGGCGTTGGCGGTCTGCCGGGCCAGCCGCAGGTCGAGGGTGGCCAGCGAGCGGTGCGCGAGCCAGGCGTCGAACGCGCCGGGCACCGCGCCGGTGACGGTCCGCCAGGCGGTCACCGCGTCCAGCAGCTCCGCGGCGCGGCCGGCGACGTAGCCGAGCAGCAGGTCGGAGTGGCCGGTCAGCGCCTTGGTGCCGGAGGCGACTACCAGGTCGGCCCCGAGGTCGAGCGGGCGCTGCCCGAGTGGCGTGGCGGTGGTGTTGTCCACCGCCACGAGGGCGCCGCCGGCGTGCGCCCGGGCCGCCAGCGCGGGCACGTCGGCGACGTCCAGGCCCGGGTTGGCGGGGGTCTCCAGCAGCACCAGGCGTACGCCGTCGAAGGACGGGTACGGGCCGGCGGTCGGGGCGAAGAGCACGCGTACCCCGATCCCCGCCAGGGTGTCGGTGGCGAACGCCCGGACCGGGAAGTAGCCGTCCGACGGGAGCACCACCGTGTCCCCCGGCTTCAGCACCGCCAGCAGCAGGCCGGTGATCGCGGCCTGCCCGCTGGCGAAGACCCGACAGTCGCCCCCCTCCAGCTCGCCGATCGCCGCCTCCAGCAGGCGTCGGGTGGGGTTGTCCGGCCGGCCGTACCCGTTCGGCGTCGCCGCCGGCCCCGCCCACGGGTCGAGGTGGTACGGCGCGGCGAAGACCGGCCCGGGCAGGAACGGCTGGCCCGGCGTCGGCTCGGGCAGGCCGGCGCGCACGCACCGGGTGCCGTCGTGGTCCTCGCTCACGTCGCTCACTCCGGCTTGGTGGTGCGGCTCATCAGGGCGTCGACGGCGAGCCGCGGGTCGACCCCCTCGTGGCAGACCAGCTCGACCTGTTCGGTGATCGGCATCTCCACCCCGTGCGCCCGGGCCAGGTCCCGGATGGCCAGCGCGCTCTTGACTCCCTCGGCGGTCTGCCGGGTGGCCACCCGGGCCTCCTCCAGCGTCGCGCCCCGGCCCAGGTGCTCGCCGAAGGTGCGGTTGCGGGCCAGCGGCGAGGAGCAGGAGGCCACCAGGTCACCCAGGCCGGCCAGGCCGGCGAAGGTGAGCGGGTCGGCGCCGAGGGCCACCCCCAGGCGGGCGGTTTCGGCGAGCCCTCGGGTGACCAGCATCGCCCGGGTGTTGTCGCCGAAGCCCATCGCGGTGGCGATCCCGTACGCCAGGGCGATCACGTTCTTCACCGCGCCGCCCAGCTCGCAGCCGATCACGTCGTCGTTGGTGTACGGGCGGAAGTACGGCGTGGTGATCGAGCGCTGCACCAGCGTGGCCCGGTAGGAGTCAGCGCACGCGACCACGGTGGCCGCCGGTTGCTCGGCGGCGATCTCCGGGGCGAGGTTGGGGCCGGAGACCACCACGACCCGGTCGGCCGCCACCCCGGCGGTCTCCACGATCACCTCGCTCATCCGCTTGGTGGTGCCGAGTTCGATGCCCTTCATCAGCGAGACCAGGGTGGCGTCGGGGTGCAGGTGCCCCGTCCACTCGGCCAGGTTGCCGCGCAGCGTCTGCGACGGCACGGCCAGCACCACCACCTCGGCGCCGGAGATCGCCTCGGCGGCGTCCCCGGTCGCCGTCACCCGCCCGGGCAGCACCAGGCCCGGCAGGTACTCCGGGTTGCGCCGCTCGGCACGGATCATGTCGGCGACCGGCCGCCGGCGCGCCCAGACGGTGACGTCCCGGCCGGCGTCGGCGAGGATCTTGGCGAACGCCGTCCCCCACGACCCGGCCCCCAGCACCGCCACATGGCCGCTCACGCCGCCGCCTCCGGACGCTGCTCGCGGCCGACGGCCGGCCGGGCGGGTCGTTCCCACAGCGGTGGCGGGGTGCCGCCGCGGATCTCGGCGAGCAAATCACGCAGCCGCATCATGATGGTGTCGGTCATCTCCTCGAGTACGGCTCTCGTCGGGGTGGCGCCGGCCCACGCGCTCAGGTCGACCGGCGGGCCGGCGACCACGGTCACCGGGATCCGCGGCCGCGGGTTCAGCCGGGAGGTACGCGGGTCGAAGATCCGCTCCGGGCCCCACATGGCCACCGGGATCACCGGCGCGCCGGTGGCCAGCGCGAGCCGGGCCGCCCCGGTCTTGCCCTTCATCGGCCACAGGTGCGGCTCGCGGGTGGTGGTGCCCTCCGGGTAGATCACCACGGCACCGCCCTCGGCGAGCGCCGCGACCAGGGCGTCCAGCGACTTCACCGCGTCGACGCTGCCGCGCTCGACGGGGATCTGCCGGCAGCGGTGCAGGATCCAGCCGACCACCGGGACCCGGAACACGCTGGCCTTGCCGAGGAACTGCGGCCAGCGTCCGGCGTCGTAGACGAAGTGCGCGGAGACCAGCGGGTCGGCGTGCGAGATGTGGTTCGGCACGATGATCACACCGCCGTCGCGCCGGAGGTGCTCCATGCCGCGCCAGGTGCGCCGGGTCCAGACGGTCATCACCGGCTTGACCAGCACCACGGCGAACCGTTGCCAGAACCCCAGCTTCCGCCGTGTCACCGCGCCTCCTCGTACCGCCCCGCACCGCACCGGATCCGCGTCCGGCGTCACCCGCAGCGGAAATCATGCCTGCTCGCCCCCGGTCCGGCCAGTGAGGGTACCGCCGTCCGACTGGCAGGATTGTGGGCGTGAGTCAGCCGAGGTGGACCGTGGTGGTTCCGGTGAAGCCCCTCGCCGCCGCGAAGAGCCGGTTGCGGGGCGCGCTGCCGGCCGTACCGCACGAGGTGCTGGCGCTGGCCCTGGCGGCCGACACGGTCCGCGCGGTGCGGGCCTGCCCGGCGGTGGCCGAGGTGCTGGTGGTCACCGACGACGACCGGGTGGCGGCTGTGGCGCGCCGGGCGGGCGCCCGGGTGCTGCCGGACGCCCCGGACGCCGGGCTGAACGCCGCGTTCCGG
>NZ_JAMOKF010000346.1 GCF_023656545.1 Micromonospora phytophila | reverse complement strand
CTCGGACGTACGCGGGGCGTCGCCGGCGAGCGGGCCGTCGGGAACCCGGGCCGGCTCGGGCGTACGGAGGTCGTCGGCGCCAGGGGCGGCGGACACGGCGGTGGCGTCCGGGGCGGCGTCGGTGCTCGGGGAGTCGGACTGCGCGCGCTCGACGCGGGGCAGCTCGGCGGTGGGGTGCGACGGCTCGGCGTCGGTGGGGGCCGGCCGGCGCTGCGGGTCGGACTCGTACTCGGTCATGGATCCACCATCTCCCGTGCCTCTGCGATCAGCCTGGAACGGCCCTGAATGTTCGCTGAAAGTCATTCGACCTCGCCGTCGGTGTCGGGCACGAGCGGCAGCCGGACCCGGAACGTCGCTCCGCCGCCCGGGGTGGTCAGCACCTCGACGGTGCCGTGGTGGGCGCTCACCAGCGCCGCGACGATGGCGAGGCCGAGCCCGGTGCCGGTGTTGCCGCCGGCCCGCCGGGTCCGGGCGGCGTCCGCCCGGTAGAAGCGCTCGAAGACCCGCTCCGCCTGGTCGGCGGAGAGGCCGGGCCCGGTGTCGGCCACCTCCACGACGGCGAGGTTCCCCCGCTCGGACCGCAACCGCACGGTGACCGAGGCGTCCGGCGGGGTGTGCGTCAGCGCGTTGGTCACCAGGTTGCCGATGACCTGCCGCAGCCGGGCGTCGTCGCCGTAGACCACGAGCGGGCCGGAGCCGGGCTCGATCTCCAGCTCGATCCGGCGCTCCGGCGCAACCACCCGGGCGGCCTGGACCGCGTCGCCGGCCAGCACCGGCAGTTCCACCGGGGCGAGGGAGAGCGGCCGCTCCCGGTCCAGCCGGGCCAGCAGCAGCAGGTCCTCCACCAGCAGTCCCATCCGGGCGGCCTCGTCCTCGATCCGGCGCAGCAGGTCGGCGGTCTGCTCGGGCGCCCGGACGGCGCCCTGCCGGTACAGCTCGGCGAAGCCGCGGATGGTGGTCAGCGGGGTCCGCAGCTCGTGCGAGGCGTCCGCGACGAACTGCCGCATCCGCTCCTCGGAGCGTCGGGCCCGCGCCTCGGACGCCTGGGCGGCGGCGGCGGCGTCCCGGGCGCCGGCCTCGGCGGAGCGGGCGGCGGTCTCCGAGGCGGCCCGGGCGGTGAAGGCGGCCTCGATCTGGGTGAGCATGGCGTTGAGCGCCCGGGAGAGCCGCCCCAGCTCCGAGGTGGGGCACTCCTGCCCCTCCTCCGGGTCCGGCACCCGCCGGGTGAGGTCGCCACCGGCGATGGCGGCGGCGGTCCGCTCGATCTCCACCAGCGGCTTCAGGCTGGTCCGGACGATCGCCGCGCCGACCGAGGCGAGCAGGATCAGCACCGCCGTGCCGGCCAGCACGTCGATCCAGACCAGCCGTTTGACGGCCAGGTCCACGTCGGTGAGGTGTTGGCCGACGGCCGCGAGCTGGCCGGCCGGCAGCTCGGAGTAGAGCATCCGCCAGCGGCTGTGCCCGTCGCGGGACGAGACCGTGAACGGCTTGCCGACCAGGTCCGCGAAGCCCTCCTCGGTCCCTGGCCACGTCGGCAGGTCCTCCGGGCGCAGGTCCGGGTTGAAGTAGCCCGCCTTGGGCTGACCGTCGACGACCGCCAGCACGACGAAGTCGCTGGGCAGGCCGAACTCCGCCGGCCGGCCCTGCTGGAGCAGGTCGACCACCCGGGTGATGGTCCGTTCCGCGAGCCGCAGGTCCCCGTCGACCTGACCGATGAGATAGCTGCGAAGGAAAATGGTGGTCGACGCGCTGATCACCACCAGCGCCCCGGAGACCAGGGCGAGGACGGACGCGACCAGCTTGACCCGGAGCGGGACGCTGCGCAGTCGACCCTTCGCCTGGTGGAGGGTGTTCACGCCGCCGGCTTGCGCAGCACGTACCCGACGCCACGCAGGGTGTGGATCAGTCGGGGCTGGGTGTTGTCCACCTTGCGCCGCAGGTAGGAGATGTAGGACTCGACGATGTTGTCGTCGCCCCGGAAGTCGTAGTTCCAGACGTGGTCGAGGATCTGCGCCTTGGAGAGCACCCGGTTGGCGTTGAGCATCAGGTAGCGCAGCAGCTTGAACTCGGTCGGCGAGAGCTGCACCCGCTGGCCGGCCCGGTGCACCTCGTGGGTCTCCTCGTCCAGCTCCAGGTCGGCGAAGGTGAGCCGGGAGGGGGTCTGCTCGCCGCTGCTGGTGCGCCGCAGCACCGCCCGGATCCGGGCGGTGAGCTCCTCCAGGCTGAACGGCTTGGTGACGTAGTCGTCCCCGCCCAGGGTGAGCCCACGGATCTTGTCGTCGGTGGCGTCCCGCGCGGTCAGGAAGACCACCGGCGTCCGGGTGCCGCCCTCGCGGAGCATCCGGATGACCTCGAAGCCGTCCAGGTCGGGCAGCATCACGTCGAGCACGACGAGGTCGGGCCGGTGGTCCTTGGCCGCGTGCAGGGCGGCGCTGCCGCTGGTGGCGGTGGCCACGTCGAAGCCGGCGAAACGCAGGCTGGCGGAGAGCAGTTCGAGGATGTTGGGGTCGTCCTCGACGACGAGCAGTCGCGCCTCGGTCTGGGTAGCGGCCATGCCGACCATCATCCGCGTTCTCGCTGCGCCCGCGCTGGGCGCTTGCTGGAAATAACCTGTGAGCCGGCCGTGGGCCCGACCCGGCGGCCGTCGGTCAGCGCAGCAGCCGGCGCAGCCCGTCCAGCGCGCCGTCGAGCAGCCGGATCGCGGTACGCAGCTGCGAGTCGCTGAGCCGGCGGGCCCGGACCAGCGCGCCCACCTCGACCGTGAAGGCGGCCAGCCGCTGGTCGAACTCGGTGAGCGGGCTCGACCCCGGCGTCGGCGACGGGCCCGGGGCGGGAGCGGGCGCCGGGGCGGGGTGGACCCAGCTGGTGCGCCGGGTCTGCCGGGTCGCCTCCCGAAGCTCCCGCTTGAGGTCCCGGACGGAGCCGCGTACCTCGCTCTGGATCTCCCCGGCGAGGGTGGAGAGGTCCGCCACCGAGGCGGTGATGTCGGCTTCCAGGGCGGCCAGCTCACCGGCCCGTTGGCGCAGCTCGGCCCGGCCGGCGTCGGTGATCTCGTAGACCTTGCGGCCGCCGGCGGCGGTGTGGGTGACCAGCCCCTCTACCTCCAGCCGCTGCAACCGGGGGTAGATCGTGCCGGCGCTGGGGGCGTACAGCCCGAGGAAGCGCTCCTCCAGCAGGCGGATGAGCTCGTAGCCGTGCTTCGGACCGTCGTCGAGGAGCTTCAGCAGGTAGAGCCGGAGCCGCCCGTGACTGAACACGGCGGTCACGGCAGCTCCTCCAGGTCGTCGTCCGCTGGGCGGGCGAGCAGCGCGATGCTGCCCGAGGTCGCGGACGCCGAGAGCCTACCCTCGCCGGCTCCGAGCACTCCCTCGCTGTGGACCACCGCGCCGGGGGCGGCGCTGCCGCGCACCTGGGGGAAGCCGCTGGTGATCCGGCCGGAGGTGGTGTGCAGCCGGACGTCGAGGTCGCTGTCCCGGCGCACCCGGACCGTGATGCTGCCGGAGATCGTGCTGAGCCGGATGTCGCTGCCCCGGGGGTTGTCGAGGTCGCAGGTGATCGCGCCGGAGACGGTCTGCGCGCGGACCTGCCCGGCCGCGCTGTCGGCGAGGATCACCTCGCCGGAGACCGTCTCCAGGTCGAGGTCGCCGGCCACGCCCAGCGCCTCGACCGGACCGGAGGTGATCTTCGCCGCGGTGCGGCCGCGCAGCCCCCGCAGGGTGATCTGGCCGGCCGTGACCTCTGCCCGGGTCTGCCCGCGCAGGCCGGAGGCGACCAGCGCACCGTCGACCAGGTGCAGGTCGGCCAGCACGTCGGCGGGAACGGCCAGGGAGACGTCCACCCGGGGCCAGCGGGCCAGCGGCCCCACCCACCAGAGGGCCTCCCACCAGCGCCGGCCGCGTTCCTGCCGGACGGAGAGCCGGCCGTCGCGCTGCTCGACCAGGACGGGCCGGCGACCGACCCGGGTGATGTCGACCCGGGCCGGTCCGTCGGTGGCCACCACGGTGAGCCGGCCGCTGAGCAGATGGACGTCGAGTCGGGTGACGGGCCCGTCGAGGGTGAGCCGTTGCGGGCTGTCTACAGTCCAGGTGGCCATGCGTCCTCCCTCGCAGGACGCGGTGCGCGTCCGACGAGGAAAGACTAACGCGATACATCGCGACTTAACAAGACTGTCTCGCGTCGCGGCGTCGCGACGGCGGAACGGTCAGGCGGCCAGGTGCAGCTCCGGCTCGGTCACGGCCGGCCTGGACGGGGCCGGCACCGGACGGAGCATCCGCGGCGTGGGGCGCCGGGCCGGGACGAGGTGCACCGCCGACTCGGCCGCCCGGGCCAGCAGCCGCCGGTCGGCGTCGGCGGCCGGATGCAGGGCGGTCGTGACGGTCACCGACACCACCAGGTCACGGGCGGCCAGCACCCGCCGCACCGACTGCCACAGGTTCTCGTCGCCGAGGAAGGCCGTCGCCGTCGTCCCGGCGTCGGTCGCGGCGCACCGGTAGCCGATCCGCAGCGGCACGACCGGAGCGCCGGCGTCGATCGCCGCCTGGAACACGGCCGGCCGGAAGCCGCCACCCGGACGGCAGTCCGCCGCGTCGCCGCACCAGGTCGTGCCCTCCGGGAAGACCGCGACGGCCCGCCCGTCCCGCAGCGCGTCGGCGACCCGGCCCACCGTGGCCGGCAGGTCGCGGGGCCGGCTCCGGTCGACGAAGACCGTGCCGGTCGCGCCGGCGAGCAGCCCGATCAGTGGCCATCGCCGCACCTCGCTCTTGGCCAGCATCCGGGCCGGGGCGACGGCCAGCACCGCCAGGACGTCCAGCCAGGACACGTGGTTGGCGACCAGCAGCGCGCGCCGCCGGGGCAGCCGGCCCCGGACCAGCAGGCGTACGCCGAACGCGCGTGTGGTCGCCCGGGCCCAGCCCCGGACGGCGGCCTGCCGCTCGCCCACCGGCAGCAGGGGGAAGAGCACGGCCAGGCCGGCGCCGAGGACCAGCATCCCGAGCACGGCCGCCAGCCGGGCGAGCCGCCGGCCGGTCGGCACGGCCGGCACCTCGCCGGGCACCGGGAGGCACGCCGGGCCGCACCCGGAGACCGGCCGCCAGAGGTGGTACGCGGCGGCGCTCACCGCTCGGCCCCGCCGAGGAAGTGCCGCAGGTAGCGCGGATTCATCCGGTCCAGGTCGAAGAGCACGTAGAAGTCGGCCACCCCGAAGTCCGGGTCGTACGCCGGCTCGCCGCAGACCCAGGCGCCGAGGCGCAGGTAACCGCGGAGCAGCGGCGGCACCAGCGCCCGCGCCGGTGGCCCCTCGACGGGTGCCAACGCCGCCGCGGCGGCCGGCTCGGCGAGCCAGGGACGCAGCGGGCGGACCCGCAGCGGCGGCGGG
>NZ_JAMOKF010000345.1 GCF_023656545.1 Micromonospora phytophila | reverse complement strand
CGTCCCGTCGGCGGCGGGGGCGCCCAACCCAGGTCGGGGGCACCGACGCCGTATCCGTTGTCCTGCTGCGCCGGCCGGTCGCCGTACGGCGCCGGTCCGCCGGCGCCCGGCGACACCTCGTCCGGCTCCTGGCCGGGGTGGTGCGTGCCCTCGGACGTCATGCGTGCGCCTCCTCCATCACCTGTCGGCCCACCCCTGCCGATCGGTCTTGCTCGGCAGGGTGGCCGGCGTCGCCGGTGTGCCGGCCGTGCCGGCTCCCCGCACCGTATCCGGTGGCCGCCCGAGGGCGTCCGGGGAGCACCCGGTCGTCACTCCGCGTCGCCGTACGGTGTCGAGCGGCTTCTGTCGGCCCGACCTGTTCGGGTCGGCGGGCGATGACCGAGCCCAACCGTACCGGGCGCTGGGGCGAGGCGGAATCCCGGTGTCAATCGGTGTGAAACGCCGACGGCCCACCCGGGCGGACCGGGCGGGCCATCGATCAGCAGGAGGTGAGGGAAGTGGAGGGGCGTCAGCTCATGTGACGCTGGGCGATGGCGAGGATCTCTTCGCGGACCGCGGGCGAGTTGGCGGAGCGCAGCGCGTGCTCGATGGCACGGGCGCGGCGGTTGGCGTCGCGGCGGTTACGGATTCGCTCGATCATGCTCATGGTGGTCTCTTCCTCCTGGCTATTCGGTTGTCAGCCTGTTGTGTCCATTGAAGCGCAGAACGCCGCCAACTTCCATCGATTGTTAGGTGAGCTGAGACACCCGCCGAACAATCAAAGGTCAGCGTGGCCGATGGCCGACGTTTCTGTCGCCCAACGGACACGGCCGGTGTGCCGGGTGTTCACCCGTGGCACACCGGCCGTGGCCTGGTGTCGTGGACCGTCAGGTCCAGGCGAGCAGCGCCGCCTCCGGATCCGCCAGGAAGTCCCCGATGTCGCGGAGGAACTTCGAGCCCAGCTCACCGTCGATGATCCGGTGATCGAAGGAGAGGCCCAGGGTGGTGACCTGGCGCGGCTTGACCTTGCCCTTGTGCACCCACGGCATCTCCCGGACCGCGCCGAAGGCCAGGATCGCCGACTCACCCGGAGGCAGGATCGGCGTACCGGTGTCCACCCCGAACACGCCGACGTTGGTGATCGTCAGGGTGCCGCCGGACATGTCGGCCGGCGAGGTCTTCCCCGCCTTGGCCGTCTGCACCAGGCCGGTCATCGCGTCCGCCAGCTCGCGCAGCGAGAGCCGGCCGGCGTCCTTGATGTTCGGCACGATCAGACCGCGCTCGGTGGCCGCCGCGATGCCCAGGTTGACGTAGTCCTTGACGACGATCTCGTCGCCCGCCCAGGTCGAGTTGACCATCGGGTGGCGCTTGACCGCCAGCAGCACCGCCTTGGCCACCAGCAGCAGCGGCGAGACCCGGACGTCGCGCCACTCCCGCCGCTCGCGGAGCCGGTCCAGGGCCTTCATCGCCCGGGTCACGTCGACGGTCAGGAACTCCGTGACGTGCGGGGCGGTGAACGCCGAGCGGGACATGTTCTCGGCCGTGAGCTTGCGTACCCCCTTGACCGGGATGCGCTGCTCGCGGTCCGCACCGAAGCTCGCGACGGCCGTGGCCGGCGCCGCCACCGTCAGCGGCTCGGCCGCCGCCGGGGTCGCGCTCGCCGCCCGCTGTACGTCCTCCCGGGTGATCGAGCCCAGCGGGCCCGAGCCGGTCAGCGTGGCCAGGTCGACACCGAGGTCCTTGGCGAGCTTGCGCACCGGCGGCTTCGCCAGCACCAGCCCACCGGCCGGCCCGTTGCCGTTCGCCGCCGGGGCGGGCGACACCGGGACGACCGGAGCCGGCGCGACCGGAGCCGGCTGCACCGGCGCGGCCGGAGCCGACGTGGCCTGGGCGGGGACGCCGCCCTTGCGCGGGCGGCGCTTGGCCGCCGTGGTGCGCGGGCCGTAGCCGACCAGCACGGCGGTACGCCCACCCGGGGCGGGACCGCCGATCAGGCCCGGCTCGACCGCGCCCTCGCTCGGCGCCACCTCGACCGCGGCCAGCGAGGCCGCCGACGGGGTGGGCAGGTCGGCGGCCGGCGTACCGGTCGTCGACTCGTCCAGCGGTCCGGCGCCCGGGTCGGTGTCGATCGAGATGATCGGCGTGCCGACCTCGACCGTGGTGCCCTCCGGGTGGAAGATCGCCCGCACCTGGCCGGCCCACTTCGCCGGGATCTCGACGGCCGCCTTCGCCGTCTCCACCTCGACGATCGGCTGGTTCAGCTCGATGACGTCACCCACCTTGACCAGCCAGGCGAGGATCTCGCCCTCGGTCAGGCCCTCGCCCAGGTCGGGGAGGTTGAACTCCTTGATCCGTGACATGCCGCTCACCAGCCGAAGGTGCGGTCGACGGCGTCGAGCACCCGGTCGAGGTCGGGCAGGTACTCCTCCTCCACCCGGGAGGCCGGGTAGGGGGTGTCGAAGCCGGTCACCCGCAACACCGGGGACTCCAGGGAGTAGAAGCACTCCTCGGTGATCCGGGCGGCGATCTCCGAGCCCAGGCCCAGGTTGCCGGGGGCCTCGTGCACGACCACGCAGCGGCCGGTGCGCTTCACCGACTCGTAGGCGGTGCCCAGGTCCAGCGGGGAGAGCGTGCGCAGGTCGATGACCTCCAGCTCCCGGCCGTCCTCGGCGGCGGCGGTCGCCGCGTCGAGGCAGGTCCGGACCATCGGCCCGTACGCCAGCACGGTGGCGTCGGCGCCGGGCCGCACCACCCGGGCGGAGTGCAGCGGGTACGCCGCGTCGAGCGGGGCGTCCAGTTCCACCGGGCCCTTCTCCCAGTAGCGCCGCTTCGGCTCCAGGAAGACGATCGGGTCGTCCGACGCGATCGCCTGCTGGATCATCGAGTACGCGTCCTGCGGGTTGGCGCAGGACACCACCTTCAGGCCGGCGGTGTGCGCGAAGTACGCCTCCGGCGACTCCGAGTGGTGCTCGACCGCGCCGATGCCACCGCCGAAGGGGATCCGGATGACCATCGGGATCCGGACCTTGCCCTGCGAGCGGTAGTGCATCTTCGCCACCTGCGACACGATCTGGTCGTACGCGGGGTAGACGAAGCCGTCGAACTGGATCTCGCAGACCGGGCGGTAGCCGCGGATGGCCAGGCCGACCGCGGTGCCGATGATGCCGGACTCGGCCAGCGGGGTGTCGATCACCCGCTGGTCGCCGAAGTCCTTCTGGAGCCCGTCGGTGATCCGGAAGACGCCGCCGAGCTTGCCGACGTCCTCGCCCATGATGACGACCTTCGGGTCGTTCTCCAGGGCCCGGCGCAGGCCGGTGTTGAGGGCCTTGCCGAGGGTGAGCGTCTCCGTGGCCATCAGTGGGCGCTCCCCTCGAACGACTCCATGTACCTGCTGAACTGCGCCCGCTGCTCGTCGAGCTCGGGGGACCCGTTGGGGTAGACGTGGTCGAACATCGTCACCGGCTCCGGGTTGGGCATGTCGAGCACCCGCTCGCGCAGGTGCACCGACTCGGTGCGGGCCTGCTCGTCAACGGCGGCGAAGAAGTCCGCGTCGGCGATCTGCTGCTTTTCCAGGAACGCCTTCATCCGGGCGATCGGGTCCTTGGCCTGCCAGGCCTCGACCTCGCTGGCGATCCGGTAGCGGGTCGGGTCGTCGGAGGTGGTGTGCGCCCCCATCCGGTAGGTGTACGCCTCGATCAGGCTGGGACCCTGGCCGAGCCGGGCGTTGTCCAGCGCGTGCCGGGTCACCGCGTACGAGGCGAGCACGTCGTTGCCGTCCACCCGGACGCCCGGGAAGCCGAAGCCGCCCGCCCGCTGGTAGAGCGGGACGCGGGTCTGCCGCTCCAGCGGCTCCGAGATGGCGTACTGGTTGTTCTGGCAGAAGAACACCAGGGGCGCGTTGAAGACGCTGGCCCAGACGAACGCCTCGTTGACGTCGCCCTGGCTGGTGGCGCCGTCGCCGAAGTAGGCGATCACCGCCTCGCCGTCCTCGGTGCCGGTCTTGCCGTCCATGTGGACGCCCATGGCGTACCCGGTCGCGTGCAGGGTCTGCGCCCCGATCACGATCGTGTACATGTTGAACTTGAACTCGTTCGGGTCCCAGCCGCCCTGGTCGACGCCGCGGAACAGGCCCAGCGGCATGATCGGGTCGATGCCCCGGCAGTAGAGGACGCCGTGCTCCCGGTAGGTCGGGAAGGCCATGTCCTGCGTACGCAGCGCACGCCCGGAGCCGACCTGCGCCGCCTCCTGGCCGAGCAGGCTGGCCCAGAGGCCCAGCTCGCCCTGCCGCTGCAACGCGGTGGCCTCGGCGTCGAGCTTGCGAACCAGCACGAGGTCGCGGTAGAGCCCGCGGTACTCCTCGTCGGTGAAGTCGACGCGGTACTCCGTCCCGTCCGGTCCGGTCGCGCTCTCGATCCGCTCGCCGTCGGCGGTGAGCAGTTGCACCAGCTGCGGGTCGCCGGTCGCGCCCTTCCTGGACCGGGGTGCGGCCCGTCGGCCGCGGCTGGTGACCCCGGGGTCGCCCTTTGCCATCCGTCTCTCCCTGTCTGTCTGCGTCGGCACCGGGGGGTCACCCGGCCGCGCAACTCGTGCGCCTGTCCGGCTGGTGCCGGACGGGTTCCTGGCGGCCGCGCCTAGCCCCGGTGGGGGTTGCCGCGCGGCGTGAAGCCGGATTCAAGGCCGAACCCGGTTCGGGAGCGCCGGCGCCCAGCCGCGCCTTCCGCGAGGGTGCGCGGAGGTCGCGGCTGCGTTGCCGTCGTGGTCCATATTCGCATCAACCGTGAGCGGGCCCACAGTACGCCCGCCCCGCGCCGGGTCGGCCGCCCGTTTCGTTACACCCGTCACCGGGTGTCGGTTCCATTGACGCGCGGCCGATCCGGCGATGGTTCGTCACCGTTCGGCCATATACGCGTGTCGACACGCTGTACAGGGTTGGCGGACGGAACGTAACTGGGCCAGGCTGATTGGCGGCGGATCGCCCATCGATCAGGCAGTTTGCCGCTTCCGGTCCGGCCCGTGCCGCCCGACCGCCCGAGCAGACGACGACGAGGAGTACGCGGTGTCCGAGCCAGGTGAAGATCCCGGTGCTCCGCTCCTCGCGCGGCACCGCTCGCCCGGGGACTACCGGCGGGTGGTCGGGGTGCACCGGGCGCCCGGCGCCGGCGGCCCGTCCCGGGGTTACCTGTTCACGGTGGCGCTGCTCGCCGGCACCGCGTCGATGCCGATCCTCGCCGCGATCAGCACCGGCTCCGCGACGGTCGGCAGCACCGCCCTGCCGGACACCAGCACCCCGTTCCTCCCGACGCCCTCGGTGGGGCCGGTGGTGATTCCGCTGCCGGTGACCGGTCAGCCGTCGTTGACCCGGTCCCCGGCCGTTCCGGCGGCGCCGACGATCTGGCGGCCCCTCGCCCCCGCCCGGCGTACGCCGGCCCCGGCGGTGCGTCCGGCGCA
>NZ_JAMOKF010000344.1 GCF_023656545.1 Micromonospora phytophila | reverse complement strand
GGTGTGTGGTTGTTCTTTGAGAACTCAACAGGGTGCTTGATAAGCCAGTGCCAATTATGATTTATACCCCGGACTGGTCGGGCTTCGGCTCGGTTGGTCTTGGATTCCTTTGGCAACATTGTTTGTTGTCGGGATGACTGTTTCAACAAGTTTTTGTTGGAGAGTTTGATCCTGGCTCAGGACGAACGCTGGCGGCGTGCTTAACACATGCAAGTCGAGCGGAAAGGCCCTTCGGGGTACTCGAGCGGCGAACGGGTGAGTAACACGTGAGCAACCTGCCCTAGGCTTTGGGATAACCCTCGGAAACGGGGGCTAATACCGAATATGACCACTGGACGCATGTTTGGTGGTGGAAAGTTTTTCGGCCTGGGATGGGCTCGCGGCCTATCAGCTTGTTGGTGGGGTGATGGCCTACCAAGGCGACGACGGGTAGCCGGCCTGAGAGGGCGACCGGCCACACTGGGACTGAGACACGGCCCAGACTCCTACGGGAGGCAGCAGTGGGGAATATTGCACAATGGGCGGAAGCCTGATGCAGCGACGCCGCGTGAGGGATGACGGCCTTCGGGTTGTAAACCTCTTTCAGCAGGGACGAAGCGTAAGTGACGGTACCTGCAGAAGAAGCACCGGCCAACTACGTGCCAGCAGCCGCGGTAAGACGTAGGGTGCGAGCGTTGTCCGGATTTATTGGGCGTAAAGAGCTCGTAGGCGGCTTGTCGCGTCGACCGTGAAAACTTGGGGCTCAACCCCAAGCCTGCGGTCGATACGGGCAGGCTAGAGTTCGGTAGGGGAGACTGGAATTCCTGGTGTAGCGGTGAAATGCGCAGATATCAGGAGGAACACCGGTGGCGAAGGCGGGTCTCTGGGCCGATACTGACGCTGAGGAGCGAAAGCGTGGGGAGCGAACAGGATTAGATACCCTGGTAGTCCACGCTGTAAACGTTGGGCGCTAGGTGTGGGGGGCCTCTCCGGTTCCCTGTGCCGCAGCTAACGCATTAAGCGCCCCGCCTGGGGAGTACGGCCGCAAGGCTAAAACTCAAAGGAATTGACGGGGGCCCGCACAAGCGGCGGAGCATGCGGATTAATTCGATGCAACGCGAAGAACCTTACCTGGGTTTGACATGGCCGCAAAACTCGCAGAGATGTGAGGTCCTTCGGGGGCGGTCACAGGTGGTGCATGGCTGTCGTCAGCTCGTGTCGTGAGATGTTGGGTTAAGTCCCGCAACGAGCGCAACCCTCGTTCGATGTTGCCAGCGCGTTATGGCGGGGACTCATCGAAGACTGCCGGGGTCAACTCGGAGGAAGGTGGGGATGACGTCAAGTCATCATGCCCCTTATGTCCAGGGCTTCACGCATGCTACAATGGCCGGTACAATGGGCTGCGATACCGTGAGGTGGAGCGAATCCCAAAAAGCCGGTCTCAGTTCGGATCGGGGTCTGCAACTCGACCCCGTGAAGTCGGAGTCGCTAGTAATCGCAGATCAGCAACGCTGCGGTGAATACGTTCCCGGGCCTTGTACACACCGCCCGTCACGTCACGAAAGTCGGCAACACCCGAAGCCGGTGGCCCAACCCCTTGTGGGAGGGAGCCGTCGAAGGTGGGGCTGGCGATTGGGACGAAGTCGTAACAAGGTAGCCGTACCGGAAGGTGCGGCTGGATCACCTCCTTTCTAAGGAGCACCTTCACCCGAAAGGGTGTAAGGAGCCCGCGCCGCCCGACTGTGGTGGTGGGGTGCTCAGATGGCGGAGACACTGGCGAGTTTTTCCTCGGCAACGGCCGGGACACCTAGTACAGCTGCCCTTCGGGGTGGTGGGAACGGGTTGGTCCTGGTGCGGCTGAGAAGGAGCGCAGAGCACCCTGTTGGGTCCTGAAGGAACAACCATTGGTTGTTTTTTCGGAAGACTTGTCCGGAGCGTGAGCTTCGGGAGTCTGCCAGGCATGACCTGGTGTGGCATACCGCCGGCGGTTGTCGGGTCTGGTGTTGCACGGATCTGGTTGTGGGTTGGTCGTTTGTTGAGAATTGCACAGTGGACGCGAGCATCTTTGTGGTCAAGTTGTCAAGGGCGAACGGTGGATGCCTTGGCACCAGGAGCCGATGAAGGACGTGGGAGGCCGCGATAGGCCTGGGGGAGCTGTCAACCAAGCTGTGATCCCAGGGTGTCCGAATGGGGAAACCCGGCACCAGTCATGTGGTGTCACCTGCACCTGAACACATAGGGTGTATGGAGGGAACGCGGGGAAGTGAAACATCTCAGTACCCGTAGGAAGAGAAAACAATTTAGTGATTCCGTGAGTAGTGGCGAGCGAAAGCGGATCGAGGCTAAACCGGCTGCGTGTGATACCTGTCAGGGGTTGCGTGGTTGGGGTTGTGGGACCCTGCTGAACGGGCTGACACTCGTTCGAGAAGTTACAAAGTCAGTGGCTAGTCGAACAGTCTGGAATGGCTGACCGTAGACGGTGAAAGTCCGGTAGGTGAAAGTTGCTGACCTTCTGTGGGTGTTCCCGAGTAGCGGCGGACCCCTGAAATCTGCCGTGAATCTGCCAGGACCACCTGGTAAGCCTAAATACTTCCTGGTGACCGATAGCGGACGAGTACCGTGAGGGAATGGTGAAAAGTACCCCGGGAGGGGAGTGAAATAGTACCTGAAACCGTTCGCCTACAATCCGTCGGAGCCTTACGGGGTGACGGCGTGCCTTTTGAAGAATGAGCCTGCGAGTTAGTGGCATGTGGCGAGGTTAACCCGTGTGGGGGAGCCGTAGCGAAAGCGAGTCTGAATAGGGCGATTCAGTCGCGTGTCCTAGACCCGAAGCGGAGTGATCTAGCCATGGGCAGGCTGAAGCGCGGGTAAGACCGCGTGGAGGGCCGAACCCACCAATGTTGAAAAATTGGGGGATGACCTGTGGTTAGGGGTGAAAGGCCAATCAAACTCCGTGATAGCTGGTTCTCCCCGAAATGCATTTAGGTGCAGCGTCGCGTGTTTCTTGCCGGAGGTAGAGCACTGGATGGTCTAGGGGGCCCACAAGCTTACCGAAATCAGCCAAACTCCGAATGCCGGTAAGTGAGAGCGCGGCAGTGAGACTGCGGGGGATAAGCTTCGTAGTCGAGAGGGAAACAGCCCAGATCACCAGCTAAGGCCCCTAAGCGTGTGCTAAGTGGAAAAGGATGTGGGGTCGCACAGACAACCAGGAGGTTGGCTTAGAAGCAGCCACCCTTTAAAGAGTGCGTAATAGCTCACTGGTCAAGTGGTTCCGCGCCGACAATGTAGCGGGGCTCAAGCACACCGCCGAAGCTGTGGCATTCACATTTCAACCTCGCTTGGACTTGATTCCTTGTGCAGGTGTGTGGATGGGTAGGGGAGCGTCGTGCCGGGGGTGAAGCAGCGGGGTGACCCAGTTGTGGACGCGGCACGAGTGAGAATGCAGGCATGAGTAGCGAAAGAAGGGTGAGAAACCCTTCCGCCGGATGACCAAGGGTTCCAGGGCCAGGCTAATCCGCCCTGGGTGAGTCGGGACCTAAGGCGAGGCCGAGAGGCGTAGTCGATGGACAACGGGTTGATATTCCCGTACCCGCGAAGGAACGACCCTGACGAACCTCGTTGTGCTAACCACCCAAACCAGTCGCGGCCTTCGGGTTGTGGTTGGGGAGCGTGGGAACCTGACGGGTAGTAGTCAAGCGATGGGGTGACGCAGGAAGGTAGCTGAGCCCGGCCGGTGGTTGTGCCGGGGTAAGCGTGTAGGCCGTGCCATAGGCAAATCCGTGGTACATGAAGGCTGAGACGTGATGCCGAGCCGATTCAGGTGAAGTCAGTGATCCTATGCTGCCGAGAAAAGCCTCTAGCGAGTTCCGAGCGGCCCGTACCCCAAACCGACACAGGTGGTCAGGTAGAGAATACCGAGGCGATCGGGCGAACTGTGGTTAAGGAACTCGGCAAATTGCCCCCGTAACTTAGGGAGAAGGGGGGCCGGAGACGTGAAGCCCCACGCGGGTGGAGCGTTGTATGGCCGCAGAGAGCAGGGGGAAGCGACTGTTTACTAAAAACACAGGTCCATGCGAAGAAGTAATTCGATGTATATGGACTGACGCCTGCCCGGTGCTGGAACGTTAAGGGGACCTGTTAGCTCTTCGGGGCGAAGCGGAGAACTTAAGCGCCAGTAAACGGCGGTGGTAACTATAACCATCCTAAGGTAGCGAAATTCCTTGTCGGGTAAGTTCCGACCTGCACGAATGGCGTAACGACTTCCCCACTGTCTCAACCACAGGCCCGGCGAAATTGCATTACGAGTAAAGATGCTCGTTACGCGCGGCAGGACGGAAAGACCCCGGGACCTTTACTATAGCTTGACATTGGTATCCGAATTAGCTTGTGTAGGATAGGTGGGAGCCGGTGAAGTCCATACGCCAGTATGGGTGGAGGCAATCTTGAAATACCACTCTGGTTGATTTGGGTATCTAACTTCGGACCGTTATCCGGTTCAGGGACAGTGTCTGGTGGGTAGTTTAACTGGGGCGGTTGCCTCCCAAAGAGTAACGGAGGCGCCCAAAGGTTCCCTCAGCCTGGTTGGCAATCAGGTGTTGAGTGCAAGTACACAAGGGAGCTTGACTGTGAGACTGACAGGTCGAGCAGGGACGAAAGTCGGGACTAGTGATCCGGCACTTGCGAGTGGAAGCGGTGTCGCTCAACGGATAAAAGGTACCCCGGGGATAACAGGCTGATCTTCCCCAAGAGTCCATATCGACGGGATGGTTTGGCACCTCGATGTCGGCTCGTCGCATCCTGGGGCTGTAGCAGGTCCCAAGGGTTGGGCTGTTCGCCCATTAAAGCGGTACGCGAGCTGGGTTTAGAACGTCG
The DNA here is from genome assembly GCF_023656545.1 of Micromonospora phytophila. Taxonomy (GTDB): domain Bacteria; phylum Actinomycetota; class Actinomycetes; order Mycobacteriales; family Micromonosporaceae; genus Micromonospora; species Micromonospora phytophila. The sequence continues at coordinate 587 of NZ_JAMOKF010000344.1, read as the reverse complement.
TGAGACAGTTCGGTCCCTATCCGCCGCGCGCGTAGGATACTTGAGAAGGGCTGTCCCTAGTACGAGAGGACCGGGACGGACGAACCTCTGGTGTGCCAGTTGTCCCGCCAGGGGCACGGCTGGTTAGCTACGTTCGGAAGGGATAACCGCTGAAAGCATCTAAGCGGGAAGCCTGCTTCAAGATGAGGTATCCCACCACCTTCGGGTGGGTAAGGCCCCCAGCTAGACGACTGGGTTGATAGGCCGGAAATGTAAGCCCGGTAACGGGTTCAGTTGACCGGTACTAATAGGCCGAGGACTTGACTACAAAGAAGCTACGCGTCCACTGTGCAACTCCCGACAAACGAACACACCCCATGTGTGGTGTTGTTTGACATGTCGATAGAGTTACGGCGGTCATGGCGGAGGGGAAACGCCCGGTAACATTCCGAACCCGGAAGCTAAGCCCTCCAGCGCCGATGGTACTGCACTCGGGAGGGTGTGGGAGAGTAGGACGCCGCCGGACAACCATTCCATTCAGGGCCACCCTTCGGGGTGGCCCTGAATGCGTTTACAGCCCAATTCCGACGGGCTGCAACCGCACCACT
>NZ_JAMOKF010000343.1 GCF_023656545.1 Micromonospora phytophila | reverse complement strand
CCGGCTGGTGCCGGCGCTGCGGACCGCCGCCGAGCGGGCCGGCGCGACCGTGCTGCCCACTACCGTGCGGCGACTGTCCGACGTGGACGCGCGGGTCACGGTGGTGGCCGCCGGCTGCGGCGCGGCGGCCCTCACCGGGCTGCCGGTCCGCCCGGTCAAGGGGCAGGTGATCCGCCTCCGCGCGCCCGGTGGCCTGGCGCCGGGCTTCCGGCACGTGATCCGGGGGTACGCCGACGGCGAGCACGTCTACCTCGTCCCGCGGGACAGCGGTGAGGTGGTCCTCGGCGCGACCGTCGAGGAGCGCGCCGACACCCAGGTCTCCGCCGGGGCGGTGCTGCGCCTGCTCCGCGCCGCCGTCGACCTGCTCCCCGAGCTGGCCGAGTACGACCTGGTCGAGACGGTCGCCGGCCTGCGTCCCGGCACACCCGACAACGCCCCGATCCTGGGACCGCTGCCCGGCCGGCCCGGCGTGCTCGCGGCGACCGGGCACCACCGGCACGGCATCGTGCTCACCCCGGTCACCGCCGACCTGATCGCCGACCTGGTCACCACCGGCACGGCGGACCCGCTGCTCGCCCCCTTCACCCCCGACCGGTTCGCACCGCCCGCCGGTCGCACCGGATCCGCCGGAGCCGGCGGATGGGCGACCGACGCGTCCGGCACCGACCGGCCCGAGAACCCTGCCGGCACCGACCGGCCCGGGAACGCTGCCGGCACCGACCGGTCCGGGAACGCTGCCGGCGCCGCCCGATCCGGGAACCCTGCCGGCGCCGGCCGGCCCGGGAACCCTGCCGTCGGCGGCCGTCCGGGCCCCGACAGAGCCGCATCCGTGGAGGAGGAGCACACGTGGAACTGACGGTGAACGGCGGCGGGCGCAGCCTGCCCGGCGGCTCGACCGTGGCGGACCTGGTCCGCGCGGTCACCGACCAGCAGCGCGGCCTCGCGGTCGCGGTCAACGGTGAGGTCGTGCCGCGTACCGGCTGGCCGGTGACCGTGCTGCGCGACGGCGACCGGGTCGAGGTGCTCAGCGCCGCCCAGGGCGGGTGACCGCGGTGACCTTCGACCTGGGCGGCGAGAGCTTCACCTCCCGGCTGATCCTCGGCACCGGCGGCGCGGCGAACCTGCACGTGCTGGAGCAGGCGATCCGCGCCTCCGGCACCGAGCTGGTCACGCTCGCCCTGCGCCGGGTGGACACCGCCCCCGGGACCGCCGGTGGGCTGCTGGACCTGCTCGACCGGTGCGGTGTGCGGCTGCTCCCCAACACCGCGGGCTGCCACACCGCCGGCGAGGCGGTCAAGGTGGCGCACCTGGCCCGGGAGGCCTTCGGGACCGACTGGGTGAAGCTGGAGGTGATCGGCGACGAGCGGACGCTGCTGCCCGACGGGGTGGAGCTGCTCCGCGCCGCCGAGGACCTCGTCGCGGACGGGTTCACCGTGCTGCCGTACACCTCCGACGACCCGATCCTGGCCCGGCGGCTGGCCGACGTGGGCTGCGCGGCGGTGATGCCGGCCGGCGCGCCGATCGGCTCGGGCCTCGGCGTGACCAACCCGCACCACATCCGGCTGATCCGGCAGGGTGTCGACGTGCCGGTGATCCTGGACGCCGGCATCGGCACCGCCTCCGACGCGACGCTCGCCATGGAACTCGGCTGCGACGCGGTCCTGCTGGCCAGCGCCGTCACCCGGGCCGCCGACCCGGTGGCGATGGCCACCGCGATGCGGTACGCGGTCGAGGCGGGCCGGCTCGCCCACGGCGCCGGCCGAATCGCCCGCCGCTTCCACGCACTGCCCTCCACCCCAGAAGAGGGAAGGCCCGACCTGTGACCGGCCACGCGCCCACGGCGGATCTTGGAACGGAACGGCCCCCGGAGGGGCCACTTCCCGCCAAGATCTCCGGCGGCGGCGGCGACGACGACGGCGGCGTGTCGAGCCGGGCCGCGGCGGTCGAGCAGTGCGACACCGGGTCACCGGTGCCGTCCGGGCTGGTGGTGCTCACCGACCGGTGGCAGGCGCGGGGGCCATTGGCCGACGTCATCGCGGCGGCGGTGGCCGGGGGAGTGCGTTGGGTGGTGCTGCGGGAGAAGGACCTCCCGCGCGCCGAGCGCGCCGCCCTCGCCGCCGAGCTGCGCCCGATCCTCGGCGAGGCCGGCGGCACCCTGATCGTCGCCGGCCCCGACCCCCTCGACGGCGACGCCGTCCATCTGCCGTCCGCCGGCCCCTACCCACCCGCGAGGCTCAACCTGGTCGGCCGCTCCTGCCACGGCGAGGCGGAGCTGGCCCGGCTCACCACCGAGGACTACGCCACCCTCTCACCCGTCTTCCCCACCAGGACCAAACCCGGCTACGGCCCACCCCTGCGACCGCAGGGCCTGGCGAGGTTGATCGAGCGAAGCCCCGTGCCGGTGCTGGCGCTCGGGGGAGTGGAGACCCCGGACCAGGTGATCGCCTGCGTCGAGGCGGGAGCCGTCGGAGTGGCGGTGCTCGGGGCGGTCATGCGAGCCGAGGACCCCGAACAGGCAGCCGCCACGCTGACGGCGCCCTTCCGGACCACCCGAAACCGCCACAGACCCACGCCGGCCTCCGAGGCGTCCCGCAGCCGCCACGACCCGGCAGAGATCCCCGAGGTCCCGCCCACCCGGCACGACCGCACGGAGATCCCCGAGGTCCCGCAAAGCCAGCACGACCGCGCGGAGGTCCCCGAGGTGCCGCATACCCGGCACGACCGCACGAAGACTCCCGAAGTGCCGCAAAGCCAACACGACCGCGCGGAGGTCCCCGAGGTGCCGCGCACCCGGCACGACCGCACGAAGGTCTCCGGTACGGGGCTGCGGCCGACCGTGCCCACGCAGGGATCAAGCCTGACCGCCCGGAGTGGGCACGGTCGGCCGCAGCCCCCCACGCCGAGCCCGCAGGGTCGGCCGCAGCCCCTCACGCCTACCCGGACGAGCCCGCAGGGTCGGCCGCAGCACCCACGAGCGGGAGACGGAACGTGACCCCGAAGACAGTGCTCACCATCGCCGGATCGGACTCCGGCGGCGGCGCCGGCATCCAGGCCGACCTCAAGGTCTTCGCAGCGCTCGGCGCGTACGGCACCAGCGTGCTCACCGCCGTCACCGCGCAGAGCACCAGGGGCGTCGACGCCGTCCTGCCGCTGCCGCCGCGCACGGTCACCGAGCAGTTGGACAGCGTGCTCAGCGACTTCACGGTCCGCGCCGTCAAGACCGGCATGCTCGGCACCCCGGCGGTCGCCGACGCGGTGGCCGAGGCGGCGAAGGACGGCCGACTGCCGCACCTCGTCGTCGACCCGGTGCTGGTCGCCACGAGCGGGCACCGGTTGGGCGTGGTCGCCGCCGTCGAGCGGCTGCTGCCGTACGCCCGGGTGGCGACGCCGAACTGCGCGGAGGCCGCGGCCGTCACCGGACGCCCGGTGACCACGGTCGAGGAGATGGTGGCCGCCGCAAAGGCCCTCGCCGCCGGCGGCCCGGAGCACGTGGTGGTCACCGGCGGTGACGTCGACACGGCGGGCGAGGCGGTCGACGTGCTGCACGGCGGCGGCGTCACCACCCTGCTGCGCGCGCCCCGGGTCGCCACCCGGCACAGCCACGGCACCGGCTGTTCGTTCTCGGCGGCGATCGCCGTCCGGCTGGCGCTGGGCGATCCGGTGCCGGTCGCGGTCGCCACCGCCAAGGAGTACGTCCTCCGCGCGCTGACCGGCGCGCGGGACTGGGAGCTGGGCGCGGGACGCGGCCCGCTGGACCACTTCGGCTGGTCCGCTTGATCACCAGGGAGGCTGTCATGCAGGCACGTCGCAAGGTCTACGTCGAGGGGGCCCGGCCCGACGTCCGGGTGCCCTTCGCCGAGGTGGAACTGACCGGCGACAACCCGCCGGTCCGGCTCTACGACACCTCGGGGCCGGGCTCGGAGCCCGAGGTGGGGCTGCCACCGCTGCGGGGGCCGTGGATCGCCGAGCGTGGGGACGTGGCCCCGGTGCGGGGCGCGGGCACCCCGCTCGCGGGCGCGGGCGGGAAGCGGCCGACCCAGCTCGCGTACGCCCGGGCCGGCGTGGTGACGCCGGAGATGGAGTTCGTGGCGATCCGGGAGGGCATGGCCCCGGAGTTCGTCCGGGACGAGATCGCGGCCGGGCGGGCGGTGCTGCCGCTCAACGTCAACCATCCGGAGTGCGAGCCGGCCATCATCGGCAAGGCGTTCCTGGTGAAGGTGAACGCCAACATCGGCACCTCGGCGGTCACCTCCTCGGTGGCCGAGGAGGTGGAGAAGCTGACCTGGGCGACGCGGTGGGGCGCGGACACGGTGATGGACCTGTCCACCGGCAAGCGAATCCACGAGACCCGCGAGGCGATCGTGCGGAACTCGCCGGTGCCGATCGGCACGGTGCCGATCTACCAGGCGTTGGAGAAGGTCGGCGGCGACCCGGTGAGGCTGAGCTGGGAGGTGTTCCGGGAGACCGTCGTCGAGCAGGCCGAGCAGGGCGTCGACTACATGACGGTGCACGCCGGAGTGCTGCTGCCGTACGTGCCGCTGGCCGTGGACCGGGTGACCGGGATCGTCTCCCGGGGCGGCTCGATCATGGCGGCCTGGTGCCTGGCGCACCACGAGGAGAACTTCCTCTACACCAACTTCCGGGAGCTGTGCGAGCTGCTGGCACGGTACGACGTGACGTTCTCCCTCGGCGACGGGCTGCGGCCCGGGTCGATCGCCGACGCCAACGACGAGGCGCAGTTCGCCGAGCTGCGCACCCTCGGCGAGCTGACGAGGATCGCCTGGGAGTACGACGTGCAGGTGATGATCGAGGGCCCGGGGCACGTGCCGATGCACAAGATCAAGGAGAACGTGGACCTCCAGCAGGAGTGGTGCCACGAGGCACCGTTCTACACCCTCGGCCCGCTGACCACCGACATCGCGCCCGCGTACGACCACATCACCTCGGCGATCGGCGCCGCGATGATCGGCATGTTCGGCACCGCGATGCTCTGCTACGTCACGCCGAAGGAGCACCTGGGGCTGCCGGACCGGGACGACGTGAAGGCCGGCGTGATCGCGTACAAGATCGCCGCGCACGCGGCCGACCTGGCCAAGGGGCACCCGGGCGCGCAGGCCTGGGACGACGCGCTGTCGAAGGCGCGGTTCGAGTTCCGCTGGTCCGACCAGTTCAACCTCTCGCTGGACCCGGAGACCGCGCGGTCGTACCACGACGCGACGCTGCCCGCCGAGCCGGCGAAGACCGCGCACTTCTGCTCGATGTGCGGGCCGAAGTTCTGCTCCATGAAGATCACCCAGGAGCTGAAGGAGTACGCCGCGCGGGGCATGCAGGACAAGTCGGAGGAGTTCCTCTCCTCGGGCGGTCGGGTCTACCTGCCGCTGGCCTGACGCCGCCCCGGCCGGCGTGCCCGGCCGCCGCCCGCGTGCCCGGGTCGCCGCCCGTGTGCCC
>NZ_JAMOKF010000342.1 GCF_023656545.1 Micromonospora phytophila | reverse complement strand
CGAGTACGCCCCGGCGCGCGGCTGCGCGTACGGGTCGGCCTGCGGGCGGGGCCGGGTACGCGGATCGGCGTACCCGTCGGGGGCGCCGCCGGGACCGCGGTGCCACTGGCCGGGCTCGGGCTCGGGCTCAGGCCAGGGCAGGGCGGGGGCGGGCCGGTCGGGCCGGTCCCAGCCGCGGGGCTCGGCGCTGCCGTAGGGGTCGAGGTGGGACATCACGCACCGGGTGGAAGCGGTACGAGATCGACCACATGACGCACAACCACAACCATCCCCTACCCGCGCGACTGTTCCGTCCGGTTGACCGGCTGGACGGCCGGCCGATCCCCACCGTTCACCGCAGGGTGGCCGGGAATCGTGCCGAGCCTACTGCACCCACCCGTCCTGCACGGCGGACGATGGTCCACCCCGGGGGTCCGGGCGGCCGTCCGCGCGTCGCGATCCACGGACGCCTATCCGACCGGCCGACTGGACGAACGGCGGAGGACCGCCGCGTCCCGTCGGTGGTCGGCTGGCCGTACACCACGCCGCTGGCGTGAACGGGGAAGGGAGCAGCACGTGCGCAGAGTGAGTCTGGTATTGCTGGCGGTCGTCACCGCCGTCCTGGCGGTGACGCCGCCAGCCGTCGCGGCGACGCCCGACGCGCAGATCCGGATCGAGCACCGCACCAGCGAGTTCTACCCGTACGACCCCAGCTTCGACGGCGGCGGCCCGGAGTACCCGGCGACGGTCGTGCGCGGCACGGTGCGGAACTGCCCGACCGGCATCTACTTCCTGTCGGCCTCCCTGACCCAGGACGGCCTGCCGGCCCGCTGGGCCACCACCGCGCGCGGCGCCGGCGAGATCATCTGCGACGGCGGCACCGAGATCGTCGTCATGGGCTTCTACCGGGCCGAGCCCGTCGTCCTGCACCCGGGCCGGGCCACCGTCCGGTTCGAGCTGCACAGCGCCACCGACGGGGTGACCCTGACCGAGACCACGCGCACCGTCCGGATCCCCCGCTGAGGCAACCGACAGAGGCCCGTCCCCGGTCGGGGGCGGGCCTCTTCGTGTCATCCGGGACGCCGGGCGTCCACTGCCGGGACTAGACCTCCAGCAGTTCGGTCTCCTTGTGCTTGACCAGGTCGTCGACGGCGGAGACGTAGCGCTGGGTCAGGTCGTCCAGCTCCTTCTCGGCGCGGCGACCGTCGTCCTCGCCGACCTCGCCGTCCTTGACGAGCCGGTCCAGCTCCTCCTTGCCCTTGCGGCGGATGTTGCGGATGGCCACCTTGGCCTCCTCACCCTTGTGCCGGGCAACCTTGATCATCTCGCGGCGGCGCTCCTCGGTCATCTGCGGGAGCAGGATGCGCAGCTGGTTGCCCTCGTTGTTCGGGTTCACGCCGAGGTCGGAGTCGCGGATCGCCTTTTCCATGGCGTTGATCTGCGAGTTGTCGTACGGCTTGATGATCGCCATGCGCGGCTCGGGGACGGCCACGGACGCCATCTGGGTCAGCGGGGTGGGGGTGCCGTAGTAGTCGATGATGACCTTGGAGAACATGGCCGGAGTGGCGCGACCGGTGCGGATGGCGCCGAACTCCTCCTTGGCGTGCTCGACCGCACGCTCCATCTTCTCCTCGGCCTCGAGGAGGGTGTCGTCGATCACCGGTCTCCTCGCCTCCTTCTGTGCTCGTCGTGGGCTTGTGGTGTCGCCAGGACCGCTGTGGTCGGCCGGAGGACCGCTCAGGCGGTGATCAGAGTGCCGATCTTCTCGCCACCCACGGCCCGGATGATGTCGTCGCCCTGCGCGCCGAAGACCAGCATCGGCAGGCCGTTCTCCATGCACAGGCTGAACGCGGCGGCGTCGGCGACCCGCAGGTTGCGGCGCAGCACCTCGGAGAAGGTGATCGAGTCGAACTTGCTGGCGGTCGGGTCGACCCGCGGGTCGGCGGTGTAGACGCCGTCGACGCCGTTCTTGCTCATCAGCACCACGTCGGCACGGATCTCCAGCGCACGCTGGGCGGCGACCGTGTCGGTGGAGAAGTACGGCATGCCGGCACCCGCGCCGAAGATGACCACGCGGCCCTTCTCCAGGTGCCGGATGGCGCGCAGCGGGATGTACGGCTCGGCGACCTGGGCCATCGTGATCGCGCTCTGCACGCGCGTCTCGATGCCCTCCTTCTCCAGGAAGTCCTGCAACGCGAGGCAGTTCATCACGGTGCCGAGCATGCCCATGTAGTCGGCCCGGGCCCGGTCCATCCCGCGCTTCTGCAGTTCCGCGCCGCGGAAGAAGTTGCCGCCACCGACCACCACCGAGACCTGCACACCGCGACGGACGACGGTGGCGATCTGCCGGGCGATGCCCTGCACGACGTCGGGGTCGACGCCGATCGCGCCCCCGCCGAAGACCTCGCCGGAGAGCTTCAGCACCACCCGACGGGCCCGGCCGGGGGGCGGCGCCGTCGGATCGTCCGCCGCCAGACTCCGGTCACTCACAACCTGCGTCATCCGCCCCGCCCTTCCCCATGCGCACACCCCGTGCGCCGCGTACCGCGAAACTGCCGTAGCCGACCCTATGTGACGAGGAGGCCGCGGTGCCTGTCACGTACACCGGCGGCCTCCTCGTCGACGTTCTGCTGTCCACGGACGCGCGACGCGCCCGAGGAGCGGCTCAGGCCTGGCCGACCTCGAACCGCACGAAGCGGGTGACCTCGATGCCGGCCTCGGCCAGCATCTGCTTCACCGACTTCTTGTTGTCGGCCACCGACGCCTGCTCGACCAGGACGTAGTCCTTGAAGAAGGCGTTCACCCGGCCCTCGACGATCTTCGGCAGCGCCGCCTCGGGCTTGTTCTCCTCGCGGGCGGTCTGCTCGGCGATGCGCCGCTCGGACTCGACGACCTCGGCCGGCACCTCGTCGCGGGTGAGGTACTTCGGCCGCATGGCGGCGACCTGCATGGCGACGGCGCGGGCGTCCGCGTCACCGGCCTCGTCGGTCTTGCCGGCGTACTGCACCAGCACGCCGACCGCCGGGGGCAGGTCCTGGCTCTTGCGGTGCAGGTAGACGGCGGTGGTGCCCTCGAGCTTGGCGAACCGGTTGAGGACCAGCTTCTCGCCGATCTTGGCGGACTGCTCCTGGACCAGGTCGGCGACGGTCTTGCCGTCCAGCTCGGTGGCGAGCAGCTCCTCGGCGGTGCTGACGCCGGCCCGCTCGCCGTGCTCGACCAGCTGCTGGGCGAGCGCGATGAAGGCGTCGGTCTTGGCGACGAAGTCGGTTTCGCAGTTGAGCTCGAGCAGCGCCTGGCCCGAGTGCGCGACGAGACCGTTGGCGGCGGTGCGCCCGGCCCGCTTGCCGACATCCTTGGCGCCCTTGACGCGCAGGATCTCGACGGCCTTGTCGAAGTCGCCCTCGGCCTCCGTCAGCGCCTTCTTGCAGTCCATCATGCCGGCGCCGGTGAGGTCGCGGAGCTTCTTGACGTCCGCGGCGGTGAAGTTGGACATGGCTCTCTCTTCGGTGTTGAGACTGCGGGTGGGATGGTCCTGGTGCCGGTTACCCGGATCCGAGCCCGATGTGCCCGGCGTACCCGCCGCTCCCCACCGTCGGCGAAAACGGACGGTGGGGAGGCGGCGGTGCGGTCACTCCGCGGCGGCGGTCGCCGGCTGCTCGGCCGGCTGCTCGGCCTGCGGCGCGGCGGGCTGCTCGGTCGGCTGCGCGGCGGGCTGCTCGGCCTGCTGCGCCGGCTTCTCGTCGGCCTTCTTCGGCTCCTCGAGCAGCTCGCGCTCCCACTCGGCCAGCGGCTCGTCGGAGGCGACACCCGGCTCGGGCTTCTCGTCGGCGCCCCGACGACGGCCGGAGCGGGCGATCAGGCCGTCCGCGACGGCGGCGGCGACGACCCTGGTCAGCAGCTCGGCCGAACGGATCGCGTCATCGTTGCCCGGGATCGGGAAGTCGACCTCGTCCGGGTCGCAGTTGGTGTCGAGCACCGCGATCACCGGAATGCCCAGCTTGCGGGCCTCGTCGACGGCGATGTGCTCCTTCTTGGTGTCGACCACCCAGATCGCCGACGGAAGCTTCTGCATGTCCCGCAGACCACCAAGGGTCTTGGTGAGCTTGGTCTTCTCGCGGAACAGCTGCAGGGTCTCCTTCTTGGTGTACCCGGCGGCGGTGCCGCTCAGGTCACCCAGGGCCTCCAGCTCCTTCATCCGCTGCAGCCGCTTGTAGACCGTCTGGAAGTTGGTCAGCATGCCACCGAGCCAACGGTGGTTGACGTACGGCTGGCCAACCCGGGTCGCCTGCTCGGCGATGGCCTCCTGGGCCTGCTTCTTGGTGCCGACGAAGAGGATGCTGCCACCCTCGGCGACGGTGCCGCGCACGAACTCGAACGCCTTCTCGATGTAGTCGAGGGTCTGGCGCAGGTCGATGATGTAGATACCGTTGCGCTCGGTGAAGATGAAGCGCTTCATCTTCGGGTTCCAGCGCCGGGTCTGGTGCCCGAAGTGGACACCGCTCTCCAGCAGCTGGCGCATGGTCACGACGGCCATGGTGGGGTACTCCTTGCAGTCCCTGGTTGTTCCGCCCGGCCGGCGGCCGGGCATCCTGGCGCCCGGTCGTCGGCCATGGCGGGCCCGATCAAGATCGGGACCAGGGAGGCCGTCGCCCCACGTCAATTCGTGGAGAAGGCGCGCGAGGTCGACCGCGCGAGGCGGTCGCCAGTCGACCAGTGTACGCCCCTTCCCCGCCACCGACGCCTCGGGTGCGCGGAACGGGTCGGACCGCCCAGGCCCGGCGTACCGCCGGGAGCCTTTCGGACGCGCCACCCGGTTTGCGCCCGGCCGTCCGTTGCGTCCCGAAGGCGCCGCCCCACGGGGCCAGGCCGGGTCAGCGGGCGGCGAGGGCGGCGGCGACGAAGAGCACCAGACCGACGGTCAGATAGGCCGTCGGCGGGCGCAACCACCCCCGGCTCCCCTCCGCCAGCGACAGCCCGCCGGTCCGCAGCCCGTACAGGCCGATCGCGAAGATCGGCAGTCCGCAGACCAGGAAGGTGCCCACCACGACGTTGGCGGCCGAGACGGGGTCCCCGGTGACGCCGGTCAGCAGCACCCGCAGCGCGGGAAGCTCGAAGACCGCGACCAGCAGGGCGAAGAGCACCGCCAGCGCCGGACGGCGGGTCCGGTAGACCCCGTCGCCGGCCGGTGCGCCGGGATGCGGTCCCACGACCGGCGGGTACGCCGGCAGCTCCCCCGGCGGGAGATCGCCCCGGGGGCCGATCGGCGGCATCGGCCCGGTCGGCATCTCCAGCGGGTGCGGCGTGTCGCCCCCGCGCGGGGGTTCGACGATCGGGTAGCCGCCCACCGGGGCCGGGCGGGTCGCCTCCGCGCCCCGCTCGACAGGGCCCGCACCGGCCAGCGCGTCGGCGCCGGACACCGAGACGGCGTCCCGGGCGGCGCGACGGCCGGCGGACAGCTCCCCCGAGGTCTCAGGATCCGGGTCGGCCCGGCGAGACCGGCTCGCCCGG
>NZ_JAMOKF010000341.1 GCF_023656545.1 Micromonospora phytophila | reverse complement strand
CGAGGAGGCGCGTGCGGACGAGTCCGCCGTCGAGGCCGGCGAGCGTGCCGACCGGGGCGAGGGCCGTGGCCGTGAGCGTGCCGACCGCACCGAGCGTGCCGACCGCACCGAGCGGGGCGAGCGCGGCGACCGCACCGAGCGGGGCGAGCGCACCGAGCGTGCCGACCGCACTGAGCGGGGCGACCGCAACGAGCGTGCCGACCGTGGCGAGCGTGTCGAGCGCAACGACCGGGGCGAGCGTGCCGAGCGGGGTGACCGTGCCGAGCGCGGTGACCGTGCCGAGCGGGGCGATCGCAACGACCGCAATGACCGTGGCGACCGGGGTGACCGGAACGACCGGGGCCCCCGCGCCGAGCGGGACAACGACGGCGACGACGACGAGGGCGGCGGCCGGCGCGGCCGGCGTAGCCGGTTCCGTGACCGTCGCCGTGGCCGTGGCGAGCGGGTCGAGGGCGGCGACGGCGGCGAGCGGGCCGCGCGGGAGCCGCAGGTCGGCGAGGACGACGTGCTCGTCCCGGTGGCCGGCATCATCGACGTGCTCGACAACTACGCCTTCGTGCGGACCACCGGCTACCTGGCCGGCCCGAACGACGTCTACGTCTCGATGTCCCAGATCAAGAAGTACGGCCTGCGTCGCGGCGACGCGATCACCGGTGCCGTGCGCGCGGCGGCGCGTGACGGCGAGCAGCGGCGGGACAAGTACAACCCGCTGATGCGGCTGGACACCATCAACGGCATGGAGCCGGAGGAGGCCCGCCGCCGGCCGGAGTTCTACAAGCTCACCCCGCTCTACCCGCAGGAGCGACTGCGGCTGGAGACCGAGCCGCACATCCTCACCACCCGGGTGATCGACCTGGTCATGCCGATCGGCAAGGGGCAGCGGGCGCTGATCGTGTCCCCGCCCAAGGCCGGCAAGACCATGGTGCTGCAGGCGATCGCGAACGCGATCACCCACAACAACCCGGAGTGCCACCTGATGGTGGTGCTGGTGGACGAGCGGCCCGAAGAGGTCACGGACATGCAGCGCTCGGTGAAGGGCGAGGTCATCGCGGCCACGTTCGACCGGCCGCCGCAGGACCACACCACGGTCGCCGAGCTGGCGATTGAGCGGGCCAAGCGCCTGGTCGAGCTCGGCCACGACGTGGTCGTGCTGCTCGACTCGGTGACCCGGCTCGGGCGGTCGTACAACCTGGCGGCACCGGCCAGCGGCCGGATCATGTCGGGTGGTATCGACTCCACCGCGCTCTACCCGCCGAAGCGCTTCCTCGGCGCGGCCCGCAACATCGAGAACGGCGGGTCGCTGACCATCCTCGCCACCGCGCTGGTGGAGACCGGGTCCATGGCGGACACGGTCATCTTCGAGGAGTTCAAGGGCACGGGCAACGCGGAGTTGAAGCTGGACCGGAAGATCGCCGACAAGCGGACCTTCCCGGCCATCGACATCAACCCGTCCGGCACGCGTAAGGAAGAGGTCCTGCTCGCGCCGGAGGAGCTGGCCATCATCCACAAGCTCCGCAAGGTCCTGCACTCGCTGGACTCGCAGGCGGCGCTGGACCTCCTGCTGGACCGGCTCAAGCAGTCCCGGACCAACATCGAGTTCCTGATGCAGATCGCCAAGTCGACGCCGGGGGAGTGACCCTCCCCGGAGGAGACCGCTGAGAAGGGGCACGGCCGCGACGGCCGTGCCCCTTCTCGCATGTACGCCCTCGGCCGTGTCGTGCAGGCTGGCCGACCTGGTTCACGGTAGGTAGTCGTTCTCGGGGCGCCGTGCCGACTTCCCGACGGCGTCGATGTCCGTCGCAAGCCGGTGACCAGCGCCTTCCCGAATGGCGGCTGTTCCCCGCCCAACCCCCGGTTGGCCCCTTTGCTCTGCACCCCGATACGCGCCGGTGACTGCCCGTGTCCGGCGCACATGAGGGTGCAGAGCAAAGGGGGCAGAGGGCATGGGCCACGGGGCAGGGACAGGGGGCAGCGGGCGGAGGGCTCTCTCGTCACCCGTCGCCGCGAGGGTGTGGCGGCAGGGGTGCGCGAGGGCGTCGTCGCGCGGCGGAGGCTGGAGTTTTCCTTCGGTTCAGGCGTGAACTATTGAAACTTCTATTCATCGTCCGGTTGACTGTCGTCCATGCGTACCCGCAGACGATCCGCTCGGCTCGCTGGCGTCCTGCTGCTGACGCCGCTGCTCACCGTTGCCGCCACCAGCCCGGTCACCGTCGGGGCGGCGGCCCCGCCGGCCACCGACCTCTCCGCCACCGCCGCCGAGGACGCGCCCCGCGCCTCCTCCCGTACCGCCGACTCGGTGACCCTGGCCGGCGACCCGGCCGCCAGCACCCGCGCGGCGGCGACCACGACCGGGGTGGAACCGGCCGGTGGCCTGGAGACCACGAAGACCACCCGCCCGGTCGCGCCGGGCCTCCAGCTCACCTCCTTCGACCGGTACGACGCCCAGGGCTGGCTGCGGGCCGACGCGCTCACCGCCGACCTCGGCGGCGGCGTCACCGTCGACTACGTCAACTCCGGCGCGGTCAGCCGGGCGGAGCCGCTGCGCGGCGCGGTCGACAGGTCCCGTGCGGTCGCCGCCGTCAACGGCGACTTCTTCGACATCAACAACTCCGGCGCGGCCCAGGGCGTCGGCATCCGGGACGGTGAACTGGTCCAGTCCGCGGTCAGCGGGCACCGCAACGCCGTCGCGGTCACCACCGAGGGGCTCGGCCGGGTGGTCGAGGTGAACTTCGACGGCACCGCCACCCTCCCCACCGGACCGGTCCCGCTTACCCAGTTCAACAACATGGTCCAGCCCGACGGCATCGGCGCGTTCACCGCGCTCTGGGGGTCGTACACCCGGCAACGCGCGGTCGCGGGTGCGGCCCGCGTCACCGAGGTAGCGGTGGTCGACGGGCGCGTCGCAGGCGTCGGCACGACGGCCGGCAGCGGGCCGGTCCCCGCCGGCACCACCGTCCTGCTCGGCCGCGACGCCGGCGCGGACGCCCTGGCGGGGCTGCGCCCGGGCGACCCGGTGACGGTGGCGTGGCAGCCCAAGCCGGCCGATGGCAGCACGCTGCACGCGGCGGTCGGCGGCGGGAACGTGCTGGTCCGCGACGGCGAGGCGCAGAGCATCGCCGACCCGACGCTGGCCCCACGGACCTCCGTCGGCTTCTCCGCCGACGGCCGACGCATGATCATGCTCACCGTGGACGGCCGGCAGGTCGACAGCCGTGGGGTGACCCAGACCGAGATGGGCCGGATGATGGCCGAACTCGGCGCCCACCACGCCCTGAACCTCGACGGCGGCGGCTCGTCGACACTGCTCGCCCGCGAGCCGGGCGCCGCGACCGTCCAGGTGGAGAACAGCCCCTCCGACGGCACCGAGCGCGCCGTGCCCAACGGGCTGGCCCTCTACGCTCCCGAGGGCAGCGGCCGGCTCACCGGGTACTGGCTGGAGACCGCCAGCGACCCCACCACCGCGCCGGGCGTCTCGCCGGTGCGCGGCGGCCGGCCGGACCGGGTCTTCCCCGGCCTGACCCGCCGGCTCACCGCAGCCGGCCACGACGAGACGTACGGCCCGGCGGCCGGCGCCCCGCGCTGGCGGGCGACCCCCGCCGAGCACGGCAGCGTCGACGACCAGGGCGTCTTCCGGGCCGGCGTGCCCGGACGCAGCACCGTCACCGCCTGGCGCGACGACGCCCGGGGAACCCTCGACCTCACCGTGCTCGGGCCGCTGGCCCGGCTGGACTCCACCGTGGACCGGGTCGGGCTCACCGGCGCCGGCGGCACCGCCCTCGTCGGCGTGGTCGGCTACGACGGCGAGGGCAACACCGCCCCGATCGAGCCCGCCGACCTCAGGCTCGACTACGACCGGGAGTTGCTGGAGATCAGCCCGACCGCCGACGGCAACCTCTCGGTGACCGCGCGGCGCGACACAGGTTCCGCCCTGGTCACCGTCGGAGTCGGGCGGCACAGCACGGTCGTGCCGGTCACCGTGGGGCTCACCGACGTGCCGGTGGCCACCTTCGACGACGCGTCCGCGTGGAAGTTCAGCCAGGCCCGGGCCAGCGGCGCGGTCGCGCCGGCGCCCGGCCGCACCGGCACCGGCCTGAAGATGACGTACGACTTCAGCCAGTCCACCGGCACCCGGGCCGCGTACGCCGACCCGCCGGCCTGGATCGAGGTGGCCGGCCAGCCGCAGGCGTTCGGCATGTGGATCCACGGCAACGGCACGGGGGAGTGGCCCAGCCTGCACCTGCACGACGCCCAGAACACCCAGCACGTGCTCCGGGGCCCGCTGATCACCTGGACGGGCTGGAAGTACGTCGAGTTCGCGGTGCCCGCCGGGGTGCAGTACCCGGTGCGGGTCCGCCGGTTCTACGTGGCGGAGACCAACGCCGCCGCGCAGTACCGCAGCGAGGTGGTCATCGACGACCTGGTGGCCCGGGTGCCGCCGACGGTCGACGCGCCGGCCGAGACGTCGCGCACCGACCGGGTGGTGCTCCGCGACGGCACGGTGGACGGAGCGCCGTGGCGCTTCGCGGTGCTCTCCGACGCGCAGTTCGTCGCGGCCGACCCGGACAGCGACCTGGTCGCCCAGGCCCGCCGTACGCTACGCGAGGTCAAGGCGGCGAGGCCGGACTTCCTGATCATCAACGGCGACTTCGTGGACACCGCGTACCCGGCGGACTTCGCGCTGGCGAAGCGGATCCTGGACGAGGAACTCGGCGGGGAACTGCCGTACCACTACGTGCCCGGCAACCACGAGATCATGGGCGCCCCGATCGGGAACTTCCGGGCCGCCTTCGGCGACACCGAACGGGTCGTCGACCACAAGGGAACCCGGATCGTCACGCTGAACTCCTCGGCCGGCTCACTGCGCGGCGGCGGGTTCGACCAGATCCGGATGCTGCGGGAGGCGCTCGACTCCGCCGCCGGTGACCCGGCCGTCGGCTCGGTGGTCGTGCTGCACCACCACCCGCCGCGCGATCCCAGCCCGGCCCAGGCCAGCCAGCTCGGCGACCGGAAGGAGGCGGCGTTGCTGGAGCAGTGGCTGGCCGACTTCCAGCACCGCACCGGCAAGGGGGCGCTCTTCGTCGGCGGGCACGTCGGCACCTTCCACGCCGACCGGGTCGACGGCGTGCCGTACCTGATCAACGGCAATTCGGGCAAGGGCCCGTCCACGCCGGCCGACCGGGGCGGCTTCACCGGGTGGACGGAGCTCGGTGTCGACCCGGTCAGCCCGGCCGAGGCGGACCGGGCCCGGCGGGATCCGCTCGCCGAGGGCCCGCGCTGGGTCACCGCCGAGTTCCACGCCCACGTCGACACGCTCGCGCTGGCCGCCCCGGCCACCGTCGCGGTCGGCGCCCCGGCGACCGTCACCGCCACGGTGACCCAGCCGGGCGGGCGTACGGTGCCGGTGGCGGCGCCGGTGAGCGCGGACTGGTCCGCCTCGCCGAGCCTGCACGTCGGCTCCGCCGCCGGGTTGAAGCCCTGGCACGTGGCCCGCTTCGACCCGG
>NZ_JAMOKF010000034.1 GCF_023656545.1 Micromonospora phytophila | reverse complement strand
CCCGCCGTCGCCGCCGATCAGGTGGTCGCTGCCGAGTCCGCCGACGAGCAGCTTGGCCTGCGACTGGGTGCCCGCGGGCAGCGGCTCGTGGGTGACCTGGCGGAACGGGCCGTAGCCGTCGGAGTCGCCCGGCTCGCCGACCTTGGACGGCTCGGCGATGACGTGGTCCTCGCCGGGGCCGCCGAACAGCTGGTCCGTGCCGTAGCCGCCGACCAGCACATCGCCGCCGCCGTAGCCGTACAGCCGGCCGGTCTGGCCGTTGGCGGAGTGGGAGACGACCAGGTCGGTGCCGGCGCTGCCGTGCACCAGGTCCTGGCCGGCGCCGGTGTCCACCCGGTTGGTCAGTCCGCTGTCGCCGCTGCCGGGCTGGTCCACGTCGGCGGGCACCGCGCTGTCGGAGGTGTGGATGGTGTCGTCGCCCTTGCCGCCGTTGACGGTGTCGCCGCCGGCACCGCCGATCAACGTGTTCCTGCCGTTGGGCCGGTCGTCGGCGACCACGCCGAGCACGTCGTCGCCGCCGTTGCCGTAGACCCGGTTGGTGCCGTGGCCGACGGTGACGTGGTCGACGTCGCCGGTCGTCGCCTCGCTCGGGTCGTCCAGCCTTGTCCAGTCGACCAGCCCGGTCAGGCTGGTGTCGCCGACCGAGGTGCGCACGGTGGTGGCATCGGCCCGGTCGACGGCGCCGAGGCCGCTGTCGCCGGCCACGATGTCGTCGCCGTCGCCGGTGGTGACGGTGTCCTGGCCGGGGCCGCCGGCGACCCGGCTGACCACGCCGGCGGTCTCGGTGGTGACGATCACGTCCGCGCCGCCGCGCCCGTCCACGTACGCCGGTCCGGTGCCGGTGCGGATCTGGTCCTTGCCGTCCGAGCCGATGATCACCGCCGTCTTGTCGAACTGCGAGGTCTTCGTACCGTCGCCGCCGGTGTCGCCGTCGCCGAGCAGCAGCACCGACATCGACGTCTTGTCCGGGTCGGCGACATGGTAGCCGCGTCCGTCGACGACCACCCGGGTCAGCGCCGGGTCGAGGAACTCCTGCCTGCGGCCGAGACCCTCGACCGCGAAGCCGTCGAAGTCGTCGCTGGCGTCGGCGTAGTGCAGCGCGTACACCTTGACGACGTCACCGGCGTAGGTGCCGGCGGCGTTGTCCCAGGCCTTGTCGCCGCGTTGCTCCTTCTTGCCGAATTTGCCGGCGAAGACCACCAGGGTGTCCCCCACCGTGCCACCGAGTTCCGGTGGCTTCGGTTTGCAGTCCGGTTGCGCCCGGAAGTCGAGCAGGGTGGCGTCGACCAGGGTGAAGTCGAAGGTCTTGGAGAACAGGAACAGGTCGATGGTGATGTAAACCTTGAGGAAGACCGAGAGCTGCCCGCTGGTGGTGAACAGGCAGACCGGGTTGACCAGCAGGGCCTGGAGGAACTCGCTGGTGCGGAACTTGCCGTCGTTGTTCGGGTCGTTCCAGCTGAAGCCGACGGTGAGCCGGATGCCGCCCTGGATGCCGGCCTTGACGATGAGGACGCTCACCTCCGCGCCGGCCGCGATCTCGCCGCGCAGGGTGACCACCGGGACGGGCGTGCCGGTGCTGTCGGCGGTCTTGAAGTAGAGGCCGTCGAGCAGGCTCACCGCGTCGAGCGCGGTGCCGTCGCTGGCGGCCTCGACGGCGTGCCGGATGCCCGCGGTGTCCAGCCCGGCGATGAACCGGGCCGTGACCGAGGCGCTGCCGGAGAGGGTGACCAGCACCGGCGGCGGGGCGTAGACCGGGCCGAAGGACTGCCGCCAGCTGAAGCCGAGCGACAGCGGACCGGAGTCGAAGCTGACCAGCTCGACGTCCTGCCCCATCAGCAGCCCGAACAGCGAGCCCGGGTTGTCGAAGATCGGGAAGCTGAAGCCGGTCTTCTGCGCGTTGGACTTGCCGTCGGCGGTGGGGGCGAACAGCTTCTCGCCGTCGTTCCCGGCGGCGTTGTCCACCGTCGACTTCACCTCGCCGGCCGACTTCGCCTGGGTGAACGGGTCGTCCCGCTTGATCAGGCTCTCCGCCGACGCGGGCGACACCTCGGTGGTGAGCGCCTTCGCCGGGTCGACCAGGAACTGGCCGAGCGGGATGGAGCAGCCCGAGTCGCAGTCCGGGATGTTGTTCACGAACGAGATCACCGCCCGGACGGTGTGGATGAAGTCCAGCTTGGGTCCGCCGTTGAGGGTGCTGAAGGTCTGGGCCAGCCAGACCAGGGTGATGTCCGGTCCGCCGGTGGCCTTGGACAGGTCGGACAGCACCGGGATGGGTGCGTAGAGCGTGTCGATGACGGGCTGGAGCGGGCCGGTGACCGCCTTGAGCTTCTCGACCACCGGTTTGAGGATCTTGTCGAAGAAGGCGCCGGCGTCCAGCGCGATGTCGGTGAAGGTCACCTGCAACGGAGTGGTGACGCCACCGCCGGTGGGGGTGAGCCCGCCCTGCTTGTGCGCCAGCCCCCACTTCAGGCCGAAGCGGGCGCTGATGCCGGGCAGCGCGGAGCCCACCTCGTCGCCGGTGTTCACCACCGCCGCCAGCTTCCAGTCGATGTTCACCGCAGCGGTGAGGTCGGTGGCGAGCAGCGACCCCAGGTCGCCGAACTCGGCGAGGGTGAGCTTGGCGTCCGGGTCCGCCGCGCAGTCGACGGCGACCGCCGGGTCGAAGCAGCTCTTCTCCCCCGGTGAGCCCTTCAGGTCGATGCCGAAGTACGCCTTCACCAGCGGCGCGGTTCCCTGCTTGGCCGCGTTGACCTGGATGAACGCGAGCTGGGCGGCGAGGTCGCCGGTCATGTCGAACTGCGCGCCGATCTGCACCTCCGGCGTGGTGTCGCCGTCGTGGGTGGGCACGTAGAAGCCCTCGTCCCGGTCGAGCACCAGGTCCAGGTGCAGCTTCCAGCCCAACCTGGCCCGGATGCCGTCGGGCGCGCCCTTCTTGGCCTTCAGCGACAGGCCGGGGATGCCCAGGTCGAGCGGCACGTTGACGCCGAGGCAGGCGTTGCCGCCGCCGGCGTCCGCGCAGCCGTCGGCGGCCGACGGTGCGCCGCGGGAGGTGGTGAGCTTGATCCGGATGGCCTGGAAGTCCTCCGGCTGGCAGGGCGCGGCCACCCCGGTGCGGCAGCTGATCACCGCGCTCACGCCCGGGTCGAGATCGGCGAGGACGTCGTTGAGCGCGGTCTGCATGCCGGCGCTGTCCAGGGTGGCGTCGGCCAGCACCGGGCCGATGGCGGCCTTGACGTCCTGGCGGAGCTGCGCCACGAAGCGCTGGCCCTGCTGCAGGTCGTCGCCGACCAGCGGCAGCTTGCCGTCGAAGCTGGCCAGCCGCAGCGCCTCCTCCACCTTCGCCAGGTAGCCGTCGATGCCGACGTTGAAGTCGGTGAGTTTCAAGGCCAGGTTGGCGAAGCAGGAGTCCAGGTTCGGGGTGTTCGCGGTGGGCGTGAGGTCCAGGCCCATGGTGAAGGTGAGCAGGTTGGTGGCGTCGTCCGGCTCGCAGTTGTTGACGAACAGTGGCGCGCGGGCGCAGATCGGCACGGCCGCGCCGCCGATGCCGCCGCCGCAGTCGACGCCGGCGGTGGTGAACTGCGGGGTCACGCCGAGCAGGCCGCTGATCGGCCCGTCCTCGGTCAGCCCACCCAGCCCCACGCTGAGGTTCGCCTTCACGGTGGCGAAGTCCGGGTCCTTGCCCAGGTCGAGAGCGAGCGGGCCGACCCGCGCGGCGATGGCGGCGTCGGTCACCGCGCCGGAGACGGTGACGCTGGCCGAGGAGGTGTGGTCCAGCAGCGGCGCGGCGTCGAGCCGCAGCGGCAGCAGCAGCCCCAGTTTCGCGTTCGCGCTGACGTCCAGCGCGAAGGTGCCGGAGCTGTCCAGGCTGATCAGCTCGCGGGCGCCGTCCCAGGAGAAGGCGAGCGGCCCGCCGGTGTGGACGTTCCGCTTCCAGTCCAGGCCGATCCGCAGGAACGGGCCACCCTCGCGCTGGTCCAGGGTGAAGCTGACGCCGCTGCCCTCGCCGATGGCGCCGTTGAGCAGCGCGAGGGCGTCCTGGAGGTTGTCCGGGGGTGAGGCGAGCAGCCGGTCCAACGCGTCGGCCAGCTCGGGGCGCAGCGCGTACGCAGTGCCGTCCGCCGGCTTCGGGGTGCCCGCCGCGTCGATGCGCAGCGTCTGCCCGTCCACCCGGTCCAGCACCCGGTACGCCTTGCTGCCGATCACCACGGTCCGCCCCGCCAGGCGCGGGTCGAACCCCGCGTCACCATCGCGGGTGCCGTCCTTGAGCAGGAAGTTCGCCCCGTCGGCGACGAAGGTGACGTCCTTGCCGACGCCGCTCTCGTCGGCGCCGAGCAGCTGCCGGGCGGAGCGGCCGACCAGCGGGATCTCGGTGTTCAGCGGGCCGCTGCCGCCGTCGGGCTGGGACAGCGCGACGTTGACCAGCCGCAGCGCCTCGATGACGACCGCGAAGAGCGCCTTCGGGTCGTCCGGGTCGAAGTCGACGGCGAAGAGTCCACTCAGCCCGGAGGTGTTGACCACCGGCTCTTCACCGGCCCGCCAGCTCACGTCGACCCCGACGCCCTGGCCGAGGGCTCCGGTGTCACCGGGGACGCTGACCTTGACCCGCCCGGTGGTCCTGACCGACGACGAGGCGGCCAGCAGAGTGGCCGGCTCGGACTGCAGGCGCTGGAAGAACGAGCCGAGGCTGATGTCCTGGGCCTGCTTGAAGCCGACCTGGAGCATCCGCTGGCCGGGGGCGGCGGGGCCGACGGTGAGGTCGCCGCCGAGCTTGACCTTGAGGAAGCCGGCGGTGGCGTGGAAGTCGACCCCGGTGGTGATCGGGAAGTCGGCGGTGAACAGCGGCGTCGCCGGGTCGGTGCGCAGCAGCACCCGGTCGGCGTTGGCGGTCGGGCTGCCCAGGTCGTCACGCAGGTCGAGGACCAGGGTGAGCGCGGCGCTGTAGCGCGGCTTCACCTTGGCGAAGCTGGCCTGGGCGTTGGCCGCCCGCAGGCCGACCTTCCTGTTCTCGTCGACCGGGTCGGTGAACGCACTGGCCAGCTCGACCGCGCCGACGTTCGGGCTGGAGCCGCTGATCACCCAGACGCTGTCGTTGGTGGGTTGCCCGCCGATCCAGTTCTGCGCCAGGGTGACCGACGTGGCGGTATTGGCCGAGACGGTTCCGGCGGAGGTGCCGGCGACCACCCGCTGACCGACCAGCTGCCCCGGGGTGAACCGGTCGCCGCCGACGTTGAACCCGTTGGCGGTGAAGGTGGCGCCCCGCCCGGAGAGCGACGCTGCTCCCGGGTCGAGCGGAACCTCCACCGTGGACTCGCGTTCCAACCTGACCCGGAACACCAGCTTGTCGGCCGCGAAGGAGAGGTTGTCCACCGGGATGCCCTCGGCGGCGAGCAGGGCGACGAGCTGCTGGATGGAGCTGAACTTCGGCTGCCCGGCCAGGGCCGGATCGTCCTCGCCGGGGGTGAACGCCGGGTCGTCCGGGCGCGGGTGGACGTACTTGCCGAGGAAGCCGGTGAGCTTCTCGTTGACCTTGACCGCGTCCGCCAGGGTGCCGCGTAGGAAGGGCAGGTTGACGTTGCCCGCCGGACCGCTCTGCTGCACCCCGCTGAGCAGGGTGGCGAGCTGGGCGAGCCCGGAGGCGAGGTCCAGCGGGCTCATGTTGCGGAACTTGGCGATCGTCTCGTCGAGCCCGGTGGTGCTCACGGTGGGAGCGCCGACGGCGATGTCGGCCCACTGCACGGTCACCGTCGCGGCGACCGCGGGCAGCACGAAGGGCGCGCCGGAGGCGGCTGCGCCGAGCTTGATCACGCCCTGCACCGAGCCGGGCCCGGGCTCGGTGTCGGTGTCGGAGATCCGGCCACCGCCGGAGCCGTCCAGCGCCACCTGCACCAGACCGGCCAGCGAGCCGGGCGCACCCAGCTCCCCGGTGTTGGCGCCACCGGCGGTATCGAAGGCGAGCCGGCCGTCGCCGTTGGGGTCGGTGAAGGTGACCTTGACGTGGGTCCGGGCGGCGAGGGTGCTGCCGGCGGTGAGGGTGACCCCGAGGATCCCCATCGCGGCGGTTGCCTGGTCGAGGTCGCTGCGCAGCCGCGCCGCCGCGTCGATGTCGATGCGTGGGGTGTCGCCGTCGCGAACCAGGTAGGTCTCCCCGGCGGCGGTGTGCCGGGCCCGCAGATGCAGGGTGGCCCAGCCGGTGACGGTGACCGCCTTGGCCAGCGTCACCCCGCCCACGGTGAGGTCTCTGTCAGCCACTTCCCGCTTGGCGGTCAGCAGCACGTCCAGCAAGTGGTCACCGCCGCTGGTGCTGACCGAGCTGGTGAGCCGGGTGCCGCCACCGAGGTCCACGTCGTCCTTGGTCAGGCCGCTGGCCAGTGCGTCGGACGCCTTCCGGGTGAGCTTGTCCGCGTCGACGAGCGCGCCGGGGCTGACCCCGAGCAGCGGCAGCGGCTGGCCGAGCAGCCCCACCTGGGACAGTCCGCCGTCGGCCCAGGTCGCCGTGCGGGACATCAGGTTCTTCAGCGCGGTCTCCCACGCCTCGTCAGCCTGAGCCGGTGCGGCCGTCCACACCAGAGCCATCGCGGCGCACATCACTGTCGCGATCGCCGCCGCCAGCAGCCGTCGTAGAGCCACCATGAGCCACCTTCGTTCCTCGGATGGCCGTCACCGACGGCGCTGGTCCGCGCCAGCACATCGATCGCGGGAATTGCTCACAACAACTGTGTCGGGATCGTGACACTGCGTCAGACCGATCGGTCGACACCGCCGGACCGGGTGGCCCGAGAAGACTGTGCTCGCGGTTCGGACCGCACCGCCGTACCGCGACCACCCCGCCCGCCCTGATGGGAGGCCATGTGCCGCGTCGGATCCCCGCCCTCGTCACCGCCGCGCTCACCGGCGTGGCCCTGCTGGCCACCGCCACCGCCGCGCCCGCCACCGGAGCGCCCGCCGGCCCCGCGCCGGCTGCGGGCTCGGCGGCGAAGACCGACCCGGACGCATCGGCCCCGTACCGGGTCACCCACCTCAAGACCCAGGCCGACGTCGACGCGGTCGCCCGGACCGGCGCCGCGATCGACCACGTCGAGCACGGCGAGCTGACCATCACCGCCACCCCGGCGGAGGTAAGCGCCATCCAGCGCCTCGGCCTGCGTACCGTCGCGATGTCCACACCGGAGGCCGGCACGCTCGCCTTTCCGGGCGCCGACGCCGACTACCACGACCACGCCGAGACGCTGGCCGCCGTCGACGCCATCGTCGCCGCGCACCCGAGCCGGGCCAGCCGGCAGGTGATCGGGAAGTCCCACGAGGGCCGCGACATCGTGGCGTTGAAGATCTCCGACAACGTCGGCTCCGACGAGAACGAGCCGGAGGTGCTCTTCACCGCCAACCAGCACGCCCGCGAGCACCTCACCGTCGAGCAGGCCCTCTACGTGGCCGACCAGCTGACGGGCCGGTACGGCGTGGACCCGCGGATCACCGCCCTGGTGGACAGCCGGGAATTCTGGATCGTCCCGATGATCAACCCCGACGGGGTCGAGTACGACATCGCCACCGGCGCCTACCGTGGCTGGCGCAAGAACCGGCAGCCCAACCCCGGCAGCTCGGCGGTCGGCACGGACCTGAACCGCAACTGGGGCTACAAGTGGGCCTGCTGCGGCGGCTCCTCGAAGTACCCGTCGTCGGAGACCTACCGCGGCGCGAGCGCCTTCTCCGCCCCGGAGACCAAAGCGCTGCGCGACTTCGTGCTCGGCCGGCGGGTCGGCGGGGTGCAGCAGATCAAGACCGCCATCGACTTCCACTCCTACTCGGAGCTGGTGCTGTGGCCCTTCGGCTACACCCACAGCGCGGTGGTGCCCGGCATGACCGCCGACCAGAACGCGATGTTCAAGGCCATCGGCCAGCAGATGGCGGCGACCAACGGCTACACCGCCGAGCAGGCCAGCGCGCTGTACGTCACCGACGGTGCGATCGACGACTGGCTCTGGGGCGACCAGGGCATCGTGACCTACACCTTCGAACTCTTCCCGAGCGATCCGGCCGTCGGCTTCTACCCGCCCGCGTCGGTGATCCCGGCCGAGACCGCCCGCAACCGCGAGGCCGTCCTGATCCTCTCCGAGTACGCCGACTGCCCGTACCGGGCGATCGGCAAGGAGTCGGTGTACTGCGTGGTGCCCGACGACTTCAGCATGAGCGCCAGCCCGTCCACCGCCACCGTGACCGCGGGCGGCTCGGTGAGCACCACCGTCACCACGACGATCACCTCCGGCAGCGCGCAGCCGGTCACCCTGAGCGCGAGCGGACTGCCGGCCGGCGCCACCGCCAGTTTCTCCCCGCCGTCGATCAGCTCGGGCGGGACGTCCACCATGACCATCACCACCTCACCGGGCACCGGCCCGGCCAGCTACGCCGCCACCGTCACCGGCACCGGCGGCAGCGCCGTCCGGGCCACCACGTTCGGCCTGATCGTCAACGGCCGGACCGGCTGCTCCGCGGGCAGCGACACGGACCTGCCGATCCCCGAGCTGACCAGCGCGCAGAGCCCCGTCACGATCAGCACCTGCCCGGGCAACGCCGGGTCGGCCAGCAGCGTGGAGGTGCACATCGTGCACGGGTACGTCGGAGACCTGGTGGTGACCCTGGTGGCGCCGGACGGCACCGAGTACCGGTTGCACGACCGGGTCGGCGGCAGCGCGGACAACATCGACCAGACCTTCCCGGTCGACCTGTCGAGCGAGGTCGCGAACGGCACCTGGCAGTTGAAGGTCCACGACGCGGCGTTCGGCGACTCCGGCCATCTGGACCGGTGGACGCTGTCGCTCTAGCTGTCATCAGCGTTGTCGAAGGCCGTGTACGGCCGCGGAACGGTCAGGCGACGGCAGCGTCGTCAGGGACCCGCAGTGCGACGGTAGCTATTGCCGAGCGGTCTCGTCAGCCGTTCCGCGGTCACTGTCCCCGGGCCCGAACGGGGTGCGCATACGGGTCATCGTGGCTGCGCTCACGTCCACGGCTCGTTCGCGGTCACGGTCGACATCCCGGTCCCCGTTTGACTCGAAGGGATTCAGGGCGGGCGCCGTCAGATCTGCCAACACGCACTCCAAGATGTTGAGGGCAGCGCACAAGACGAGATCAGTGGCAGCTGCAACCGAGCGAAGGGGCGGGTGGTTGTTGTTGGTGCGGCCCATCGGCCATCGCGTACCCGCTTCGACAGCCTACGCTCTCAGGCCGCCGCGCGGGCGGGTGAGGTGTGGCCGGGGCAGTGGCCCTCGCGGCGAACGGGACTGCCGCCGTTGTCGGCCGGCTGACGATCGTCGTTGCGCATCCTTCTGCTTCCGGCCGGCTCAGGCCCATTCGCCGACGAAGAGCGGGGCCACCGGACGCTCCCGGCGCCCGATTCGCAGGTCCCCGAAGATCGTGCTTCGCTCCGCCCGCTCAACCTCCGCGTCCAGGTCGATCTGCAACTCCTCCGAAGCGTCGTGCGCCGCGCCGATCAGCACGAGCTCGGTGCCGGGGTGGTCGAGGAATCCGGGTGGGTCCAGTGGGGCGAAGCGGCGGCCATGGAATTTCTTCTGCAGCGGTGCGGGCAGCTTCACCTTCCGGGACCCCCGCAGCCCGACCCCTGGCCTGGTGGGTGCCTGCGGGTTCTTCACCGTGACGATGTAGCTCGCCTCCGGCTCGATGCCCAGGTCGTGCTGCGCCGGGCCGGGACACAACGGGAGTTCCAACTCGTACGCGAGGTGGGTGTGGTCGTCGTGCCGAGCGATGACGTACGCGCCCTCCGCCGCGGGCCGGGCCGGCGGCTGTTGCCGTTCCCCGCTCGTCTTCGTCGCGTAGCGGCGCGCCTGGAGGGTCTCGTGCAGTTGCTCCGGCCGGTCCACCACCTCGTCGACGAACGCCCAGAAGCGGTCGTGTTCATCGATGTCGGGGAGACGCTTGCGTCCCACCACCAGCAGCCGCAGGTGCCGCCCGTGCCACGGGTGCATCACCACCAACAGGCGCTGCACCTCGTCGAGGGACCCCACCTGCTGCTCCTGCACCCGTGGGCGGTAGAGGAAGTAGATGTCCCCGTCCTCAAGCAGCTCGGCCATCGGCTCCGCGTACCCGAAACAGGCGCCGGCCAACGCCTCGCCTGGTGCACGGC
The DNA here is from genome assembly GCF_023656545.1 of Micromonospora phytophila. Taxonomy (GTDB): domain Bacteria; phylum Actinomycetota; class Actinomycetes; order Mycobacteriales; family Micromonosporaceae; genus Micromonospora; species Micromonospora phytophila. Next base: position 20,028 of record NZ_JAMOKF010000034.1, on the reverse strand, counting down.
CGGCCTCCGAGGCTCGCGGAGGACCGCGCCGGCCAGGCCCGGAGGGCGGTGTCGGTACCTGGGACCCTTACGCCCCCACACCGAGGCCGCCGACGGTTTGATCGCCCTTGCGCGGGTACGCCAGGCACCAGGACCCGTCAGGGATGTCGCGTGCTGGCCGCTTGCGCAGCCCTGAGGCGAGCACGCGGCCGAATCGCTGTCGGCCACGTCTGCGCCACCAGCCGCGGCAGGATGACCGGAGGGATCTCATGCGAGCGACGTTGATCTACGGTGCCGGTGACGTACGGGTGGAGAAGGTGCCCGACCCGGTGCTGCGCGAGCCCACCGACGCCGTGGTCCGGGTGCTGCGCTCGTGCATCTGCGGCAGTGACCTGTGGCCCTACAAGTCGATGCCGGTCTCGGAGTCGATGCCGGTAGCCGAGCGGGGCCAGCGCATCGGTCACGAGTTCCTCGGGGTGGTCGAGGACGTCGGCACGGACGTGTCCGGCCTCAAGACCGGTGACGTCGTGGTCGCGCCGTTCGTCTGGGCGGACAACACCTGCGACTTCTGCCTCGAAGGGCTGCAGACCTCCTGCCGCCACGGTGGTCTGTGGGGCGCCCCCGGCGTGGACGGCGGCCAGGGCGAGGCGGTCCGCGTCCCGCAGGCTGAGGGCACCCTGGTCAAGCTCCCCGTCGACGAAGACTCCGCGCTGCTGCCGTCCCTGCTCACCCTCTCCGACGTGTTTCCCACCGGCCACCACTGCGCGGTGAGCGCCGGGGTCAACCCCAGCACCACGGTCACGGTCATCGGCGACGGCGCCGTCGGCCTGTGCGCGGTCCTCTCGGCCAAGCGGCTCGGCGCCGAGCGGATCATCCTCATGGGGCGGCACTCCGACCGCACCGACCTCGGCCGCGAGTTCGGCGCCACCGACGTGGTGGCCGAACGCGGCAAGGAAGGGATCGAGAAGGTACGCGAGCTCACCGGCGGGGACGGCACCCACACCGTGCTGGAGTGCGTCGGCCTCAAACCGGCCATCGAGACGGCGTTCGAGGTGGCCCGCGCCGGCGGGGTCGTGAGCAGGGTCGGTGCCCCGCAGTACCCCGAGGTGCCGGCCGGTTTCGGCGTCTTCATGAGCAACATCACCCTCACCGGCGGCGTCGCCCCGGCCCGGGCCTACATCGACGAACTGCTGCTCGACATCCTCGACGGCACCGTCCAGCCCGGCCGGGTGTTCGACCGCACCATCGGCCTGGACGAGGTGCCCGACGGCTACCGCGCGATGGACGCCCGCGAGGCGCTGAAGGTGCTCATCCGTCCCTGACCAGCACAGCTGTTCGGCATCATCGAGCCGCAGCGCCCGGGCGAGCGCGTCGAGGACGCTGTCGGAGGCGCCGGCCGAGGCTGCCCCGCTCCAGCCGGGTGGTAGTAGTCGACGCTGACCCCGACGGTGCGCGTGGTGCAGGAGCCTCAGTGCGCAGCCACGGCCATCGCTGTCGGTTCGAGGTCGGCGAGCCGGCCCGGCCGCACGACCACGAGCAGAACCGCCGTCGCCGCCACCATGCCACCGGCGACGACGGCGGCCATGGCGACCGCGCCGGTGCCCAGCACACCCACGAGGGGCGCGGCCAGCGCGCCGACGCCGAACTGCACCGCGCCGAGGAGCGCGGAGGCCGTGCCGGCCGCTTCCCCGTGCCGGGACAGGGCCAGGGCCGGCGCGTTCGGCATCGCGAGGCCCGCCGCGGCGAGGACCACCCACAACGACACCAGCAGGCTCGGCAGCCCGCCGAGCCCGGTCACGGCGAAGGCGAGCAGCGCCAGACCGGCCACGGTCCCCGCACCGAGGGCGGCGACGAGGATCCGCTGCGAGGAGTAGCGGCGCAGCAGCCGTACGTTGAACTGGGTCGCCGCGATCAGCCCCACCGCGCCCGCGCCGAAGGCGAACCCGAACTCCTGCTCGTCCAGCCCGTACTGCTCCTGCAGGACGAACGACGACCCGGCCACGTAGGCGAACAACGCCGCCATGGCCAGCCCGGCGACCAGGACCAGGCCCACGAAGGTACGGTCCCGCAGCAGCGAGCCGTACACGGTCAGCGTCTCGACCACTCCCCCGCGCCGGCGCCGGTCGGCCGGCAGCGTCTCGGGCAGGCCGAGCGCGGCGACCACGACGAGCAGCACACCGAAGGCGGCCAGGGCCACGAACACGCCGCGCCAGTCCGTCCAGCGCAGCAGCCCGCCACCGAGGGTCGGAGCGAGGATCGGCGCCGCTCCCATGACCAGCAGCAGCCGGGAGAGCAGCTTGGCGAACGCCGCACCGTTGAACAGATCGCGGACCACGGCCATCGCGACCACCGAGGCCGCGGCGATGCCGAGACCCTGCACCACCCGCAATGCGCCGAGAACCGCGATGTTCGGTGCGACGGCGCAGAGCATGGACGCCACGACGTGCAGCGCGATGCCGCTGATCAGCGGCACGCGCCGGCCGACGGCGTCGGAGAGCGGGCCGACCAGCAACTGGCCGACGGCGAGGCCCGCCAGCGTGCCGGTGAGGGTCAGTTGGACCGCCGCCGACGTGGTGTGGAAATCGGCGACGATCGCGGGAAGCGCGGGCAGGTACATGTCGATGGTCAGCGGACCCACCGCGATCAGCGATCCGAGCACGAGGACGAGCCGCAGGCGTTGCCGGGGGCTCATGAGCTCCCCCGGCGTCAGCGGGCGTGCCGGAGCGTCACCAGCGTCGACGGTGGTGGTCATCGGGTCGTCTCCGACCGGTCTCGGCGCAGCCGAGCGGGGAACGGGGCAAGAGTCACGTCTAGGTCCAAATTCAGATCCGGTGATCTGATTCCCCGTCGGCCAGAAGGCAACGGAGATCACAGTCGAGCGGAGTGCAGGGAGGAGGCGGAGACCGAACGACGACGATGTCGGGATCTGCCATGTTGTTCTGGTTACCATCGGTTCGTCACCATGCGGCGTCGGCCCTGACTCGCTTAACGAACCGTCGGGTGTGCCACTGGAAGCGGCCACGCGGAACACGTTCTCCGGTGCTTCAGGGATGGTCAAGCACGCTCGACCCCCGGGTAGCGGTCGGCCCGTGCGAGACACCCGCGCCGTCCGTGGACGGGCCAAGAGGGCGTCGACCGCCGGACAGCGCGGGGACAGCCCTCAGCTGGCCTGGTCAGCTGGCAGCGGTCGACCGGCGGTCGCGATCTTGTGAGCGTCTTATCTCCGCCTCGGCCTCGGTCCGGCCGGCCCAGATCTCGCCTTCGATTTCGACGCTCTTGCCCGGCTCCAGGTCCTTGTACACCGCGAAGAAGTGTTGGATCTCCAGTTTGTGGAAGTGATCCAGATCCGTGATGTCGCCGAGGTACGCGAGGCGGGGGTCAGCCGTGGGCACGCACAGCACCTTCGGGTCGGGCCCCTGCTCGTCCCGCATGCGGAACATGCCGATGGCCCGGCATCGGATGAGGCAGCCGGGAAAGGTCGGTTCCAGTACCAGTACCAGCGCGTCGAGGGGGTCGGTGTCTTCGCCGAGGGTGTGTTCGATGAAGCCGTAGTCGGCCGGGTACTGGGTAGCGGTGAACAGGGTGCGGTCCAACCGGATCCGACCGATCCGGCGATCCATCTGGTACTTGTTGCGCGTTCCCTTGGGAATCTCGATGGTGACGTCGAACTCCATGCGGTTGCTCCGCTCTTCGGCCTCCAGGTGGTGACCGGCTACCGGTCCGGTCGGTGATAAACAGGGCGATCTCGCTGCCGTGCGTGCCGAACACCGACAACGACACGGCAGGCCAGTAGTTGTAACGACTGGTGCGGCGGAGCGACGCAGGCACCCGCAGTCGGGAGCAGCCGGGGCCGGCCCGTCGAAGGTTTCCTCCCGGCAGCCGTCAGGGCCATCGCGGTCCGGTGGCGGGCCGTCGGTGTCAGCGGTTGCGTGGGGCTACCAGGCCGGATTCGTAGGCGAGAACCACGAGTTGGGCACGGTCACGGGCGTGCAGCTTGGCCATGGCCCGGTTGAGGTGGGTCTTCGCGGTCAGTGGACTGATCACCATGCGGCCGGCGATCTCGTCGTTGGACAGGCCCTGCGCGACCAGGGCGACGGCCTCGCGTTCGCGGTTGGTCAGCCCTGTCAGGCCCGTGTCGGCGCCCGTGTGGGGCGGCTCGGTGACGTACCGGTTGATCAGCTTGCGCGTGATCGACGGTGCGAGCAGGGCGTCGCCGCGCGCGGCGACGCGGATGGCGTACAGGAAATCTTCGGGTTCGATGTCCTTGACGAGGAACCCGGCCGCGCCGGCGCGCAGCGCGTGGAAGACGTGTTCGTCGAGGCCGTAGTTGGTCAGGATGACGACGTGCACCTGGGCCAGGGCCGGGTCAGCGGCGATGCGCCGGGTCGCCTCGATGCCGTCCATGACCGGCATCTGGATGTCGACGAGGGCGACGTCGGGCAGGTGTTCCTTGGCGAGCGCCAGACCCTCCTTCCCGTCGGCTGCCTCGGCCACCACCTCGATGCCGTTTTCGGCCTCGAGGAGCGCGCGGAATCCGCTGCGAAGCAGCGGCTGGTCGTCGACCAGCAGGACGCGGATCACGCCGTCCGGTCCACGGGGAGTTCAGCTCGGACGGTGAAGCCACCCTCGTTGCGTGGTTCCGCACGCAGGCGACCGCCGAGGGCGGTGACTCGTTCGCGCATCCCGAGCAGCCCGACGCCCGGCATCGCGGCGGTGTCGGGCGTGGCCTTGCCGTCGTCATCGACTCGGATGGTGAGGGCGTCCGGACGGTAGTCGATCCGGACCGACGCCGTGGCGGCGGCCGCGTGACGGGCGATGTTGGTGAGCGACTCCTGCACGATCCGGTAGGCGGTCCGGTCCACCGCGGTCCGCACGTCGTGTCGTTGCCCTTCGATCGTCAACGTCGCGTTCAGGCCGGTCATCCGAGCCCGTTCCACCAGTTCCGGGATGTGGGCGAGCCCATGCGACGGGGTCTCACCGTCGTCACGCAGCGCCTCCAGGGTCGCTCGCAGTTCCCGGGCCGCCTCACGACCGGCCTCCTCGATCGCCAGCAGGGCTTCCGGCACCTGTTCTCCACGCCTGCGGGCCAGGTGGACGGCCACTCCCGCCTGCACCTTGATGATCGAGATCTGGTGGGTGAGGGAATCGTGCAGCTCCCGCGCGATGTGCAGCCGCTCCTCGTTGGCGCGGCGTAGCGCGGTCTCCTCCCGGGTGCGCTCGGCTTCGTCCGCCCTCCGCTCGGCCTGCCGCAGCGCTTCACCTGCGGCACCGGCGGCGACCAGCCAAGCCAGCTCGAGGGCGCCCCGGGACTGTGCGAGCGCCTCGCCCACGGACATGTCCTGCGGCAGGGCGAGGGCCACGAGCGGGAGAGCGGCCAGCATCATCACAGCCGCCACAACTGTGATGACGCGGTGGCCCGCCCGCACGGCGGCGTACACCGCGAACAGGAACGCGACGGCGGGCACGTCAAAACCGACCGCCTGGTGACCCACCGCGCACAGCCCGGTGACGGCCAGGACCGGAACCGGAGCCCGGCGGCGCGCGGCCAGCGCCAGGCCGCCCGCCACCAACAGCGCGTAGCCGAGCAGGTCGACGTCCGTGGCGGAGTGGTTCCCGGACAGCCCGGCGACCAGCAGCGTCACCGCCACGCCCCCGGCGATCGCCCAATCTCTGACACCGGCCGGAACGCCGGACCGTCCTGTGTACATACGCGCACCCTAGCCAGGTCCTGCCGCGGGCGACTCCTCCTCACAGACGAGCGGACGCCTACCGCACACGCAGTACCTTCCCGGCGCCTGCGGCGTCCGCAGCAGCCGGCTGCGCCGCCTGCGGCAGCGCGCATTGCATCCCTCGGCAGGACGACCGGCGGTGCGTCCGGCGACAGGATCAGGCGACAGCCAGAACTCGGAAACGAGACGCACGACAGAGGAGAGGGACATGAGCTCATCAGGAACCCCGCAGCCGGTCCGACTGGTGCTTGCCGCCGGCGCAGCCGCCCTGCTCGGCGGGTTCGGGCTTGCCGCACCGGCGGCCGCGCACGTCTCGGCGCAGCCGGCCGCCGCGAGTGTCTACGCCATGAGCGCCGGGCGACTCGGGGCGACCGTCGCCGCCGTGCTGGGGCTGACCGGCGTGATCATCGGCGGGCTGGCTCTGGCCCGCCCCACCAGTCGTTTCGGCACCGGCAACGGGCGACTCGGAGCCACCGTGGCCCTGGCGGCGGGGCTGATCGGCGTGGCCCTCGGCGGGCTGGTGGTGGCCACCTCCGACAGCGGCATCGGCACCGGCAACGGGCGAGGCGGGGCCTACGTGGCCCTGGCGCTGGGGCTGATCGCCATGGTCCTCGGCGGACTGGCTCTGCACCACTCCCGCCGCACCGCCTGACCGGCTGACCGGCCCTTGCTCCAGCGGGCGCAGGGGCCGGGTGCGCCAGCTCGCCACCTCGCCGCCCGGATCCCGGCTTCCCTCGCAACCCGCTTCGATCGCCATCGGGGTACTGCGCCCGGTTCCACCGGCCTGTCGATGGTGTCGGTGGAACGATGGAAGACGTGGGAACTGCGAAAACTGCCATGCCTGCCATCTCGCCGCTCGCTGGCGAACCGATCAAGCGTGCCGATGCCGAGCGGCTCGCGGGAGTGCTGAAGGCATTCGCCGATCCGGCCCGACTGCGACTGCTCAGTCTGATCCAGTCCGCTCCGGAGGGCGAGGCGTCCGTGAGTGACCTCACCGCGCCGCTTGGTCTCTCCCAGCCGACCGTGAGTCATCACCTCCGGATCCTCACCGAGGCCGGCCTGCTCGAGCGCGAGAAGCGCGGGGTCTGGGCGTACTACCGCCTGGTGCCGTCGGCGATCGCGGCGATAGCCGACCTGTTGACGCCGCCCCGCAAGCGGGCGACGAAGAGGGCCCGCTGAGCGGCACCGTCGAGGACCGCGCCGTCGTAGCGGGTTGGCAGGATGACCGGGTGCACATCACCCCTCGCCTCGTGGCGTCCTTCCGCGTGCCGGCGAACGCTCCTCGCGTACCCGGTGTCGCCCACACTGCGGACACGCCCGCCGTCCAGCGGTGGCCGCACCGCCGGCTCGTCGTGATCCGCCGGGACGACGAGCTGGCGGCGTACGACCTCGACCGGCTCCTCGCGGGCGACGACGCTCCCGCCGCCCGGTTTCCGGCGCCCTGGCCGCGCCGGGCGGGCGGGATCGACGCGGTGAGCCCCACCCTCGACCTGGCGGTCTTCAGCGGTCAGCACGCGCTGCACGCGGTCGACGCCGCCGGCGCGTTGCGCTGGCAGGTGCGGCACGCATGCTGGGGCGCGCCCTGCTCGTCCTTCCACGACTCCTACCAGGAATACGCGGACAGCAAGGAACACCGCCATCCCGACCGGGGCTCGTGCTGGATCAGCGCGGACGGCTCGACCGTGTGGGCGCACGTACGCACTCCGCTGCCTGCCGACGTCGAGACGAAGCCCGACGAGGAGTGGCTCGTACTCGACGCCGTCGACGGCCGCGTCCTGGGACGGGCCGCGACGGACACCGCGGCCGCCGGCTCCCACCACGTCCCCCACCCCGATCCCGGCCAGATGGGGCTCAGCGTGGGCGAGGGCCAGGACGGTGTGCCGCTGCGGTGGGGTCGGTGGGACGGTGCCCGACTCACCGTCACCCGCATCGGGGATGACGACCGCTGCCTCGTCGACGTCAGCCCTGGCGGGACGCGGTTCCTCACGGTCGCCCACCAGCAGGGGGAACTGGCGATCCACCGCCTTGTCGACGGTGCGGTGGCGCACGAGGTCGCCGCCCACAACCGGCTTCCGCCACACCCCCAGGCGCCGCCGGAACCCGAGGACGAGCCCTTCTGGGACTACCGGTGCGGCTTCGTCGACGAGGGCACGGTGATCGCGAGCACCGGCGAGAGCGACGAGGAGTACGGGCACCCGCGGCACTGGCTGATCGACACGGCACGGGGTGAGGTGCTCGGTCAGGTGGAGTACCCCGTACCCGCGTCGGAGGCCCCGATGGCGCTCGGCGACAGCACCTGGCTCACCTGCGGCGCGGACCCTTTCCAGCTCCTGCTGTGGAGTCCTCGGTGACCTCCTCGATGATCCTGAACAGGTCAGCGGGAAGATGAGAAGCAACGGCTGCCGGCTGGACGAACGGCCGGCGATCTGGATGCCGAGATCTGCTCGTCACAGGCTCGCCTGTTCTGCCGGGTTTGCGGCAGGCTGAAGCTTCCTGGTCCCGGGAGCGGGCCGTGCACCACGGGCGCCGACGTCGCGCCTTCCGCCCGCTCCTCCCCCGCCGTGCGTCCGCGCAGGGGAGGAGCAGATGTGAGCAGCTCGGTGCGGGTCAGCGGGCGGACCGGATCCAGTCCTGGTAGTGCGTGGGTGCCAGGTGTGCGTCCGGGCCCGGGGTGAGCACATCGCCGGCGACGGCCGCGAACATGCCGGCCGTGTCGTCGGTGGTGACGGTCCGGTTGTCCTGCTGGGCGGCCAGGGTGACCCTGCCGAGTTCGTCGAGGGAGAAGGCGTCCGGCCCGGCGACGTTGCGGATGCCTTGCAGCGGCGTGCCGGTGGCGACGTCGACGACCGCGTCGACGACGTCCGCGGCGGCCATCGGCTGAACCCGGGTGGAGGGCAGGCGAACGGTGGTGTCGTCGGAGGTCCAGGACAGGATCGCGCTCACGAACTCGAAGAACTGGGTGGCCCGCACGATGGAGTACGGCGTGGGCCCCTGGCGGAGCAGCTCCTCCTGCAGGGTCTTGGCACGGTAGTAGTCCAGCTGGGGCACCTGGTCCACACCAACGATCGAGAGGATCACCTGGTGCCGGACACCGGCACTCTGCCCCGCGGCCAGCAGGTTGTTCATGGAGGTGCGGAAGAAGTCCAGGGAGGCCTCGTCGAACGTCGGCGAGTTCGCCACGTTGACCACGACGTCCGCGCCCTTCAGCGCCTGGTCCAGGCCCTTCCCCGTCATCAGGTCGACGCCGGTGGACGGTGCCGCGGCGACGGCCTCGTGTCCGGCCGCGGTCAGCTTCTGGACCACCTGCGAGCCGATCAGTCCGGTCCCACCAATGACTGTGAGCTTCATGGCTCTCACCTTTCCACGGCGTGCCGCAGCGCACGCCAACTTCGTCGAGGACTCAGCCTCAAACTCGGATACTTTCTGTCCGAGACATTAGTCGGATAGTCTTTGTCCGAGTCAAGCGGGGGGTCGGATGAAGCTGTCAGGTGGGGTCGAGTGGGCACTGCACTGCTGCGTGGTGCTGACCACGGCGACGGAGCCCGTGCCGGCTGCCCGACTCGCGGAACTGCATGACGTCTCCGGCAGCTACCTGGCCAAACAGCTACAGGCGCTCTCCCGCGCCGGCCTCGTGACGTCCGTGCAGGGCAAGGCGGGCGGGTACGTCCTGACCAGGGCTCCCGAGTTGATCACCGTCCTCGACGTCGTCGCGGCCGTGGACGGCGCCCAGCCCGCGTTCGTGTGCACCGAGATCCGCCAGCGGGGCCCCCTGGCGGCACCGCAGGAGGCCTGCACGCGGCCGTGCCCCATCGCCCGCGCGATGGCCGGTGCCGAGGCCGCCTGGCGTGCGGCCCTGCAGGCGATATCCGTCGCGGACCTCGCCAGTAGCGTCGACGAGGACTACGGCCCCACCGCACTGGCCGGCATCCGCACCTGGCTGAACGGACCGGACCACGGCGATACCGCGGGTGCCGAGCAGGGATGAGCGGCGCCGGTTGCGGCGCCGCATCGTCGCGAACCGTGGCGGCAATGACCTGCCCGGAAGGGTGTGTTCGACCCCGGTGGCGCGCAGCCCGGAGCGTCAGCTCCGGCCATAGGGCTCCGCATGCCGAGCCCACGCCTGTGCAGTGGTCTGCCTCATGCGCTGTCACAAACGATCGGTCACCCGGTGTCTTGAGGACGAACCCTGAGACGAGGAGACACCATGACTGAGAACACCGATGTGGTCGTGGTCGGCGGCGGATACGCCGGCGTCATGGCAGCCAATCGCTGACGCAGCGCGACGACGTGACAGTGACCCTGATCAACCCGCGCCCGACCTTCGTCGAGCGGATCCGCCTGCACCAGCTGGTGGGCGGGTCCGACGACGCGGTCGTCGACTACCGGGACGTCCTGGGCGAGGGCGTCCGGCTGGTGGTCGACACCGTGACACGGATCGACGCGGCCGAGCGCAGCGTGACGTTGGCGGCCGGCGGCACGGTCGGCTACGACTACCTGATCTACGCGGTGGGCAGTGGCAGCGCCGACCCGCGCGTGCCCGGAGCGGCCGAGTTCGCCTACCCGATCGCCAGCCTGGAGGAGGCGCAGCGGCTGCGGCCGGTCGTCGAGGCCGCGCCCGCAACGGCCGCGGTGACGGTTGTCGGAGCCGGTCCGACCGGCATCGAGACCGCCGCCGAGCTGGCGGAGGCCGGCCGCACCGTGGCCCTGGTCTGCGGCGAGGTGCTCGGCCCGTACCTGCACCCTCGGGGGCGACGCTCGGTCGCCAGGCGGCTGGCCAAACTCGGTGTGACCGTGCTCGAAGGCCCCGACGCGAAGGTGACGGCGGTGACTCGCGATTCCGTGCAGCTCAGTGGCGGCCGCAGGTTGCCCAGCACGGTGACCATCTGGACCGCCGGCTTCGGCGTGCCGGACCTGGCCGGCCGCAGCGGGCTGAGCACCGACGCCTTGGGCCGCCTGCTCACGGACGAGACGTTGACGAGCGTGGACGACGTGCGCATCGTCGCGGCCGGGGATTCGGCGGCACCGTCGGACCTGCCGTTCCGGATGAGCTGCCAGGCCGCGGGTCCGCTGGGTGCGCACGCCGCCGACACGGTACTCAACCGGATCGCGGGTGAGCAGCCCGCGGCCATCCAGCTGGGGTTCGCCGGCCAGTGCATCAGCCTGGGTCGTCGCGCCGGCATCTTCCAGTTCGCCCACCGCAACGACACCGCGATGGCGCTCCATCTCGGCGGCCGCCCCGGCGCGAAGCTCAAGGAGTTCATCTGCTCGGCCACCGTCAAGCAGTTGGCTGACGAGGCACGCAAGCCCGGTTCGCACACCTGGGCCAAGGATGACAAGCGCCAGCAGCTGCTGCGGGCCAAGCGCGGCGAGGTGCCGGCCACCGCCGAACCGGCAGCCTAGCCAGGCATTCGTGGCCGGCCCGGTCGACCATCGACGGATCTGGGCCGCATGTCGTGCGACGACGCCCTTACTGCGGGGGCGCCGCCGCACGCATGCGTTCATCGGTGTCCGCCGAGCAACGGATCGTCGTCAACCTGGCGTGCCAGAGCGGTGCGCCGGGTGGTGTCCCACTCTCGACCGCATCGAACAGGTGGGGCGGTCTACGCAACCGGGGTGGCGAGCAGACCTCGGCCGATCCCGAGGCAGCGCCGGGTCCGACGCCAGCAGTACGGCGAGCGAAGTACCGTCTACGCGGCTGCGGTGGCGCCTGCGACTGCGTAGAGCAGTGCCACCGGCAGCACTCCCGCGGTGCTCGCCAGCGCGACGCGGCACCACCCGAGGTTGGCGGTGCCGGCGAGCAGGGCGACGGTTTCGGCCAGCACCGGGATGGGGCGGGTGATCAGCACGGCGATCAGACCGTATCGGGCGAGCAGCGCTTCGGCGCGGGCGCGTTGCGCCGGCGTCGTGGTGCGGGCCAGCAGGCCGCGACCGCGTCTGCCGATGCCGAAGGCGACGAGAGTGGCCCCGAGCCCACCGAGCAGAGACAGCAGGGTGCCGGGGATTACGCCAAACAGGGCGCCGTGGGCCACCATCACCAGGCTGGACGGCACGGGGATCGCCACGTCGGTCAGCAGCAGGGCCACCCCGACCGCGGCCGACGCCGGGCCCGGCTGACCGAGCGCGGGAGACGGGTCGGTCAGCAGGGGTACGTCCAGTGCCCCCACCGCGCCGAAGCTCGCCAGCAGCGCGGCCGGTAGGCCGGCGAGCAGGACGGGATACCCCCAGTGCCGCCGCCGGTTCACACGTCCCGCCGGTACAAGATCGCGTTCGACGCCATCTCCAGGAAGCACTCCCGGATCAGCAGTTGGTGCCGGGTCTTGTCCGCCACGATGGGCACGGTGATGTCCACGACGGCCGGTCTGCCCAGCGCCAGGGCCAGTTGCTCGGCGACGGCGAACCCGCTGATGGCGTCGAGGTTGCTCAGCATCAGCATGCGCAGGTGCCGCCACGCTCGCCCTCGCGCGCCGGCGACCAGGCCCTGTGCCTCGCCGGCCAGCTCACGGGCCGCGCCCAGGACGGTGGCGACGACCGGAGTGACCCGGGATGAGGTCGCTGTTGGCGGTTGGTGGCCGAAGGCGCGGTACAGGTCCGCCACCGCTTCCTCGTGCTGCCGGGCGGGCGCGGCGATCTCGTGCAGCCAGGCGCGGATGTGCGGCTCGCCGACCTCGTCCGCGGTGTCTTCCAGGATCTTGCGGTACGCGGACTGCAACGTGCGTGTGGTGACCAGCCACGGCAAGACGTGGTCCAGATGGGCGGTGACGGTGTCGTGGTCGAGTTCCACGAGCAGTGGGCGGTTCACGGCCGGCTCCCGTCGCGTACGACCCGCCACAACACGCCGGTGTGCCCGTAGGACATGTTCGTCGTCTCCATGACCCGGGACACCCCGAAGTCGAGCACGTACAGGCTGCCGTCCGGCGCGAACTTGGCGTCCACCGGACGCTCCAGCCCTCCTGTGCCGAGCGCTGACGCCGGTCCGGGTCGTGGGTTCCGCATGAACGACTCGGACGTGCCATCGGCCGGGTCCACCGCCACCACTCGGAATCCGTGTTCCAGGTCGGCCGGGTCCGGCGAGTTCATCGGGGCGAGCGTGCCCCACTCGCAGGCGAACAGCCGCCCCCGGTAGCCGAAGGAGTCGCTGCGCGAGACGTCGAGGCCGGCCATCGCCGAGTGCGGCTTCTCGAGGAACACGGCAGGGCCCGCCCACGGCGGGGGGTCCTCGATCAGCGGCTCGGCCGGGCGTCCTCGCCGGGGCAGGTGCGACTCGTGCCAGGCGGGCAGGCCGTCGCCGCAGACGTCGGGGAAGCCGTACCAGGCGGGCCGGTCGATCGAGCCGTGCGGAGTGCGGGCGGCGTCGATGCGCCAGATGCGGTCAGGGTCGCCCCGGATCGCCCGGTCCCCGGTCTCCTCGAAGTCGTTGTCGGTGACATAGAGATCGCCGTCCTCACCGAAGGCCATGCCGTAGGGGTTGCGCAGACCCCAGGCCACCAGTTCCATCTCGGTGCCGTCCGGCTGCGCGCGCCAAAGCCCGGAGCTGCACTTGAGGCTGCCGCGCACCACCTCCCCACGGCGCGCGGGGGTACGAAACGGCTTGAAGGGCCCTGTCTCCACCAGGTACGGGTACGGCGCGGTCGGGTCGTAGGTCTGCACGTTGTTGCCGGTCAGCACGACATCCTCACCGGGCACGTCGTGCACGCCCATGTGTCGCGCCAGGTCGACCTGAAATCCCTGCGGCAGCACCACGCCCTGCTGTGACACCGAGCCCTGGGCGAAGTACATCAGGCCGTCGGGGCCGAACACCGGTCCGCCGGGTTCGTGCCAGCCGCCGTTGGGCAGCCCGTCGACGAGGACACGACTGCTACCGGTGGCGATGTCGATGTGGTCGATCCGGGCGTGGCGACCACCCTTGCACGACACCAACAGGGCGTCGCCGTGCACCGCCACGTGCCGCGGCCCACCCAGAGCCTCCTCGGCCACGACGCCGAGGTGGCCGTCAGGGTCCAGCCGCAGGATCCGCGCCGGCACGTAGGGGCGGGTAGGCCAGGTGCTACCTCCCTCCAGGACGTAGAGGGTTCCGTCCTCGGCGAAACCCATCCCGCAGGGCATCGACAGGCCGACGAGCACGACCTCCACGCGGTAGCCGTCGGGCACCACGACGTCGGAGGGGTCGACCCGCGGACGCGCGGGCGTCGGAAGCGTGCTCAGCGCCTCCGGCTCCGCGACGGTTGCCGACAGCGGCACCAACGAAGTCATGCGACATCCTTCAGGAGTCAGTCCAGCCCGGCCCCCGGGCACGCGATCCGCAACCCCCCAGACCAAGATCCGCGAACGGGGCAAAAGGGGGCGTTAGGGGCCCATTCTGCGCGCTTTGCTGCGGCGTTCGCAGGAGGTTCGGCGACAGCATCCCGAACGCACGCTGCGCTGGTCCGCTCGGCAGTTACCGGCCGGGCCGTACGGGGCCGACCGGGTGCTGCCGCCGTCCCATGGCCGCGCTTGCACCGGTGCAGTGGTTGTGACCCAGGTCACTCGGGATGAACTTTCACCCGCCGGTCACGTCCGGAGCACTCGGATACCTCTCGAGTTCATCCAGGGAGAATGATGCGTTCAGTTCGCAAGATATCGGCGCTGGCACTCATCGTGCTGGGCGTCTCGGCGGCGGCTCCGGGGGGTGTGCCGGCGTCGGCGCAGCCCCGGGTCGCGAAGCCGACGACCACACCCGCGGTCGCGTCCAAGCCCAGGAAGGTCACTCTGCTCACCGGCGACACCGTCCACCTCGGCACGGTGAACGGTCAGACGACTGTCGACGTGGTGCCGGGCAAGGGACGGGAACGGATCCCGTTCATCACCCACAGCGCCGGCAAGGACGTGCGGGTCATCCCCGCGGACGCCGTCGGCCTGCTCAACCGGGGCAAGCTCGACGCGCGGCTCTTCGACATCTCGAAGCTGGTCGACTTCGGCTACGACGACACCCGGGCCACCCTGCCGCTCATCGTCCAGCACCGCAGCGGCGCCGCCGCCGGCCTCGCCGGCGCCCGGACCACCCGGCAGCTCTCCGGGGCGAGCGCTGTCGCGGAGAGCCGCGCGGACGCGGTGTCCTTCTGGAACAACGTCACGTCCGCCGGGAGTGGCACGGAGCGGCAGCTGCGGGCCGGGTTCGACAAGATCTGGCTCGACGGGCTGCGCCAGCCGACCCTCGACGTCAGCGTCCCGCTGACCGGCGCGCCGCAGGCCTGGCAGGCCGGCTGGACGGGAACGGGGGTGAAGGTCGGCGTGATCGACACCGGCGTCGACCAGACCCACCCCGACCTGGCCGGCCAGGTCGCCGCCGCGGAGAACTTCACCGCCGACCCGGACGCCCTCGACCGGGTCGGCCACGGCACCCACGTCGCCTCCACCATCGCCGGTAGCGCCGCCGCGTCGCAGGGCCGTCACAAGGGCGTGGCGCCCGGCGCGAGCCTCTACAGCGCCAAGGTCTGCGTTCAGGAGGGCTGCCCCGAGTCGGCGATCCTGGCCGGTATGACCTGGGCGGCGGAGCGGGGCGTCAAGGTCGCCAACATGAGCCTCGGCGGCCAGGACGGCCCGGAGATCGACCCGATCGAGGCGGCCCTGGTCGACCTCACCCGCCGCTACGGCGTGCTCTTCGTCGTTGCCGCGGGCAACAGCGGCCTGGGCGGCGAGTCCACGGTTAACTCGCCCGGTGGCATGGCCGAGGCGCTGACCGTGGGCGCCGTGACCAAGACGGGCGAGCTGGCCGAGTTCTCGAGCCGGGGTCCGCGCACGGGCGACGCCGGCATCAAGCCGGACATCACCGCGCCCGGCGTCGGCATCGTCGCCGCCCGCAGCTCGACCTCCGACCTGTCGCCGGACGACGAGAACCCGCAGTACGCCACCCTCAACGGCACCTCGATGGCGACTCCGCACGTGGCCGGCGCGGCGGCGATCCTGACCCAGCAGCACCCGGACTGGTCGCCTGAGCGGATCAAGTCCACGCTGATGGCGGCCGCCCAGCCGAACGCCGCCATCGGTGTCTACGAGCAGGGTGCCGGCTTCCTCAACGTCGCCCGCGCGATCCAGCAGACCGTCACGGCGAGCCCGGTCAGCGTCGCCTTCGAGCGGACCGCCGCTGCGCAGCAGCGCACGGTCACGTACGCGAACAGCGGCTCCTCCCCCCTCACCCTGGCTGTCTCCCTCGACGCCAAGGACGCCGACGGCGCCCCGGCACCGGCCGGCCTGTTCAGCCTCAGCGCCTCCTCGGTGACGGTCCCGGCCGGCGGTACGGCCACCGTGTCCGTCACCGTGCAGGCGGGCGCCAACCTGCCCGACCACTACTTCGGCGGTGAGGTGACCGCCACCGGCGGCGGCGCGCAGGTGCAGACCCCGGTCGCGCTCGACGTCGCCCGCCACGATCTGGCCCTCAAGCTCGTCGGGCCGGACGGTGGAGCGCCGACGCCCGAGCAGGGCTGGGTGACCGTCCTGACCGACCTGGACCGGCAGACCATGCTGGTGTTCGGCGATCCCGCCACCACCACGTACCGGGTCCGCGCGGGCCGCTACCTGGTCCAGACCTACCTGGTGAGCGGCGACGACCCGTACAACCCGTACGTCACCACGCTGGTACGCCCGAGCCTCGACCTGACCACGGACCAGGCGCTCACCATGGACGCCCGCCTGGCGAAGCCGATCGCGGTGTCGGTGCCGAACGCGAAGGCCACCGCGGTCCACCAGGAGTTCGGCTGGACGATCCGGACCGAGCAGCCGCAGATCTGGGGCAGCAACGACCTTTTCGCCGTGCTGATGAACATCCCCTTCAACCAGTTGCGTACCGCGCAGGTCGGGGCCGGCGAGACGCCCGGATTCGTCTCCTACGTCAACGGCATGTGGGGCCAGGTGGCCGAGGACTACAGCCTGCACAACAGCCCGTACGTCTACCGGGTCTACCTCTACGAGCCGAAGAAGATGATGACCGGGCTCACCCGCAAGCTGCGCGCGGGCGACTTCGCCACGGTCCGCTCCCAGATCAGCGCGGACGTGGCCGGCGTGCCGGTCGCGCGGACCGCGGTCGCGCACGCGCCCGGCAACTCGCCGGTCTACCGCGACGAGCGCAACATCCCGCCGAGCTTCAGCTACGACGCGCCGAGCACCATCACCGAGTACTACAACCAGGACAAGCAGGCGGTGTGGAAGTCGACCTCGGCCCAGCCGAGGTACACGTACTACGAGTCGGCGTGGACCAGCTTCCAGCCCGGGCGCACGTACACGGTGAAGTGGGCCAACGCGGTGGCCGGACCGGTCTTCCCGGAGCCGAACTTCGGCCAGCAGTTCGCCACCCGCTACTGGGGCGACCTGATCGGCGGGCCGGGGCCGCTGCACGGCGACGGCACCGGGCACATGGGCTTCCGACAGGTTCGCGGCGGCAGCGTGCAGGTGGACCTCTACCGCAACGGGGTCAAGATCGGCGACGCGAACCAGGCGCCCTCCGTGTGGGAAGTGCCTGGGGAGACGGGTGACTACCGGCTGGCCGCGACCTTCCGCAGCGACCCGGCGTTCACCCTGTCGACGGTGGTCGACGCGGAGTGGACCTTCAAGTCGGCGCACGTGGGCGACGGTGAGTTGGTGAAGCTGCCGATGACGGCGATCCGGTACACCCCGGAGCTCGACATCGACAACCGGGCGCCGGCCGGCCGCCCGTTCCCGATCCCGGTTTCGCTCGACCGTCAGGTCGGGGCGGCGCCGGGGCAGACCACGTCCTTGACCGTCGAGGCGTCCTTCGACGACGGCCAGACCTGGCAGGAGCTGACCGTGCGGCGGTCCGGCGAGAAGGCGGTCGCCTGGGTGCGCAACCCGGCTGGCACCGGCTTCGTCTCGCTGCGGGCCGCCGCGACGGACACCAGCGGTAACACGGTCAAGCAGACCGTCATCCGCGCCTACCGGTACTGACGGCGGGCCCCGGACGCGGCGCCGTTGGGCGCCGCGTCCGGGTCACCGGTGCCAGCGCAGCCGGTCGCGGATCCGCCGGGCCATCGGCGAGTCCGTCCCGTCGACCTCGGCGAGGGCCTCGCTCCACGCCTGTCCGGCCAGGGCCGGGTCGCCGTTGCCGGAGTGGAAGTCGCCGATGGAGACCAGCACCTCCGCGGTGTGGTGAGTGGCTCGGGCGCCGCGGAAGGTGTCGATCGCCTGCTGCCAGGTCGCCATCGCGTGCGGCAGGTCGTCGATCATCGAATATGTGTGCGCCAGCCAGGCTTGGGTGCTGCCCACCCCGTGCAGGTCGCCGAGGGCCTCGAACTGCCGCTGCGCCTCGACGAACATGCCCAGCGCCTCGGCGTGCCGGCCGAGCCAGCCCTGTGCCCGGGCGATGGCCAGCAGGGCGGTGGTGGCGCCCCGCACATCGCCCTCGGCTTCAAAGAGGGCTCGCGCGGCCTCGGCATGCCGGATCGCCTCGTGGTAGCGCCGCTGGTCCAGCCGGATCTCGGCGATGTTGTTCTCCGCATGGCCCTGCTCGGTGCGCCGGCCGAGCCGGTCGAACAGCGCCCGGGCGTGCTGCAGGTGCGACAGCCCGCGGTCCAGGTCGGCCAGGAAGTAGCAGGCGCCGGCGAGGCTGCGATGCAGCAGGGCCTGGGCGGCGGGGTCGTCCCCGGTCGCGGCGAGGCCGGTGCTCACCGTTACCGCCCACTGCTTGAACTGGGCGGTGTCCTGGAAGTAGTTCTGCAGGGCCAACGCGATCTGCCAGGCCGTGCCCGGCCGGCCGCGCTCCTTGGCCCGCGCGACGATGTCGGTCAGCACCCGCTGCTCCGCGGCGAACCAGGCCATCGCGTCGGCCCGGCCGGTGAAGCTGCGCCCGGTGACCCCGCGCTCGGAGGGCTCCGGCTCCGGCAGCGGCACCTGCGGCATATAGGGCAGATGCGCCGCGTACGCGCTGAGCTGGTAATAGTCGTAGACCCGCTCGATGGCGGTGTCCCGCTCGGCCGCGTCGTCGTGCTCCTCCCCGAGCTCCATGGCATAGGCGCGCAGCAGATCATGCATCCGCCACCGGCCGTCGCCGGGCTGGACCAGCAACTGCGCCCCGAGTTCGGCGAGCAGGCCGCGGGCGGAGCGCAGGGACACGCCACCGAGGGCGGCCGCCGCTTCCGTGCTCAGCTCCCCGGCCGGGTGCAGGGGCAGCAGCCGGAAGAGCCGGGCTGCCTCGGGAGTCAGAGCCCGGTAGGACCAGGAGAAGATCGCCTCCAGATCGGCGTGTGCGTCCCC
This sequence comes from Micromonospora phytophila, assembly GCF_023656545.1. Classification (GTDB taxonomy): domain Bacteria; phylum Actinomycetota; class Actinomycetes; order Mycobacteriales; family Micromonosporaceae; genus Micromonospora; species Micromonospora phytophila. Next base: position 1,081 of record NZ_JAMOKF010000034.1, on the reverse strand, counting down.
GAAGCCGGTCAGCCGGCCGTCGGCCTCGGCCAGCTCACCGGCGACCGCGGGCAGGCTGAGCCCGGGCCGGCCGACGCTGCGGGTGGCGACCAGCGCCAGGGCCAGTGGCAGCCGGCCGCACCGCGCGATGATCTCGTTGACGGCCCTCGGGTCGGCGGCCGCCGCGTCGCCGAGCCGGCGGGTGAGCAGCTCGCGGGCCTCGGCGTCGGTCAGCAGGTCGAGGTGCAGCGGGTGGGCGCCCGCCGGCTCGGCGGCGCCGGTGATCCGGCGCCGGCTGGTGGCGATGACGAGACTGCCCCCGGTGCCGGGCAGCAGGTGCCGGATCTGGTCCCAGTCGCGGCAGTTGTCGAGCAGGATCAGCATCCGGCGCTCGGCCAGGATGCTGCGGTAGAGGCCGGCCTGGGCGTGCAGCTCGGCCGGGATGGCGGCCGGTGCGACCCCGAGGGACCACAGGAAGCCGCGCAGCGCCTCCGCCGGTGTCATCACCGAGTCGCCGGGGTCGAAACCGCGCAGGTCCGCGTGCAACTGCCCGTCGGGGTAGCGGGCGGCCAGCCGGTGGGCGAGGTGCACCGCGAGGGTGGTCTTCCCGACGCCGGGCATTCCGTCGATGACCAGCGCGGTGGTCCGCTGCTCTCCGGCCAGCAGCTCCTCCGCTGCGGCCACGACGCAGCGGCGGCCGGTGAAGTAGGGGTGGTCGGCCGGCAACTGCGCCGGCGGCTCGGCCCGGGTCGGCTGCGACGACTCCAGCTCGGCTGGCGGCCATAATTCGGCCTCCGCGCCGCCAGGCGGCGCTCCGGGACGAATGAAGGCCGGTCTGACGCCGCGCCGCGACCTGGGGCCGTCGGCCGGGGCGTCCTGGTCGAGCAGGCTGTCCCGGGCCGCGCGCAGGTCGCCGCCCGGCTGGATGCCGAGCTCGTCGGCGAGGCGGTGCTCGATGTCGGCATAAGCCGCGAGGGCTTCGGCCCGCCGGCCGTCCGCGGCGAGCGCGAGCAGCAGCCGCGCCTGCAGTGCCTCGTCCAGCGGCTCGTATTCGGCGGCCAGCCGGATCGCGGGCAGCACCGCGTGGACGCACCCGGCCCGC
>NZ_JAMOKF010000340.1 GCF_023656545.1 Micromonospora phytophila | reverse complement strand
CGCGACCCGCCCGACCTGACCGGCCGGGCCGCGACCCCGCGCGAAGTGACCGGCCGGGCCGCGACCCCCGCGCGAGACGACCGGCTGGGCCGCGACCCCGCGCGAACTGAACGCCGGGGCCCGCCGCGTCGGTTGCCGGTCGCGGTCGCGGTCGCGCGGTCCGGTAGAAACGAGCCATGGCACGCAGCATCGCGACGAACACCCGGGTCGACCGGGCCGCCCTGATCGAGTTCCTCCGGCCCCGGCACCGGGTGGTGCTGATGACCACCCGCGCCGACGGGCGGCCGCAGTCGTCCCCGGTCTCCGCCGGGGTGGACGGCGCGGGACGGCTGGTGATCTCCACCTATCCCGAGCGGGCCAAGGTCACCAACATCCGCCGCGACCCCCGCGTCTCGGCCTGCGTGCTCTCCGACGACTGGAACGGCCCCTGGGTGCAGATCGACGGCACCGCCGAGGTGCTCGACCTGCCGGAGGCGCTGGAGCCGCTGGTGGAGTACTTCCGCAGCATCTCCGGGGAGCACCCCGACTGGGACGAGTACCGGGCGGCGATGCTCCGCCAGGGCAAGTCGCTGATCCGGATCGCCATCGACGCCTGGGGCCCGATCGCCACCGGCGGCTTCCCCGCCCGCCTGGCCGACTGACTCAGTACGCGACCGTGAAGCGCGCGTTCTCGTGGCGCGGGCTCTCGATCTCATCGACGACCGCCACCGCCAGGTCCTCGTAGCTGAGCACCGAGCGCCCCTCGTGGTCGGTGACCGGTTGGTCGGTGCCCGTGCGGTACGTCCCGGTGCGCTCGCCCGGATGGAACTCCAGCGGCGGCGGACAGACGTACGTCCAGCTCACCCCGTCGGCCGAGGAGCGGTAGAAGTCGAGGGCGTCGGCCTGGCCCTGCGCCGCGTCGCGGTACTCCTCGGGGAAGTCCGGCTCGTCGAGGAACCGGGTGCCCTTGGGGGTGAGCAGGGTCGCCCCGCCACCCACGTGGATGATCCGGGGCGCGGCCGGCATGCCGCGCAGTGTGCCGACCAGGGTGCGGGCCGCGTTCAGCCAGAGCCCGCGCTCACCGCCGCCGATCGTCACCACCATGGCGTCGGCGTCCGGCGCCAGCTCCCGCACGCGCTGCCCGCTGGTGGCGTCGGCGGTGACCAGGCTGACCCCCGCCGGCAGGTACGAGGTGGCCGCCGGCCGGCGGACCGCCGCGGTCACCCGGTGCCCCCGGTTGAACGCCTCCGTGGTGACCCGGGAGCCCGCAGTCCCGCCCGCGCCGAACACGACGATGTTGCTCACGTCCCCAGGCTATTGACCGGGCCCGCCGCCCGGCGGCGGAACGGCGATCCCGACCGGGTCAGTCGAGCAGGGCGGAGTAGACCAGTTGGCGCAGCTGCGAGCGGAGGGGCCAGGTGCTCGACGGCATCAGCTGGGTGAAGAAGAGCGCGGTGATCTCCTCCGCCGGGTCCACCCAGAACGCGGTGCTCGCCACCCCGCCCCAGTAGTACTCGCCGACGCTGCTCGGCACCCGGCTGGGGATCGGGTCGTCGACGACGGCGAAGCCGAGCCCGAAGCCGATCCCCTCCAGGGTGGTCTCGGCGAAGCCGCCGGTGGAGAGGGTCTGAAGGTCCTGCCCGCCGGGCAGGTGGTTGCGGGTCATGAAGCGCACCGTGCGCGGCGCGAGCAGGCGTACCCCGTCCAGCTCGCCGCCGCGCAGCAGCAGTTGGGTGAAGCGGTGGTAGTCCGCGGCGGTGGAGAGCAGGCCGCCGCCGCCGGAGAGCAGGGCCGGCTTCTGGTACGCCAGGGCGCCCAGCTTGTCGTAGCGGAACGCCCGGCCGGTGCGCGGGTCCGGCGCGTAGAGCGCGGCGAGCCGGTCGGCGGCGTTGCCCTCGGCCCACCAGTGGGTGTCCGTCATGCCGAGCGGGCCGAAGATCCGGTCGGCGAAGAAGGCGTCGATGCTCTGCCCGGAGACCACCTCGACGAGCCGGCCGAGCACGTCGGTGGCGACCGAGTAGCCCCAGGCCGTGCCGGGCTGGAACAGCAGCGGCAGCTCGCCGAAGGCGGCGCAGGCGGTGTTCAGGTCGACGTCCGCCGGCGGGTAGAGGTCGTAGCCGGCGGCCCGGTAGAGGCCGTCGACCACCGAGGTCTGCATGAATCCGTAGGTCAGCCCGGCGGTGTGGGTGAGCAGGTGCCAGACCCGGATCGGTTCGAGCGCCGGCACCGTGTACGGCTTGAGGGCCGAGCCCTTGGCGTAGACCCGCAGGTCCGCGAACTCCGGCAGCCAGCGGCTGATCGGGTCGGTCAGCTCGAACCGGCCCTCCTCCCAGAGCATCATCGCGGCGACGGAGGTGACCGGTTTGGTCATCGAGTAGATCCGCCACAGGGTGTCCGCCCCGACGGGCACGCCCTGCTCGACGTCGCGCAGCCCGTACGTCGAGGCGTGCGCGACCTCGCCGCGGCGGGTGACGACCACCTGCCAGCCGGGCAGCCGGCCGTCGTCGACGTACCTGCCGAAGTGCTCGTCGATCCGCGCCAGCCGCGCGGGGTCGAAGCCGATCTGGTCCGGGTCGATGCTGCGGGCCACAGTCACGTCGCCGAACCTACCCGCCGGTACGTCAGGGCCGGAAGGGGTCGGGTTGTCGATGGCGGCCACTAGCCTGGCCGGATGCCGGAGCTGACCGAGGACACCACCTTCCGCCACGACGACTGGTACGGCGAGGAGTTGGTCGACCGGCACTTCGTCGGCTGCGAGTTCTTCCACGTCGACCTCACCGAGGCGGTCACCCGGGGCGCGGTCTTCACCGGGTGCACCTTCGGCAACGTCCGGTTCAACGCCTCCCGGCACACCGACTCCGCCTTCACCCGGTGCGTCTTCAAGCGGTGCAACTTCTTCGAGGCCGAGTTCACCGGCTGCAAGCTGGTCGGCAGCACCTTCGCCCAGTGCGACCTGCGACCGCTCACCGTCGACGGCGGCGACTGGTCCTTCGTCGCGCTGCCGGGGGCCGACCTGCGCGGGGTCCGGATCACCGGCGTGCGGATGCGGGAGGTCGACCTGACCGGGGCCAACCTGACCGGCGCGACCGTCACCGGCGTCGACCTCTCCGCCGCCCAACTGCACAGTGCCCGGCTGACCGGGGCGGACCTGCGGGGCAGCGACCTGACCGCGCTCGACCCGATGGTGGTGGAGCGGGTTGGTGCGGTCATCGACGCCGAGCAGGCCGTGGTGATCGCCCAGGCCCTCGGGTTCGAGCTCCGCTGAGGTCGTACGTCCTGCTCAACCTGGCCGCGAAGAGGGCGCTGGCCTGGTTGGCCCGCGCCGACGTGCTGCCTACCTGAGCACTTCCGCCCCCGTCCGCAACCGCCGTACGGGTCGATGTCCGGTACCGTCCGGTAACGAACTGGAAACGTCCGGCCGGTCGATCTGGCGTGGACGTCGGGCCGGTGAAAACGTGAATCGCTCATCAGCGGGAGTCGCGCTCGACGGCCGGACGGTCGGTGGGGAGTGGAGGGTCGGTGGCGGAGGAAGACCTCACGCGGGCGGGCAGCCGGGCGTCACGTCACGGCCGGCGGACCGGCGACCAGCCGGCCGCCACACCCGCCCGGCACCGGTCGACCGTCCCGCAACCGGGGCAGACCCGCGGCGCGCTGCGGCAACTGGGCCGGGCCCGGCAGCGTCGCCGTTGGATGGTCGAAGGGTTGACCGTGCTGGCCTGCCTGGTCGCTCTCGCGTCCTATCTCAACTCCGCCGAACCGGGGCCGGACGAGGAGACCGACGGCGGCGTCCCCGCCGGGGTGGGTCGGCCGAGCGGGTTCCCCGGCACCGAGGGGCGCGACCCGGGCGTCGGCCAGGCCACCCCGGGCCTTCAGCCCCGACAGCGCCCGCCGAGTGCGTCGCCCTCCCCGTCCGTGTCCCCGACGCCCGCCGCTCCGCCGGTGCGTCCGCTGCTCACCGTCAGCACGGCCGAGGTGCCGGCCGCGGTGGACCTGACCGCCGTGGGCACCCGGGACTGGGTCCACTGGGGACTGCGCGGTGGTGACTCCACGGTCCGCAAACGCGGCGGCTCCGGCGAGATCCGGGACGAGGGCGGCGCCGGCACCCGCGGCGGCTGGGACGACAACCAGGAGACCTTCGGTTGGCGCGACGGCGCACCGGTGGAGTCGGTGAGCGGCTCCGCCCACGGGGTCTACACCTGCGGCGCCGGCAGCGGTTTCGCGCTCGCCGTCGTCGGCAGCGGCGAGCCGCGTACGGTCCGCCTCTACGCGGGGGTGTGGATGGCCCGGGGGCGGCTGGACGCCCGCCTCTCCGGCGGCGGCCCGACCAGGACGCTGCGGGTCGAGGATCCGCACACCAGCAGGTCCACCGAGTTCACCGTCCGCTTCCAGGCGCCGAAGGGGACCCGGTTGGTGCTGACCTGGACGGTGGAGGAGGCCTTCAGCGACGACTGCGGCAGCGTCGGCGTCCAGGCGGTCGCGCTGCGCTGAGGCCTCGGCGGCACGGTCGCGGGCCGGCGGCGGTGCTCGTCGTGGGTCGCGGTCGCAGCCGGTTCACCGGGTGGCCGGCCCCGGCCGGGAGTAGCGTGGTCGCGACGATCGGACGAACCGGGAGGGCCGATGACATCGGGCGAGCAGGTGCTGGACAGCCCCGCGGGCTGGGTGGCGGACCACATCCGACGGTACGTCGAGACCGGCGGCGCCGAGGGGCACGAGTGGCGGCCCGGGGTCTTCACCCTGCTGCTGACCACCCGGGGCCGGCGCAGCGGCCAGCTGCGACGCACCGCGCTCATCTACGGCCGCGACGGCGACGCCTACCTGGTGGTCGCCTCGCAGGGCGGTGACCCGAAGCACCCCGCCTGGTACCTCAACCTCCTCGACGAGCCGCAGGTCGAGGTGCAGGTGGGCGCCGAGGTGTTCACCGCCCGGGCCCGGACCGCCACGGCCGAGGAGAAGCCCCGGATGTGGTCCACGATGACCGCCATCTGGCCGGCCTACGACGACTACCAGACGAGGACCGACCGGGAGATCCCGGTCGTCGTGCTCGAACGCGTCTGAACCCGGCCGCCCGACCGTGGGCGCGAGCCGGTGCCCGCTGAACCGGCGGGACAGTTTGTCCGTCGCGCTGCGTCGATCCTGCCGTAGCTTTCTGCTGTCCGCGCCCGACCATCCTCAGTGGAGGCCCCGCCGATGAGCAGCACCACCACCCGCATCGTCCGCCCGTCCGCCCCGCGTGGCGGCGGAGAGTCGTCCGGGGAGGTGCTCCGGGACATCCCGCTGCCGCCGTACGTCACCGTCGAGGACGCCCAGTTCGCCGTGCGGGCGGTAGTGGTGCACGCGCCCCGGCGCTGGTCCGGCGGGACGGTCTGCCGCAACGACGCCAGCCCGCACCCGTGCCGGCTGCACCGCTGGGGCGCCCGGGTGCTGGCGCTGCGCGGGCTGCGCGCCGCCGAGATCGCCGCGCTGATCGAACGGGGCGACCCGGCCGCCGTCGTGCCGCACCGCCCCGGCGCCTGAGCCGCGTG
>NZ_JAMOKF010000339.1 GCF_023656545.1 Micromonospora phytophila | reverse complement strand
CCCACGGGCCGGACTGCGGCGGCGGGGACCAGGCGGCCTGGGGCGGCGCGGCGGCCGGCGGCTGTCCGGTGACGCCCGGCGGGGGGTACGCCGGCGCGGACGACCGGGACGGCTCGATCCGGGGTGGCAACGGCCCGGGCCGGGCCGCCCCCGGCGGGAACCCGCCCTCCGTCGGAGCCGGGTCCGCCGACCCGTAGCCAGCAGTCATGATCGCCACGTCCTCCCCGTAGACGCTGTGCCGCCGGGCCCGATGATGCTGCACCGGCGCAACGGCTCGATGGAACCTACCTGCGCGAACGGGCTTTGTCTCCCCCGTTGTCCGGCTCCGCGCAGGACACCCGCCGGCCATCCGACCGACACGCACCGGACCGGCTGCACCCGTGGGATCGGGTCGCGCACTAGGGTTGTCAGGTGACCGACGAACCACCCCTGCGCCGTCGGGCCGCCGAAAGCCGTACGGGAAACCAAGCGAACCACCCGTCGTCGGCCCAGCCGGAGCCGGAGGACGCGGGGACCGAACCGACCGCCGACGGGCCCGTGCCGCTGATCGCCCCGCGCGAGGGCACACCCCAACCGGTGGCCACGCCGCGCGAGCTCGACGAGGTCCTGGCCCGCTTCGCCGACGGCACCGGCCCCGTCGCCCTGGACGCGGAGCGCGCCTCGGGCTACCGCTACAGCCAACGCGCCTACCTGGTACAGCTGCGCCGGGCCGGCGCCGGCACGGCGCTGATCGACCCCTTGCCGCTGCCCGACCTGACCGCCCTCGACAAGGTGATCGGCGAGGCGGAGTGGGTGCTCCACGCGGCCAGCCAGGATCTGCCCTGCCTGGCCGAGCTCGGGCTGCGCCCGCGCCGGCTCTTCGACACCGAACTGGCCGCCCGGCTGGCCGGGTTCGAGCGGGTCGGCCTGGCCGCGCTGACCGAGCAGCTGCTCGGGTTCAGCCTGGAGAAGCACCACTCGGCGGCCGACTGGTCGAGCCGTCCGCTGCCGGAGTCTTGGCTGACCTACGCCGCACTGGACGTGGAAATGCTGACCGACCTGCGCGACGCCCTCGACGAGGAGCTGACCCGGCAGGGCAAGTCGGAGTGGGCGGCGGAGGAGTTCGCCGCGCTGGTCCGCACCGGCGCCCGGCCGCCGAGGGTCCGCGCCGAGCCGTGGCGCCGCACCTCCGGCATCCACCGGGTGCGCGGGGCGCGGGCCCAGGCGAGGGTCCGGTCCCTCTGGTACGCCCGGGACCAAATCGCCGCCCGGCGGGACGCCGCCCCGGGGCGGGTGCTGCCGGACTCGGCCATCGTCGCCGCGGCGGAGCTGGACCCGAAGGACGAGAAGACGCTGCTCACGCTGCCCGGCTTCGGTGGCCGGTCGGTACGCCGGCTGGCCCGCACCTGGCTGGCGGCGCTGGACGACGCCCGGCAGCTGCCCGACGACGCGCTGCCGGTGGCGCCGGCCGTCGAGGGTCCACCGCCGCCGCACCGCTGGGCCGAGCGGGATCCGGTCGCGGCGGCCCGGCTGGCCCGCTGCCGTGAGGTGGTGGTCCGGATCGCCACCGAGCACAACCTGCCGCCGGAGAACCTGATCACCCCCGACTCGGTCCGCCGCCTGGCCTGGGTCCCCCCGGAGGAGGTCGACGAGGAGAGCGTGGCGGAGACCCTGCGCGGCTTCAACGCCCGCGAGTGGCAGATCGCCCTCCTCCTGCCCGACCTCACCGAGGCCCTCACCGATCCACCCCCCACCCCCTGACCTCTCGCGCCTCCGCGCCGGGCGTTGATCAAGAGGTTTGCGTCCACTGCTGGCCGTTCCCGGGACGCAAGCTTTCTTGATCAACGCCTTTGGGGTGCGGCGGCGTGCGCGGTGGCGGGGTGTGGGGTGGGCCACACGGGGGTGGGTGCCGGCGATGGTTACTGACGAGTAGCATCCGGGGGAACACGCCCGTGCCGGCGACCTTCATTCGATCCGTAGTGCCGCCTGTCGGCGCAGAGGCCGAATCATGGTCGAAAAGGAGGCTCAAGTGCCCCGTGAAGTCCGCGATGTCGTCTTCGTCGACGGCGTCCGCACCCCGTTCGGCAAGGCGGGTGGCATGTACGCCAACACCCGCGCCGACGACCTGGTGATCCGCTGCATCCGCGAACTGCTGCGCCGTAACCCGCAGCTGCCGCCCGAGCGGGTCGAAGAGGTCGCCATCGCCGCCACCACGCAGATCGGCGACCAGGGCCTCACCATCGGCCGCACCGCCGCCCTGCTGGCCGGCCTGCCCAAGACCGTTCCCGGCTTCGCCATCGACCGGATGTGCGCCGGCGCGATGACCGCGGTGACCACCGTCGCCAGCGGCATCGCCATGGGCGCCTACGACATCGCCATCGCCGGCGGCGTCGAGCACATGGGCCGCCACCCGATGGGCGAGGGCGTCGACCCCAACCCGCGGATCATCGCGGAGAAGCTTGTCGACCCGTCCGCGCTGGTCATGGGGGCGACCGCGGAGAACCTGCACGACCGGGTCCCGCACATCACCAAGGCCCGCACCGACGCGTTCGGGCTCGCCTCGCAGCAGAAGACCGCCAAGGCGTACGCCAACGGCAAGCTCCAGGACGACCTGGTGCCGGTGGCCATCCGCGACGACGAGAACGGCTGGGGCCTGGCCACCGTCGACGAGGCTCCCCGGGACACCTCGCTGGAGAAGCTCGGCACCCTGAAGACCCCGTTCCGCCCGCACGGCAGGGTCACCGCGGGCAACGCGGCCGGCCTGAACGATGGCGCCACCGCCAGCCTGCTCGCCTCCGAGGACGTCGCCCGGGAGCTGGGCCTGCCGGTCGCCATGCGGCTGGTGTCGTTCGGCTTCGTCGGTGTCGAGCCCGAGGTCATGGGCATCGGCCCGATCCCGTCGACGGAGAAGGCGCTGCGCATCGCCGGCCTGAGCATCGACGACATCGGCCTGTTCGAGCTCAACGAGGCGTTCGCCGTGCAGGTGCTCGCCTTCCTCGACCACTTCGGCATCGCCGACGACGACCCCCGGGTCAACCAGTGGGGCGGCGCGATCGCCATCGGGCACCCGCTCGCCTCCTCGGGCGTGCGGCTGATGACCCAGCTCGCCCGGCAGTTCGCCGAGCACCCCGAGGTCCGCTACGGCCTCACCGCCATGTGCATCGGCATCGGCATGGGCGGCACCGTGATCTGGGAGAACCCGCACTGGGAGGGTGGCAACAAGTGAGCGCGCTCACCGCACCGAACGAGGTCGTCACCCGGGCGCTGCTGCGCCCGGTGAACGTACCGGGGCTGGACCGTCCCGCCGCCCTGATCACCCTGGACAACGGCTTCGACCACACCAAGCCGAACACGTTCGGCCCGGCCGGCCTGACCAGCCTCGACGAGGCGATCACCGCCGCCCTCGCGGCGAACCCGGCGTTCATCGCGGTCACCGGCAAGCCGTACATCTTCTGCGTCGGCGCCGACATCGTCGGCCTGCCGGCGCTGGCCGACCGGGCGCAGGCGCTGGAGATCGGCCGGCTCGGCCACCGGGTCTTCGCCCGGCTCAAGGACAGTGAGATCCCGACCTTCGCCTTCGTCAACGGTGCGGCGATGGGCGGTGGCCTGGAGCTGGCCCTGCACTGCCACTACCGGACCCTCTCCGGTGGCGCGGCGGCGCTGGCCCTGCCCGAGGTCTCCCTCGGCCTGGTCCCCGGCTGGGGCGGCACGCAGCTGCTGCCGAACCTGATCGGCATTCCGGCGGCGACCCAGGTGATCATCCAGAACCCGCTGATGCAGAACAAGATGCTCAAGCCGAAGCAGGCCGCCGAGATGGGCATCGCGGACGTGCTGCTGGAGCCGGCCGACTTCCTGGAGCGATCCCTGGAGTGGGCCGCCGGCGTGGTGCGCGGTGAGGTCACCGTGACCCGGCCCGAGGTCGACCGGGACATGTGGGCGGGCGTGCTCTACTTCGCCCGGCAGACCCTCGACCAGCGGCTGCACGGCGCGGTCCCGGCCGCGTACAAGGCGCTGGACCTGCTGGAGACGGCGAAGGACGCCGACTTCGCCACCGGCACCGCCGCCGAGGACGAGGCCCTGGCGGACCTGGTCTTCTCCGAGGAGCTGCGCAGCGGCCTCTACGCCTTCGACCTGGTGCAGCGGCGGGCCAAGCGGCCGGCCGGCGCGCCGGACAAGGGCCTGGCCCGCCCGGTCACCAAGGTGGGCATCGTGGGCGCCGGCCTGATGGCCAGCCAGCTCGCGCTGCTCTTCGCCCGCCGCCTCCAGGTGCCGGTCGTCATGACCGACCTGGACCAGTCCCGGGTGGACAAGGGCGTCGGCTACGTGCACACCCAGATCGAGAAGGCCGTCAGCAAGGGCCGGATGGACAAGGGCACCGCCGCCAAGCTGTACGGCCTGGTCAGCGGCTCGGTCGACAAGGGCGTCTTCGCCGACGCCGACTTCGTCATCGAGGCGGTCTTCGAGGACCTGGGCGTCAAGAAGCAGGTCTGGGCCGAGCTGGAGAAGATCGTCAAGCCGGAGGCCGTGCTCGCGACGAACACGTCCAGCCTGTCGATCAGCGCGATGGCCGAGGAGCTGGAGCACCCGGAGCGGGTGGTCGGCTTCCACTTCTTCAACCCCGTGGCGGTGCTGCCGCTGCTGGAGATCGTCCGGGGCGAGCGGACCGACGACGCCACGCTGGCCACCGCGTTCGCGGTCGGCAAGCAGCTGCGGAAGTCCTCGGTGCTGGTCTCCGACGCCCCGGCGTTCGTGGTCAACCGGCTGCTGACCCGCTTCCTCGGCACGGTCTTCGCCGCCGTCGACGCGGGCACCCCGCTGGACGTGGCGAACAGCGCGCTGGACCCGCTGGGCCTGCCGATGCGCCCGCTCGCCCTGCTCCAGCTGGTCGGGCCGGCCGTGGCGTACCACGTCGGTGGCACCCTGCACACCGCGTTCCCGGACCGCTTCTCCGTCAGCGAGAACCTCAAGCGGATCGCCGACTCCGGTCAGCCGATCGTCGTCGACGACCGGATCGACGAGGACGTGGCCAAGCTGCTCGTGGTCGGCGACCAGCCGCTCACCGCCGAGCAGGTACGCCAGAACGCGCTCGACGCGCTGGCGCAGGAGATCCGGCTGATGCTCGACGAGGGCGTCGTCGCCGAGGCGCAGGACATCGACCTGTGCATGATCCTCGGCGCCGGCTGGCCGTTCCACCTGGGCGGCGTCACGCCGTACCTGGACCGGACCGGCACCTCCGAGCGGATCACCGGCCGGCGGTTCCTGCCGCGCGGGGTCGCCAGCCTGCGCGCCTGATCCACCCCTGCTCCCCCACGATCGCGGTGGTCGGCACTCTCCACGAGGGAGTCGCCGGCCACCGCGATCTGCATTCCGCCGGCTGGCGGCCCGGCGGGACGGGGCAGCGGGGCAGGCGGTCCGCTGGCTACCATCACCTGTTCTCATCCTCGCCTGGAGCTGATCTGATGTCCTCACCGCCGGCCGATCCCTGGTCCGGGCAGCCGGAGCCCGGTTCGCCCCACGGTTCCCACCCGCCGCACTGCGGCCACCCCGCGCCGCCACCGCCCGGTGACTGGTCCCGACCGTCGCACCCGGGCACGCC
>NZ_JAMOKF010000338.1 GCF_023656545.1 Micromonospora phytophila | reverse complement strand
AGGCCGCGCCGGGGCGGCTGCGCGTCGGGCGGTTCACCGCCCCGATGCTCGCCGACGAGCCGGTCCATCCCGACTGCGTCGCCGCCGTGGACCGGGCCGCCGCGCTGCTCACCGCCGCCGGCCACGAGGTGGTCGAGGTGCCGCCGCCGCTCGGTCCGGCGGCCTGGCCGCTGTTCGAGATCGTCTGGTACGTGCTGGCGCTCGCCCCGGTGCCGCTGGAGCGGGAGAGCGAGCTGCTGCCGCTGACCCGGCTGCTGCGGGCCAGGGGCGCGGAGCTCTCCGCCGGCACCCTCACCGCCACGCTCGGCGAACTCCAGGGGCAGGTACGCCTCGGCGTCCGCCGCACCGCCGGCTGCGACCTGCTGCTCTGCCCGACCCTCGCCGCGCCGCAGGCGCCCGTGGGCTGGTTCGCCTCCGGCGGCGACCCGGCGGAGGATTTCGACCGGCAACGCCGCTTTTCGCCGTACTGCGCCATCTTCAACGTCACCGGCGATCCGTCCGTGTCGCTGCCGGTCGGCGTCACCGCCGAGGGGCTGCCCGTCGGGGTGCTGCTCTCCGGCCGGTACGGCGACGACGCGAGGTTGATCGCCGCCGCTGCGCAACTGGAGCACTCCAGTGGCGGATGGGATCGCCACCCCGCAATCTGGCGGGCCGTGGGCTCCGCTAACGTGAATGGCAGCGGAGTCGGGCGGTCGGCGGAATGATCGTCCACCCGACCCGGTCGACCGAGGTCTCTTCTTCCGCCTGGGGGCGTTCGGATTGTCTGTAACCGAGACGTTGCTGGTCTTCGTCGGCATCCCGGCGGCCGCGGTGCTGGTGATCGCCGGCCTGGCGTACGCCGGTAGCCGCGGCGGCGGTGGTGGCGGTGCCAAGCGCTACCGGCCGGGCCGGCCCTTCGACTTCACTCCGGTCTGGTTCCTGGGCCGCCCGGAGCAGCTGGCCGACTCGGCCGGCACCGCGCTGGCGGCGGGCGCGCAGGCGCCGGCGCTGACCGGCCGCAAGCAGGAGCAGGCCGGCATCGAGGCGCCGGCCGGTGGAACCGGAGGCGCAAGTGACCGTTGGTGAGAAGCAGAGCGGGACGGGTACCCCGCCCGACGTGCTGGACGGGCCGTTCTCGACCCGCCAGCTGCTGCGCATCGACGAGGCGCTGCGCCTGGCCGACCAGGGCACCGGCCTGGTCTTCTCGGTCTTCGTCGGTGGTCTCGACGAGCCGATCCGGCAGCACGCCGAGCGGCTGCACCGCCAGCTCGCCGAGCCCGACAAGTCGGTGCTGATCGCGGTGTCGCCCAACCAGCGCCAGCTGGAGATCATCACGGGTCGGCACGCCCGCAAGCGCATCCCTGATACGTACGCCCGGCTCGCCGCGCTCTCCATGGTGGCGGCGTTCGGCGGCGGCGACCTGGCCGGCGGCATCATCAACGGCCTCGACCAGCTCGCCAGCCACGCCGGCAAGGGCTGACCCCGCTCCCGTACGACGACACCCGGTCCGCCTCGGCGGGCCGGGTGTCGGTGTTTCCGGCGTTCGATCAGCGCGGCCGGGCGCTCGGGTCGAGCGTCACCGGACAGGGCCCGTCGACCCGCACCGGATCGTCCGGCCCGACCGTACCGAGCAGTTCTTAGTGGTCACCCGTGCCGCGTTCGTAGCGGTGGACGACGGGCCCGAAGTCCCCCGCTCCACCCGCCAGTAGTGCGCAATGGCGGCCTCGGTCCGCGGCCGGCGTGGGCTGCCACCCACACCGGCCCCGGGCCGCGTGCTCCTGCTCAGGCGCTCCGGGCGTCCCTGGCGCGGGCGGCGAGGGCGCGGACGACGCCGTCGCGGCCCTCGGCGACCAGCCGGCGCAGCGGCCCCGGGTGGCCCTCGCCGGCCAGCCACGCGTCGGTCGCCGCCACCGTCTCGTCCTCCACCAGGTACGCCGGGTACGCCAGCTGCGCGAACTCCTGCGCCGGCTCGCTGTCCCGGCTGGCCCAGACCTGCGCCACCGTGGCGAAGTACCGCTCCCGGTAGGGCGCGGCCAGCTCGGTCTGCGCCGGGTGGGTGAGGCCCTGCAGCAGCGCCCGGTTCCGCCAGTTCGGCAGCGACTCCGGGCCGGTCAGCTCGGCCCAGACGGCCGCCTTGTTCTGCACCGTCGGCACCAGCGCGTGCGCGTACGCGGCCTCCCGCTCGCCGCTTGCCGTCCGGTCCGTGGCCAGCTCGGCCTCGATCTCGGCGGGCCCGGCCGCACCGTTGGCGACCAGCGCGTCGAGCACCGCCCAGCGCAGCTCGGTGTCGATGGTCAGCCCGGCCGGCACGCCGGTGCCGTTCAGCCAGCCGCGCAGCGCGGCCAGGTCCTCGGCGGAGCGGGCCGCCGAGGTGTACGCGCGGGCCCAGGCGAGCTGGAAACCGCTGCCCGGCTCGGCGGCCGCGACGGCGGTCCTCGCCGTGCGGGCCAGCTCGCCCCAGCCGGTCGGCGCCCAGGCCGGGTCGGCGTAGAAGGTGAGCGTGCTGGCGGCCTGCCGCAGGGTGGCGGTGACCAGGTTGATGTCGGTCTCGGCGGGCAGCCCGGCCAGCACCAGCGCCACGTAGTCGCGGGCGGAGAGCTCCGCGTCGCGGACCATGTCCCAGGCCGCGGTCCAGCAGAGCGCCCGGGCCAGCGACGACTCGAAGCCGGCGATGTGCTGCACGACGGTGGACATGGACCGCTCGTCCAGCCGCAGCTTCGTGTAGGTGAGGTCGTCGTCGTTGAGCAGCAGCACGTCGGCCGCCGGCACGCCGGTCAGCTCGGCCAGCTCGGTCAGCTCGCCGGTGACGTCGACCTCGACCCGCTGCCGGCGGACCAGCCGGCCGTCGGTGAGGTCGTAGAGCCCGACCCCGATCCGGTGGGTACGCAGCGTCGGGTGCCCGGCCGGCGCCTCCTGGCGGACCACGACCCGCTGGTAGGCGCCGTCGGAGCCGATCGTCACCTCCGGCCGCAGCGTGTTGACCTGGGCGGTCTCCAGCCACTGGGCGGCGAACTTGCGCAGCTCCCGGCCGGAGGCGGCCTCCAGCTCGGAGAGCAGGTCCTCGAAGGTGGCGTTGCCCCAGGCGTGCTTGCCGAAGTAGGCCCGCAGCCCGGCCACGAACGGCTCCTCACCCACGTACGCGACCAGCTGCTTGAGCACGCTGGCGCCCTTGGCGTACGTGATGCCGTCGAAGTTGACCTCGACGGCCTCCAGGTCCGGCATCTCCGTGTAGACCGGGTGGGTGGAGGAGAGCTGGTCCTGCCGGTAGCCCCAGTTCTTGCGGATGGACAGGAAGGTCGTCCACGCCTCGGTGAACCGGGTGGCGTGGGTGTTGCACCAGTGGCTGGCCCACTCGGCGAACGACTCGTTGAGCCACAGGTCGTTCCACCAGCGCATGGTGACCAGGTCACCGAACCACATGTGCGCCAGCTCGTGCAGGATCGTGTTGGCCCGCTGCTCGTACTCGAAGTCGGTGACCTGCGAGCGGAAGATGTAGTGCGCCTCGGCGTGCGTGACGCAGCCGAAGTTCTCCATCGCGCCGGCGTTGAAGTCGGGCACCCAGAGCTGGTCGTACTTGGGCAGCGGGTAGCGCACGCCGAACTTCTCGTGGAAGAAGTCGAAGCCCTGCTTGGTGATCAGGAACAGGTCGTCGGAGTCGAGGTACCGCGCCATCGAGGCCCGACAGAACACGCCCAGGTCGATGCCGTCGTGACTGTCCCGCACCTCGTGGTACGGCCCGGCGCAGAGGGCGGTGATGTAGGTGCTCATCCGGGCGGACTCGACGAAGTGGACGGTCCTGGTGTCCTCACCGGCCGGCTCCTCGCGCTCCACCGGCATGTTGGAGACCACCCGCCAGTGCGCCGGAACGGTCGCGTGCCAGGTGTAGACGCTCTTCAGGTCGGGCTGGTCGAAGCAGGCGAAGACCTTCTGCGCGTCGGCCGTCTCGAACTGGCTGTAGAGGTACGTCTCCCCGTCCACCGGGTCGACCGTGCGGTGCAACCCCTGGCCGCTGTTGGAGTACGCGAAGTCCGCGTCGACCACCAGCGTGTTCTCCGCGTCCAGCCCGGACAGGGCCAGGCCCTTCTCCGCCGACCAGTCGCCGAGGTCCACGGGGGCGCCGTTCAGCGTGGCGGACCGCACCGAGTCTGCCGCCACCTCGATGAAGGTGCTGGCACCCGGCTCGGTGCACCGGAAGCGGACCTCGGTGGTCGACCGGAAGGTCCGACTCTCGGCCGCCCGGACCGCGCTCGACAGGTCCAGACTGATGTCGTACCCGGTCACGTCGAGCAGGCGGGCCCGCTCGGTCGCCTCGACCTGCGTCAGGTTGCGCACTCCCGGCACTGTTCGTCTCCATCCCACTCTCGGCCCACGCCCCGACGGCGCCGTCCGCCGCCGCTCGTGACGGCCGGCCGGAATCGAGTCTTCCATGCACCGGCACCTCGCGGTGGGCGAGGTCACGCTCTCATTCCGGTACCGGTCGATGCCGCCCGGGGTGAAGATCGGGGGAGGCGCCGGGCTCACCGGCGCACCCGTCGTGAAGGGATCTCACCGTGACCGAACGTGTCGCCGTGGACATGTGGTTCGACCCGCTGTGCCCGTGGGCGTGGATCACGTCCCGATGGCTGCTGGAGGTCGAGAAGGTCCGGCCCGTGGACATCAGCTTCCATGTGATGAGCCTGTCCGTGCTCAACGAGGGCCGGGACCTGCCGGAGCAGTACCAGGAACTGATGAAGAGCGGCTGGGGCCCGGTGCGGGTCTGCATCGCCGTCGAGCAGGCGCACGGCCCGGAGGTGTTGGCGAAGCTCTACACCGCGATGGGCACCCGCATCCACCTCGGCCAGGAGCCGCTCGGCCGGGAGATGCTGGTCGGGGCGCTGGGCGAGGTCGGACTGGACCCGGCGCTCGCCGACGCCGCCGAGTCCACCGCGTACGACGAGGCGCTGCGGGCCAGCCACGAGGCGGGCATGCGGCCGGTCGGCACCGACGTGGGCACCCCGGTGATCCACGCTCCCGGCCCCGACGGCGACAAGGTGGCCTTCTTCGGCCCGGTGATCACGCCGGCGCCGAAGGGCGAGGCGGCCGGCCGGCTCTGGGACGGCGTCCTGCTGGTCGCCGGCACTCCCGGCTTCTACGAGCTGAAGCGCTCCCGCGACCTCGGCCCCATCTTCGACTGATCCACCGGCGGGGCCCTCTCGACGACACCCCGGGTGCCGCGAGGGGCCCCGCCGCGTCGGTGCCCGCAGCATCCCGCGCCACCGGCGGCTCCCGTGCCACCGGCGGCTTCCGTGCCACCGGCGGCTCCCGGTCATCGCGCGGCTTTCGGCGGGCCGTGGCGTCACCGGAGGGCGGGCGGACTCGTTCTTCTCGATGTCCGCCGCAGCGACCCGCAGGGCCGCACCCCGCAGCTCGTGGAGGCATCCCGATGGCCAAGCACCGCGCGTCCGGTGACGTTCCGCCGATCCGGGAGGGGGTGACCCCACGCCCCGGCGACTCCTACTGGTCGGTCGACGACACTCCCTGGCCCGCGGTCCGCCCCGACCTCCCCGCGCACGTCGTGGACCTGCTCGCCCCGTCGATCGTGGTCGGCGTCGCCCGCGTGCCGGTCACCTCCCGGGCGACCCCACCGGCCGAGCGCCCGGCGGCCCCGGCCCCCGAG
>NZ_JAMOKF010000337.1 GCF_023656545.1 Micromonospora phytophila | reverse complement strand
CGGCCGGCGTACCCGCTGACCGCTCGGCGGGTCCCGGTTGCCCGCCGGGGCGGTCAGCGGGCCCCGTCGCCACCGCTGCGGCCTGAGGTGGGCGCGCCTGGCCGTGGTCGGCTACGAGCCGCCGGTCACCGCGCCGGACCCGGCCCGGTCAGTCGACCGGCCAGGTGTGCACGGGCTCGTTGCTGCGCTGGAGCTCCGCGTAGCGCAGCACCATGTGGTGCAGCGCGGCGTCGCGGTCCATGCCCCGGTGCCGCTCCGCCGCCCAGACCGCCTCTGTCTGCCAGACCGCACCGTTGCGGCCGGTACGGCAGCGCTGCTCGATGATGCCGAGCAGCCGGTCCCGCTCGGCCGGTGCGACCCCGAACCGGTCCAGCCCGCTGGCCGCCTTCGGCAGCAGCGTGTCGAGGACCAGCTTGGCCACCGGCACCTCGCCGAGGCGGGGCCAGTGCAGGACGGCGTCCATGCCGCGCCGGGCGGCGGCGTGGAAGTTCTCCTCGGCGGAGCTGAAGGTGAGCTGGCTCCAGATCGGGCGGTCCGACTCGGCGAGGGCCCGGGCCAGCCCGAAGTAGAAGGCGGCGTTGGCGAGCATGTCGACCACGGTCGGCCCGGCCGGCAGCACCCGGTTCTCCACCCGCAGGTGCGGGCGGCCGTTCATGATGTCGTAGACCGGCCGGTTCCACCGGTAGACGGTGCCGTTGTGCAGGCGCAGCTCGCCCAACTCGGGGACGCCACCGGCGTGCAGCACCTCGACCGGGTCCTCGTCCTCGCAGATCGGCAGGAGCGGCGGGAAGTAGCGGACGTTCTCCTCGAAGAGGTCGAAGATCGAGGTGATCCACCGTTCCCCGAACCACACCCGCGGGCGTACGCCCTGCGCCTTGAGCTCGTCCGGACGGGTGTCGGTGGCCTGCTGGAACAGGGCGATCCGGGTCTCCGCCCAGAGCTGCCGGCCGTAGAGAAAGGGCGAGTTGGCGCCGACGGCCACCTGCACGGCGGCGATCGCCTGCGAGGCGTTCCAGTAGTCGGCGAAGCTGTCCGGGGCGACCTGGAGGTGGAACTGGAGACTCGTGCAGGCCGCCTCGGGGGCGATCGAGTCGGTGTGGGTCTGCAACCGCTCGACGCCCCGGATGTCCAGTTCAATGTCCTCGCCCCGGGCGCCGACGATCTGGTCGTTGAGCACCCGGTAGCGCTCGTTGGTGGAGAGGTTGTCCGCGACCAGGTGGCGCTCGGTGAGGGTGGGCAGGATGCCGACCAGGACGATCTTGGCGTCCGACTTGGCGGCCCGTTCGTCGGCCCGGGACAGGCTGCTGCGCAGGTCCCGCTCGTAGTCGCCGAAGCCGGCCCCCTCGATCAGCCGGGGCAGCGCGTTCAGCTCCAGGTTGAACTGGCCCAACTCGGTCTGGAAGAGCGGGTCGGCGATGTCGACGAGGATCTGGTCGTTGCGCATGGCCGGTTCCGCGACCGGGTCGACCAGGTTCAGCTCGATCTCCAACCCGGTCATGGGCCGGTCGGCGTCGAAGCCGAAGTCGTCCAGCATGAGGGCGAAGACGTCCAGGCACCGCCGGACCTTCTGCCGGTAGCGGACCCGGTCCTCCCGGGAGAAGGCGCCCCGCTCGACGTCCCTGCCCATGTGCCCTCCCGGCGCGCGGCGCGACGGAACGATACCGTTCCGCAGCGCATTGTGAACCATTCACGTTAAGAGCGCCCACCTCGCCGGGACCAGAGGGGCGGACCGGCCGATCCGACGGCCGGGACGACCGCGGCCGGCTGGCGAGCGCTCCCAGGGAGCATCTCTACCCAGCCGGCGTCGGCCACCACCGGACCGAGCCGCGAACAGGTCGTGACAAATCGCACCGGCTACGGACAAGGTGATCATCCCCCGACGCGTGTGGGGCGTACACGCGTCGGGCCCGCGCCGTGGTGCGGCGCGGGCCCGGAAGCGGTACGACGGATCAGGCCTGGCGGACGGCCTCGCCCTCGATCTCGATCTTGATCTTCTTGCCCACCAGCACGCCACCGGTCTCCAGGGCGACGTTCCAGGTCAGGCCGAAGGCCTCCCGGTCGATCTCGGTGCCGGCGGAGAAGCCGAAGATGTCCTGGCCGAAGGGGCTGCGACCGACGCCCTCGAACTCGACCTCCAGCTCGACCGGGCGGGTGACGCCCTTGATGGTCAGCTCGCCGGAGAGGACGAACTCGTTGCCGTTGCGGGACTTCACGCCGGTGCTGCGGTACTCGATGGTCGGGAAGGTCTCGACCTCGAGGAACTCGGCGCTACGCAGGTGCGCGTCCCGGTCGCTCTGGGTGGTGTCGATGCTGGCCGCCTGGATGGTGGCGGTGACGGCGGACTGCATCGGGTCCTCGGCGACGGTGATGGTGGCGGTGGCCTCGGTGAACTCACCGCGCACCTTGCTGACCATCATGTGCCGGGCGACGAAGCCGACACGCTTGTGCGCCACGTCCAGCACGTAGGTGCCGGCGCTGGGGATGGTGAGGCCGGCCCAGTCGCGGGTAACCGGTTCGATGCTGCTGGTCATGAAGCTGCCCTCCGAGAGATTGTTTAGTAGCCCAACGACTGCTTGGGCAACTATAGCTACAACAATATTCCCCGTGTCAAGGACTGTTAGGATGAACGGGTGAACCAGAACGTGTTCGACGACCCCCGGATCACCGCCGTCGGCCTGCTCGTCGAGGCGCATGCCGGGCTGTCGGCCCGGTTCGCCGCCCAGTTCGACGAGCACGGCCTCTCCCCGGTCGAGTTCGAGGTGCTGACCCGGCTGGCCCGCTCGCCCGGCAACCAACTCCGGATGACCGATTTGGCCGCGCAGACCTCCCTCTCCACCAGCGGGGTCACCCGGGTGGTGGACCGGATGGAACGCGACGGGCTGCTCACCCGCCGCGCCTGCCCCTCCGACCGACGCAGCTCGTACGCGGTGGTCACCGCCAGCGGCATGCAACGACTCGACGAGACCCTGCCCGGGCACCTGCGGATCATCGAGCAGTGGTTCACCGGTCAGCTCGAACCCGAGGCGCTGCGTGCCCTGCTCGACGGCCTGCGCCGGGTGCGGGACGCCGTCCACCCCGGTGCCACGGCCGGCAGCGCCGGCTCGGCCCCGGCCGAGGACGAGGCGGTCGCCGCCCGGCACTGACCGGGGACCAGCCGGCCGGCCGTCGTCCTGACACCGTCGGCCGGCCGCCGTCCGACCAGCCCGAACGGCCCGGCATCGCCCGACCGTGACGGGTCGGTCCGTCATGCCCGACGGCCGGGTCCGCCACGGCACGTCCGCCGAGCCGTCGTGTCGGCGCACCACCGACCCGCTCGGCGCACCGGCAGAAAGACCGGCAGAAGTGCGCCACCCGCGGGAGATAGTCGATCAAAGCGGGCGGATCGGCAAGCGGGCGGTGGCTAGTCTTCGGACAGCGGGGGACGCACCGGGGGGTGACGGCGCGAGCGATTGAGCGAGGGGTAGCAACAAGGGGGCTTCGTCGCTCGCGCCACTCCCGGCCCCCCGCTTCCGGCCCCCCGCTTCCGGCCCCCCGCTTCCGGCCCCCCGCTTCCGGCCCCCCGCTTCCGGCCCCCGCTTCCGGCCCCCCGCTTCCGGCCCCCCGCTTCCGGCCCCCCGCTTCCGGCCCCCCGCTTCCGGCCCCCCGCTTCCGGCCACGGCGTAGCCCGCCGTGGCCGGTTCGTCTAGCGCGTCTCGGCGGCACCCCGGGCCGCGACCAGCGCGTAGAGCAGGTCCTCCTCGTGCGGCAACAGCCGGAAGCCGCTCTGCCAGCAGGCCCGGTCCAGGCGGTCCAGCACGCCGGGGTCGGCCGTGCTGGCGGCGAGCCCCACCAGCGCCTCCACCACGTCCCGCCGGTCCTGGCCGTCGACACCGGCCGCCGCGGCGGCGGCGAACCACTCGGCCGCCAACTCACGATCGCCCCGGTGCAGCGCCAGGTTCCCCTCGATCAGGGCGCAGATTCCGTCCTCCGGACGGATCCCGCCGTACGCCGCACCCGCTGCCGCACCGCTGCGGGGCGCCGGCAGCGAACGGCCCGCCGACGCAGCGGGCGGGACCGCCGCCGGGGGCGGGCGCAGCTCGGCCAGCACCTCGACCGCCTCCACCGAGCGACCGTCGCGGGCGAGCGCCAGGCCCACCGTGCCGAGCACCCGGCGGCGATGGCCCGGATCACCCAGGTCGGTCAGCGCCGCCGCCACCCGGCGGCCCTGGTCGACGGCGTCGGCGTACCGGCCCTCCAGGCGGGAGACCTCGGCCAGGTTGGCCCGCGCCAGCACCCGCAACCGCTGCTCGCCGCACTGCACGGCGAGGCGGTCGACCGCGGCCAGCCGGCGGCGGGCAGCCGGCAGGTCAGCCACCCGGATGTCGTGCCAGGCGAGGTTGTTCTGCGCCACCGCCAGATCCCGGACCCGACCGTCGCGGGCGGCCAGCCCGAGCACCGCCTCGGCCTGCTGCCGTGCCTCCTCGTGCCCGCCGGTGGCGATCAGCAGCGCGCAGAGCACGCTGCGTGCCTCCAGCTCGCCGGTGACGTCACCGGCGTGCCGGAACGCGGCCAGCGCCGCCCGGGCCGCCGGCACCTCCTCGGCGCCGGCACCGTGCTCGGCGGCGAGCCGGGCCACGCCGAGGGACGCCCACGCCCGCAGCACCGGATCGGCGTCGGCGGTACGCGGATCGGCGAGCAGGCGGCGCAGCCACTGGCGACCGGCGACGTCGCGCCCCCGGAACCGCCACCACCGGGACAGCCCCGCCGCCAGCCGCAGCGCGGTCAACGGGTCGTCGACGGCGGCGTGCGCCAGGGCGGAGGAGATGTCGCCGCTCACCTCGTCCAGGCGGTGCACCGCCGCGGGCAGGTTGGCGCCGACCAGGTCCGGGGCCGCCCGCGCGACGAGCCGGGCGACGATCCGGGCGTGCCGCCGCCGGATCGCGGTGAGCTCTCCCGCGCCGGCCGCCTGCTCGGCGGCGAAGTCGCGGACGGCGTCCAGCAGCCGGAAGCGGAACGGTCCGGTGCCCCGCACGCTCATCAGCCCGAGCTCGAGGAACCGGTCCAGCAGCGGGACCGGGTCGACCACGGCCGTCGGGTCCCGGTCGGTGTCGTCGCCGAGCATCTCCTCGGCCAGTTCGACCGACCATCGGTTGCCGAACCCGGCGAGCCGGCGCAGCGCCGCCCGCTCGTCCGGGGCGAGGAGGCGGTAACTGGTCGCCACCGCGTCGCGCAGCGTCTCCGCCACCGCCGCCCGGGAGCCCTCCGGACCGCCCGGTTCGGCCGTGTCCCAGCCCGGGCGGCCGGCAGCGCCGGACGAGGTGGTCAGGTCGAGGACGCGGTCGCCGTACCGGTCGAGCAGCTCGTTGAGGTCGAGGATCCGGCCTCGGGCCGCCATCAGCTCGATCGCGAGCGGCAGGCCACCCAGGCGTCGGACCAGCGCGGCCAGGGCGGGCAGCTCGGCCGCGCCGGGCGGCTCCCGGCGTACCTGGGCGAGCCGGGTGGTGAAGAGGGCCACCGCCGGGTAGTCGGCCAGCGCCAGCGGCCCGGCCCGTTCGCTGCCCGGAGGCGGCACGTCGAGCGGGGACACCGGCCACACCCGCTCCCCGGGCAGGCCGATCGGGTGCCGGCCGGTCACCAGCACCCGCAGCGACGGCACCGCGCCGG
>NZ_JAMOKF010000336.1 GCF_023656545.1 Micromonospora phytophila | reverse complement strand
GTACGCCGACAACTGGTCCTGCGCCACGTGCAGCGCGTACCCGGCGGTCTCGGCGTGCTCGGTGGCGGCGGAGAGCTCCGGCACCCCCATCGGGTCGGCCGACTCCTGACGCACCCAGCGCAGCCGCTCCGCGGCCAGCCCGAACTTCGCCAGCGCCTGGGCGAGCTGGCCCAGCGGCAGTTCCTCGGCGGCGGCACGGACCTGGGCGCCGAGATCCTCGACGATGGACACGGCCGGCTCCCTAGAGGGTCGCGACGTAGAGCTGCGCCTGCTCGACCGCGACGAGTGTCGCGGCGAGGCACTCCTCCAGCTCCTGGCTGGCCTGGGTCAGCGAGGCCTGGGCCGCCTCGACCGTCTCGTGCCCGCTGCCCTCCAGCGCGCCGGCCAGGGTCTGCTGGGCCTCGGCCAGCTTCTCGCCGGCCGCCTGCACGGCGCTCTGGCCGTCGCCGATCTGTTGGAGCGCGACATCGATGGCTGCCTTGAGCTCGGCGACGCTCGCCACGGCGGAACCTCCTGGGGGCGGGGAGGCCTCAATTAGAGCCTATCGGTGTCGGTGAGAGAACATCCGCCCTGTCAGTGTTCCTGCCCTGCTGACCGGTTGCCACCCCGAAGCGCCGGGAGTCCGATCAATCGGACTCGGGGGTGTGCTCCTCCCGGTCGCGCAACCAGCGCGGGCCGTACACCTCGGCGCCCTGCGCCCGGACCCGTTCCCGCAGCTCACGGTCGGCGGTGACGACCAGCCGGCGGCGGCCCGACGCGGCAGCGACCAGCTCGACCACGGCGTCGTCGCCGGACGCGGGCGCGGCCACCACCCGGACCCCGTCGGTGCCCGGCACGTCGCGCGCCGCCCCCTCCACGACCAGCACCACCTCCACCGGCGGCGGCAGCTCCGGTGGCACGCCGAGCGTCCCCACCAGAGTCAGCGAGTCACGCAGCCGGGCGGTGGCGCCGGCGCGGTCCCGCCACCACCCGTCCGGGCGGGAGCCGACCACGTTGGCGGCGTCCACGATCAGCAGGGGCGTGGGGTCCATGCCGTCAGCCTGCCACCTGCGGACCCGCCGACGCCCGACGGCGTCGCCGGTACGTGCGGCCCGGTCCGCGCCCGGCGGGACGGAACCCGTCGGGCGTGTCGCCCGCCGCGCCGCCCGGACGCCGACGGGTCCGTCCGGCCCACCCCGATGGCGTTTGTGGGGGCGGGCGTCGGGTAGCCCCTGCCGACCGTGCCGCGCCCGACTGCGGAGGACAGACATGATAGGACCCGGTGACTTCGGCTCCGACCCGTGGGACGAATTCCTGGCCCGGTACTTCGGCCGGGGCGAGGGCGGGCGCCGACCCGCTCACCGGGTCGACATCACCCGGCTGATGACCGCCGACGCCCGGGAGATGCTGGCCGACGCGGCCCGGCGGGCCGCGCAGAAGCAGAGCAACGACCTGGACACCGACCACCTGCTCTGGGCGGCGCTGCAACGCGAGCCGCTGCGCGACCTGGTCCGCCGCGCCGGCGCCGACCCGGACACCCTGGTCAACGCGCTCGGCGGGCGCGGCGACGGCGCGCCGCGGGGGGAGGTGCCGCCGAACCTGTCGCTGACCCCCGCCGCCAAGCGGGCGCTGCTCGACGCCCACCAGCTGTCCCGGGCCATGGGCGCCAACTACATCGGTCCCGAGCACATCCTGATGGCGCTGCCGCTCAACCCGGAGTCGCCGGCCGGGCGGATGCTCGCCGCCGGCCGGATCCAGCCCGAGTCGTTGCAGGCGGCCAACGCCGAGCGCGGCCCGATGACCGGCCCCAGGCCCGACCGGGGCACGCCCACCCTGGACCAGTACGGCCAGGACCTCACCGAACTGGCCCGCAACGACCAGATCGACCCGGTGGTCGGCCGGGCCGGCGAGATCGAGCAGGCCATCGAGATCCTGTCCCGGCGGACCAAGAACAACCCGGTGCTGATCGGTGAGGCCGGCGTCGGCAAGACCGCCATCGTGGAGGGCCTGGCCGAACGGATCTGCGACGGCGACGTGCCGCAGACGCTGCTCGGCAAGCGGGTGATCCAGCTCGACCTGGCCGGCCTGGTCGCCGGCACCCGCTACCGGGGCGACTTCGAGGAGCGGCTGAAGAAGGTGATCGACGAGATCCGGGCGCACCGGGAGGAGCTGATCATCTTCCTGGACGAGATCCACACCCTGGTCGGCGCGGGCGGCGCGGGCAGCGAGGGCGGCATGGACGCCTCGAACATGCTCAAGCCGGCGCTGGCCCGAGGCGAGCTGCGGGTGATCGGCGCGACCACGCTGGACGAGTACCGCCGCAGCATCGAGAAGGACGCGGCGCTGGCCCGCCGGTTCCAGCCGGTCTTCGTGCCCGAGCCCACGGTCGACGACACCGTGATGATCCTGCGCGGCCTGCGCGACCGCTACGAGGCCCACCACCAGGTGCGCTTCACCGACGAGTCGCTCGTCGCCGCCGCCGAACTCTCCGACCGGTACGTCACCGACCGCTTCCTGCCCGACAAGGCCATCGACCTGATCGACCAGGCCGGCGCCCGCGTCCGGCTGCGCACCCGGACCCCGGCCGCTGACGTGCGCGAGCTGGAGGCGCAGCTCGACGAGGTACGCCGGGACAAGGAGCAGGCGGTCGCCGACGAGCAGTACGAGAAGGCGTCCGCGCTGCGGGACCGGCTGGCCGAGCTGGAAGGGCAGGTCCGCCGCGCCCACGGGGAGGGCAACGGCCCGCCGCAGGTGCCGGCCGTCGGGCCGCCGGAGATCGCCGAGGTGGTCTCCCGGGCCACCGGCATCCCGGTCAGCCAGCTCACCGAGGAGGAACGGGACCGGCTGCTGCGGCTGGAGGGCCTTCTGCACGAGAAGGTGGTCGGCCAGAACGACGCGGTCACCGCCGTGGCCGAGGCGGTCCGGCGCTCGCGCACCGGGCTGGCCGACCCGAACCGGCCGATGGGCAGCTTCCTTTTCCTGGGCCCCACCGGGGTGGGCAAGACCGAGCTGGCCCGGGCTCTGGCGGAGGCGCTCTTCGGCGAGCAGGACCGGATGGTCCGGGTGGACATGAGCGAGTTCCAGGAGCGGCACACGGTCAGCCGGCTCGTCGGCGCCCCGCCCGGCTACGTCGGGTACGAGGAGGCCGGCCAGCTCACCGAGGCGGTCCGGCGCCGCCCGTACGCGGTGGTGCTGCTCGACGAGATCGAGAAGGCGCATCCCGACGTGTTCAACATCCTGCTCCAAGTGCTCGACGACGGGCGGCTCACCGACAGCCAGGGCCGGACGGTGAACTTCAAGAACACCGTCCTGATCATGACCAGCAACCTCGGCTCCGAACTGATCACCGGCAGCCAGCGCAGCGTGGGCTTCGGCGCCGGCGAGCCGGGCGGACAGCAGGAGACCGACGAGCTGCGGGAACGGCTGATGCGCCGGCTCCAGGAGAACTTCCGCCCCGAGTTCCTCAACCGCATCGACGAGGTGATCATCTTCCGTCGGCTGGAGGCCGAGCAGCTGCGGCAGATCACCGGCCTGCTGCTGGAGGAGACCCGCCGCCGGCTGCACGCCCAGCACATCGACGTGGACTTCACCACGGCCGGCGTCGACTGGATCGCCGAGCACGGCTACCAGCCCGAGTTCGGCGCCCGGCCGCTGCGCCGGGTGATCCAGCGGGAGGTGGACAACCACCTCTCCCGGATGCTGCTGGAATCGGCGCTCTCACCCGGCCAGAAGGTCACCGTGGACGCCCGCGACGGCCAACTCGCCTTCGACGTCACCGCCGGCGAGCGGGGATACACCGCCGCCAGCACGTCCCATCCCCGATGACCCGGAGGGCGGAGATGACCGAACCCGAGGAGACCCAGCAGAGCACCGAACGGACCGATCCGATCGTGGCGCCGCCGACGGCGAACCCCGCGCGGGTGCAGGTCCCCCCGGAGGGCCCGGGTCAGCGAAGCGACGAGCCGGACCCGGCGGGGTCCGACCGCCGGCGAGAGGAGGGCTGATGGTACGCGAGCAGCGGCTCGATCCCGAGGTCGAAGGGCTCTGGGAGGACTTCCACGCCCAGGTGAACGTGCCCTCCGAGCAGCTGCGGCAGTGGCTGCTCACCCGCGGTTCCGGGGAGGAGTCGTTCGGCGCGGACCCCGACCTCGACCTGCCCCAACCCGGCCGGGCGATCCTCAGGGTGCTCACCAAGCGCAAGGTCGACCTGACGCCGGAGGACATCGAGGTGATGCAGGACGCGGTCGACCGGATCCAGTCCCTGATGGACGCCAAGCCACCCCGGGGCAACTCCGACGACGAGTGGCGCCACTCCCTGCTCGACCTCGGCCACGACGTCCTCGTCGAACGGTGACCCGCCCGACCAGCGCTCGACGTCGATCATGATGTGACGTTGTCGTCCCGACCGGCTCGGTCGGGACGACAACGTCGTGATCGTGGTGGTGCCGGTGTCAGCCGTGCTCCGACTCCATGCTGCCGATCGTCAGGCCGGCCGCGTCGGCGGCGGCGTCGCGGTCGATGCGCGCCCGTTCCTCCCGGGTGAGCAGGTTGGCGTACTCGGTGATGTCGGCCGCGCCGGGCACCTCCGGCAGGCTGCGCAGGAAGGTCTCCACCTCGCGGGCGGCGGCGATGTGCGTGGCGGCGGCCTGCCGGAGGATCTCCCGGTCGTCGGCGGCGGGATTGGGATCGGTCATGCCCGCCAGATACCCGGCCGGCGACGGTTCGCACCGCCACCGGCCGGGCATTACCGGCCGAGGCGGGTCAGCCGGCCACTCTGAGCCGCCACCGCTGGTCGGCCCCGCCGCCGCGGCTCCACCGCAACACCCGCGCGCCGTCGGCCGTAAAGACGCCCTCCACGTCGGCGAGCTTGCCGCTGTGCTGCGCGGTCAGCGGGTACGTCTTCCCGGCGATCCCGGTCGGGTGGTGCCCACCCCCGCCCCGCGTGCGGCCGGGCTGGCCGGAGCCGACCCGGGCAGGCGCCGTCGAGGGGCGGGGACCCCGCCGCGAGCCGGGCTCAGACGCCCGTGGGTTGCCGCAGCCCGAAGGCCGGGTTCCGCAACAGCCAGGCCAGGTACTCCGGATGCGCCGCCAGCGAGTCGGTGTACGCGGCCAACGCCGTCTCCAGCACCAGCTCGGCGACCGGGCCGGCGGGGGAGTCCGGATGCCATCCCAGCATCAGCCGCCAGCGCAGCGGGGTCCCGACCAGCCTCCGGGTGACCAGCCCGGCGACCGGCCGGAAGGTGGCCTGGCAGAGCGCGACCGCCTCGCCCGCGTCCACCATGTCCATGCAGCCCCGCACGTCGACCTCGTACACCTTGCGCGGGGTGAAGCCGGCGCGGGCGCAGGCGGCGGCGAAGCAGTCGCCGAAACAGCCGTCGCCCGGCGCGGCCACCCACTGCTCCTGCCGCAGGTCCGCCAGGCGCACCTCGTCCCGGTCGGCCAGCGGATGCGACTCCGGAAGCAGCACCAGCACCGGGTCGACCGACACCTCGCGCCAGCTCAGCCCCGACTCCGCCGGCGGGGTGGCGTCACCGCAGACGCCGATCAGGGCGAAGTCGAGTCGCCCACCGGCCACCAGCTGGGTCAGCTCGTCCGCCGACCAGGAGGCGTAGGTGGTGATCTGCGCCGGCGGCCGCTGGGCGGCGAGCCGGTGCACCAGCCGGCCCAGGATCGGGCTGTTCACGCCGCCGAAGCGGTACCGCCGGGGCGCGCCCCCGGC
>NZ_JAMOKF010000335.1 GCF_023656545.1 Micromonospora phytophila | reverse complement strand
TACGCCGCTCCTTGACGTACGCCAGGTGGGTCTTGTAGGGCTCCAGCCGGGCCCGGCCCGGCGGGTTCTGCGCGTCCTGGCCGGCGGGCAGGCCGCAGCGCGGGCAGTCCCACAGCGGCGGGGCCTCCGCCTCGGCGGCGATCCGGATCTCGGTGCGGTGGTCGTTGCGGCACCAGTAGGTGACCGCCCGGCACGGGGCCGGCTGGTAGCGCTCGGTGGGGCGGAGGGGTCCGGACCCGATCCGGGAGCCCCGGATGACGTTGCCACTCGGCACGGCTGCTCGCTCCTGTCGTCGGGAGGGGAACCGCCGCGGTCAGGTGGCGGCGGGCGACGCGGTGCAGCGGATGAAACGAACTGCGCGCGGCCCGTCAGGTGACGGACCGCGCGCAGATTGTACGACTCGGCTCCGGGCGGATCAGCCGCTGACGGTGTTGAGCTGGAGCCGCAGCCACAGCCCGAGCCCGACGATGCAGGCGAACCAGACGATGCCCACCAGGACGGTGTAGCGGTCGAGGTTCTTCTCGGCCACCGACGACCCGGCCAGGCTGGAGCTGACCCCACCGCCGAACATGCTCGACAACCCGCCACCCTTACCGCGGTGCAGCAGGATCAGCATGGTGAGAATGATGCTCGTGATGACCAGCAACACGATCAACGTGTATGCGAACCAGATCGGCATGGCTGGGGTCAGTCCTCTCGTAACGATCCTCGCCCGGGCAGATCGGGCACGGTGGCACCGACCGACGGACGGGCGGAGTCAAGGATAGCGAGCGATTAGCGGGCGATGTGCTCCGGGAACCGGCAGATCTTCGCGAACTCCTCGGCGTCCAGGCTGGCACCGCCTACCAGGGCCCCGTCCACGTCCGGTTTCGCCATGATCGCCGCGATGTTGGACGACTTCACCGAGCCGCCGTAGAGGATCCGGACCTTCTCCGCGGTGCCCGGGTCGAAGCGCTCGGCCAGGCGCTTGCGGACCGCTGCGCACACCTCCTGGGCGTCCTCCGGGGTGGCCGTCTTGCCGGTGCCGATCGCCCAGACCGGCTCGTACGCGATCACGACCTTGGTCGCCTGCTCGGCGGTGAGCCCCTTCAGGGCGCCGTCGAGCTGGTCGCGGCAGTGCGCCACGTGGGTGCCCTGCTCCCGGATGTCCACCCCCTCCCCCACGCAGAGGATGGGGGTGAGCCCGTGGGTCAGCGCGGCGTGCACCTTGGCGTTGACGACCGCGTCGTCCTCGTGGTGGTAGGCCCGCCGCTCGGAGTGGCCGACCACCACGTACGAGCAGCCCAGCTTGGCCAGCATCGGGCCGGAGATGTCCCCGGTGTAGGCCCCCGACGCGTGCGGCGACAGGTCCTGCGCGCCGTAGCCGATCAGCAGCTTGTCGCCGTCGACGGCGGTCTGCACCGTACGCAGGTCGGTGAACGGCGGCAGGACCACCGTCTCCACCTCGGTGAGCTGCTTCTCGTTGAGGCTGGCCGCCAGCTTCTGCAGCAGCAGGTTGGCCTCGAGGTGGTTGCAGTTCATCTTCCAGTTGCCGGCCATCAGCGGCCGGCGGGTGACGCTCGCCATCAGTTCTCCAGGGCCGCGATGCCGGGGAGGGTCTTGCCCTCCAGGTATTCCAGGGAGGCGCCACCGCCGGTGGAGATGTGGCCGAAAGCGGACTCGTCCAGCCCGAGCGAGCGCACCGCCGCCGCCGAGTCACCGCCACCGACCACCGTGAACGCGTCGGCCTTCGCGATCGCCTCGGCGACACCGCGGGTGCCGTGGGCGAACGCCGCCATCTCGAACACGCCCATCGGGCCGTTCCAGAAGATCGTCCGCGCGTCCTTGAGGGCGGCGGCGAACCCGGCGATCGTCTTCGGGCCGATGTCGAGCCCGACCCGCTTGCTGGGGATGCCGTCTGCCGGCACGGTGTCGTGCGCGGCGTCCGGGGCGAACGCGTCCGCGACCACCACGTCGACCGGGAGCATGATCTTGCCGCCGGAGCGCTCCAGCAGGTTGCCGCAGGTCTCGACCATCTCCTGCTCCAGCAGCGAGGAGCCCACCTCGTGGCCCTGGGCCTTGAGGAAGGTGAAACACATCCCGCCGCCGATGAGCAGCCGGTCGACCGTCGGCAGCAGCGCCTCGATCACCGCCAGCTTGTCGGAGACCTTCGAGCCGCCGAGCACCACCACGTACGGGCGCTCCGGCTCGCCGGTGAGCTTGGAGAGGACCTCCACCTCGCGTAGCACCAGCCGGCCGGCGAAGCGCGGCAGGCGGGCCGGCACGTCGTACACGCTGGCGTGCTTGCGGTGCACCGCGCCGAAGGCGTCGTCGACGTAGGCGTCGCCGAACGCCGCGAGCTGGTCGGCGAAGGCGCCCCGCTCGGCCTCGTCCTTGCTGGTCTCCCCCTTGTTGAAGCGCAGGTTCTCCAGCAGGGCGACCTGGCCGTCGGCCAGACCCTCCACAGTCGACCGCGCCGAGTCGCCGACGGTGTCCTCGGCGAAGTGCACCGGCGCGCCGAGCAGCTCGCCCAGCCGCCCGGCGACCGGGCGGAGGCTGAACTGCGGGTCCGGCGCGCCCTTCGGGCGGCCCAGGTGGGAGAAGACGACCACCTTCGCGCCGGCCTCGACCAGCGCCTTCAGCGTCGGCAGCACGGCCCGGATGCGGCCGTCGTCCGTGATCGCTCCGGTCTGCTTGTCGAGCGGGACGTTCAGGTCGGCGCGCACCAGCACGCGCCGACCCGACACCCCCTCGCCGAGCAGGTCGTCGAGGGTACGGATGCTCACAGCGACTGACCCACCAGCTTGACCAGGTCGACCAGGCGGTTGGAGTAGCCCCACTCGTTGTCGTACCAGCCGACGACCTTGACCTGGTTGCCGACCACCTTGGTCAGCGGCGCGTCGAAGATGCACGACGCCGGGTCAGTGACGATGTCGGAGGAGACGATCGGGTCCTCGTTGTAGACCAGGATGCCCTTGAGCGGGCCCTCGGCGGCGGCCTTCAGCGCGGCGTTGACCTCGTCCACGCTGGTCTCCCGACCCACGTTGACGGTGAGGTCGGTGGTCGAGCCGGTCGGGATCGGCACGCGCAGCGCGTAGCCGTCCAGCTTGCCCTTGAGCTCCGGCAGCACCAGGCCGATCGCCTTCGCGGCGCCGGTGGAGGTCGGCACGATGTTCAGCGCGGCGGCCCGGGCCCGACGCAGGTCCTTGTGCGGCGCGTCCTGGAGGTTCTGGTCCTGGGTGTACGCGTGGATCGTCGTCATCAGACCGTGCTGGATGCCGAACGTGTCGTGCAGGACCTTCGCCATCGGGGCGAGGCAGTTGGTGGTGCAGGACGCGTTCGAGATGATCGAGTGCTTGGCCGGGTCGTACTGGTCGTGGTTGACGCCCATGACGACCGTGACGTCCTCGTTCTTCGCCGGGGCGGAGATGATGACCTTCTTGGCCCCACCGTCGATGTGCGCCTTGGCCTTGGTGGCGTCGGTGAAGAAGCCGGTGGACTCGATGACCACGTCCGCGCCGACCTCGCCCCACGGCAGCTTCGCCGGGTCCTTCTCGGCGTACGCCTTGATGGTCTTGCCGCCCACGGTGATCTCGTCGGCCGTGGCCTTCACCTCGTGCGGGAGGCGACCCAGGATGCTGTCGTACTTGAGCAGGTGGGCGAGCGTCGCGTTGTCGGTCAGGTCGTTGACCGCCACAACCTCGATGTCAGCGCCGGACGCCAGCACTGCCCGGAAGAAGTTACGGCCGATCCGGCCGAAGCCGTTGATGCCAACCCGGATGGTCACAGGTCCCATCTCCTCGCGTTCTGGTCCGCCGGCGTCAGACCCGGGCCGGCGGAGGTGTGTGCGCCGACCGTTGGAGCCGGCCGTTGACGGTTCATCTCGGCCACCCCGCCGCGGTCTTGGAGGACCTGACCGCCGGAGGCGGTGAGCACGGCAGGAGTGCCAGTGCCGGCCCCCTTGCCGTACGCAGCGACCTTATCCGAGCGTGTGGCGCCGCGCTGCGGCGGGTGGTGATCCCGCTCGCACCGTGCGACCCCACCGTCCTATCAGACCACGAGCATGTCGGGCGTGACGGCCGCTTCGGTATCCGGGATGCCCAGGTCCCGGGCCCGCTTGTCGGCCAGCGCCAGCAGCCGCCGGATCCGCCCGGCGATGGCGTCCTTGGTCAGCGGCGGCTCGGCCAGCGCGCCCAGCTCCTCCAGCGAGGCCTGCCGGTGCTCCAGCCGCAGCCGACCGGCGTCGGTGAGGTGGTTGGGGGCCTCGTCGGCGAGGATCTCCAGCGCGCGGGTGACCCGGGCGGCGGCGGCCACCGCGGCACGCGCCGAGCGGCGCAGGTTGGCGTCGTCGAAGTTGGCCAACCGGTTCGCGGTCGCCCGGACCTCGCGGCGCACCCGGCGCTCCTCCCAGGCCAGCACGCTGGAGTGGGCTCCCACCCGGGTGAGCAGCGCGGCGATCGCGTCGCCGTCCTTGACCACCACCCGGTCCACGCCGCGCACCTCACGGTTCTTGGCCGTGATGCCGATCCGGCGGGCCGCGCCGACCAGCGCCAGGGCGGACTCCGGGCCGGGACAGGTGATCTCCAGTGCGCTGGAGCGGCCGGGCTCGGTCAACGAGCCGTGCGCCATGAACGCGCCCCGCCACGCCGACACCGCGCAGCAGACGTTCGCCGCCACCACGTGCGGCGGCAGCCCGCGCACCGGCCGGCCCCGGACGTCGAGCAGCCCGGTCTGCCGGGCCAACGCCTCGCCGTCCTTGACCACCCGCACGATGAAGTGGCTGCCCTTGCGCAGGCCGCCGGAGGCGAGCACGTGGATCTCGCTCGGGTAGCCGTAGACCTCGGCGATCTCCCGTCGCAGCCGTCGGGCCACCGCCCCGGTGTCGAGTTCGGCCTCCACGACCACCCGGCCGGAGACGATGTGCAGCCCGCCGGCGAAGCGCAGCAACGCCGCCATCTCCGCCCGCCGACAGCAGGGCTTGGGCACGTCGACCCGACTCAGCTCGTCCTTGACCGCAGCCGTCATCGCCATTGTGCGTCCCCTCACGGACCGGTTCCGGCGTGTCGCCGGAGATTACGTACGTGTCTAACGATCGGCACCCAGGACAGGCACCAGTGCGGCGCCCAGGGCGGCCGGATCATGACGAGGAGTGCCGTCGGTGACCGCGACGGGAGCGAGGACCAGTCGGGCACCCAGCGATTCTGCCGCACGTTCGACCGGTTCGGGGTCACCCACCGCCTTGCAGTCGGCCAGCACCTGGTCGACCTTGAGCTCCGGCAGGTACCAGCGCAGGGCGGCCAGGTGGTCCGCCGCGGAGAGCCCGAGCGTCTCCTTCTCGGCCGCGAGGTTCAGCGTGACCAGCCGCCGGGCCGGGCTCGCCACGATCGCGGCGGCCAGCTCGGGCACGAGCAGGTGCGGCAGCACGCTGGTGTACCAGCTGCCCGGCCCGAAGATGAGCCAGTCGGCCGCGTCGATCGCGTCGACCGCCTCGGGGCAGGCGGCCGGGGCCTGCGGGGTGAGCCGCAGCGACTCCACCCGGCCCGCGGTGACCGCCACCTGGTGCTGGCCCCGGAGGGTGAGCACCTCGTCCGGCCGCTCCGGGTCGGCGCCGCGTACCCGCGCCTCGATGCCGACCGGCTCGCAGGACATCGGCAGTACCCGACCCACCGTGCCGAGCATCGCGCCGGCGTGCTCCAGGGCGGCCACCGGGTCGCCGAGCAGCTCCATCAGCCCGCAGAGCACCAGGTTG
>NZ_JAMOKF010000334.1 GCF_023656545.1 Micromonospora phytophila | reverse complement strand
CGGCCCGCCCGCCGATCCCTACCCCACGCAGGCGTACGGCGGCGTTGCGCCGGGCAGCCCCGACCCCACCCGGGCGTACGGCGGCCACCCGCAGCAGGGCGGCTACCCGCCGCCGGGCAGCCCCGACCCCACCCGGGCGTACGGCGGCCACCCGCAGCAGGGCTACCCGCCGCCGGGCAGCCCCGACTCCGCCCCGGCGTACGGCGGCTACCCGTCCGCCCAGCCGGGCCCGGTCAGCCCCGGTCCGGCGTACGGCGGTCAGCCCTTCGCACAGCAGGGCGGCTTCCCCACCGGCCAGCCGTACGGCGAGCCGAGCGCCCCGCCGGCGAAGAAGTCCCGGCTCGGCCTGATCCTGTCGCTGGTGCTCGCCGGACTGCTGGTGCTCTGCGTGGGTGGTGGCGGCCTGGCCTACGTCGCCCTCTCCGGCGACGACGACCCCGCCCCGGTGGCCGGCTCGTCTCCCGGCGCGGGCGCCACGCCGAGCGCCGCGGCGACGGCGGAGGAGTCCCCGTCGGTGGAGCCCAGCCCTGAGCCCCGGATCCGGCTGGTCACACCGAAGACCCTCGCCGGCCGTCCGAAGAGCACCGACCCGGAACTGCGGGCGCTGGCCGACGAGATGGTCACCGACATGAAGTCGACCGTGCGCAACGAGACCGGCGCCGTGGGCGGCTTCTACGGCAGCCCTGCCAAGCGGAACATGCTCATGGTCGTCGCCGCCTCCGGCTTCGTGCTCGACCCGGCGAAGGAACTCGACGACGCGGTCGAGGAACTCTCCGGCGAACTGGCCGTCACGAAGATGACCGCCGTCCCCCCGGGGCCGCTCGGCGGCGAGGCCAGGTGCGGCAACGGGAAGTCCTCCGACATCCCGCTGGGCGTCTGCGTCTGGGCCGACCAGGGCAGCGTCGGGATGATCGTGATGTTCTTCTCCTCCGCGACCAAGGCGAAGGCGCAGTTCGCCACGATCCGGGGGCAGATCGAGAAGAAGTCCTGACCCCACGGGGGTGAGGGCGCCGTCGCGGTGCTCGGTGCGTGCCACCACGGGCGCGTCGGCCCGCGACCGTCCACCTCGACGGACCCCGCACCCCCCTCGCCGGGAGGATCCGGCGGGGTGGAGGGTTGACCGAGAACACGCGTTCCTTCCCGCAGACCTGGAGCTGACCCGTGTCCCACCCACCGCACAACCCCTACCCCGGCCAGCCGCAGAGCGGCCCGCCGTACGGCTCCTACCCGCCGCCGCAGCAGCCCGGCTCGTACCCGCCGCCGCCGCAGCAGCCCGGCGGATACCCGCCGCACCAGCAGCAGCCCGGCGGATACCCGCCGCACCAGCAGCAGCCCGGCGGATACCCGCCGCCGCAGCAGTCCGGCGGATACCCGCCGCCGCAGCAGTCCGGCGGATACCCGCCGCCGCAGCAGTCCGGCGGATACCCGCCGCAGCAGCCGGCCGGCTCGTACCAGCCGCAGCCCGGCTCGTACCAGCCGCCGCAGGCCGGCGGATACCCGCAGCCGGGCGCCGGACCGGGACAGCCCTACGGTGACCCGGCCGGCCCGCCGCCGGCGAAGAAGTCCCGCGTCGGCAGGATTCTGCTGATCTCGCTCGCCGTGGTGCTGGTGCTCTGCCTGGGCGGCGCCGCGGTCGCCTTCTTCGCCCTGCGGGACGAGGTCAAGGAGACCGTCGACGCCACCAAGACCCGGGTGGTCGCGCCCGCGACGCTCGCCGGCCGGCCCAAGGTCAGCGACCCGAACCTCCTCGACGCCGCCAAGCAGCTCGAATCCGGGCTGAAGAAGTCGATGCCGGACGCGACCAGCACCGTCGGCGCGTTCTACGGCACCCCCGCCGAGCGGGATCTCGTCATGGTCGCCGCCGCGTCCGGGTTGAACACCGACCCGGACAGGACGCTCGACGAGGCCGTCAAGGGCGCGGCCGAGAGCGACGTGCAGCTCGGCGAGATGAAAACCGTGGACGCGGGCCCGCTCGGCGGCGAGGCCAAGTGCGGCGACGCCAAGGCGGCCGAGGTTCCGCTCGGCGTCTGCCTCTGGAGCGACAAGGGCAGCCTCGGGATGATCATCATCTACTTCAAGTCCGGCGCGGAGACCCAGGCCGAATTCGCGACCATCCGCGGGCAGATCGAGCAGCGTTCCTGACCCGTACGTCGGCGTGACCGGGCCCCGTCCGCCGAGGTGGACGGGGCCCGGTGCCACGTCAGCCCGCCGTGGCGGCCCGCTCGGCGGCGCTGCGCAGCACGCAGAACTCGTTGCCCTCGGGGTCTGCCAGCACCACCCAGCCGGAGCCGTCCGGCCGGGTGCGGTCGGCGACGTGGACGGCTCCGATTTCGAGCAGCCGCCGCACCTCCTCGTCCCGGGTCCGGTCCGTGGGCTCCAGGTCGAGGTGCAGGCGGTTCTTCACCGTCTTGCCCTCGGGCACGGCCAGGAAGAGCACCTCCGGCCCGCCCGGGGGCAGCAGCATGGCCTCCGGGTCACCGGGGAAGTCGTCCGGCTGACGGGGACACTCGAAGACCTGCGCCCAGAATCCGGCCAGGGCGTACGTGTCGCGGCAGTCGATGCCGATGTTGTGGATTTTCGCGCTCACTGTGTCTCCTCCTTCGTGGACGCCCGCTCGGCGGCGCTGCGCAGCACGCAGAACTCGTTGCCCTCCGGGTCGGCGAGCACCGCCCAGCCCGTTCCGTCGGCGCGCCGGTGGTCGGCGACCAGGGTGGCGCCCAGGCCGAGCACCCGCTCGACCTCGGCGTCCCGGGTCCGGCCCGACGGCTCCAGGCAGATGTGCACCCGGTTCTTGACCGTCCTGGCCTCCGGCACCTCCTGGAAGAACAGGTTCGGCAGGGCGCCGCCGGGCGGCAGGACGGCCACCTCCGGGTCACCCGGAGCGTCGTCGGCGTGCCGGGCGTAGCCGAGCACCTCCGACCAGAAGCCGGACAGGGCGTACGGGTCGTGACAGTCGAAACTGATGTTGCGGATCCGTGGATGCACGGGTCCCCCTCCGTTACGGATGGAGGCGCCCCGCAAGCGTGGGAGTCAGCCGGCGGTACGGGGCGCGGAGATCATGACGGTGGACATCGACGCACCCCCCTCCGGTCCTCGGGCTGACGCCATGATCCTTCCACCGGGCCGACGCCCGCCGCAACCCCCGACTCCTCACCACCCGGTGAGGGGTTCGGAGCCGGTCACCGCCGGGGCGGCCTCCGCCGCCGGCAGGGTCACCGTCACCTCCAGCCCGCCACCTGGCTGGGCGATCACCTTCACGGTGCCGCCGTGCGCGTCGCAGACCGCGCGGACGATGGAGAGCCCGAGGCCGGAGCCGCGGGCGCCGGTGCGCTCCCGGCCACCGCGCCGGAACGGCTCGAACAGCCCCGGCACGTCGGCCTGGTCCACCTCGAAGCCGGTGTTCCCCACCACCAGCCAGGAGCGGCACCCGTCCGAACCGGTACGCACCCAGAGCCGGCCGTGCAGGTGGTTGTAGCGGACCGCGTTCTCGATCAGGTTGCCGGCCAACCGGTCGAGCAGCCCGGGATCGCCGACCACCGGGGCGGACTCCAGCGAGGTCTGCACCCGCAGCCCGATCCGTTCCACCTCCCGGCGTACCGCCGAGAGGGCGTTGGCGGTGCCGGCGGCGAGGTCGCACTCGGTACGCCGGCCGAGCCGGCGGCCGGCCTGCGCCTCGCTGCGGGCCAGCACCAGCAGCGCGTCGACGAGCCCGTTGGCGCGCTCGGAGGCGTCCCGGACGACGGTGGCCATCCGGCGGTACTCGCTGGTGTCCGCCTCGTCGTCGCTGAGCGTCACGTCGATCTCGGTCCGCATCACGGCGAGCGGCGTGCGCAGCTCGTGCGAGGCATTGGCGACGAAGCGTTTCTGCGCCTCGAAGGCGGCGGCGATCCGGTCCAGCATCGCGTCGAAGGTCTGGGCCAGCTCGGCCACCTCGTCGTCCGCGCCGGCCCAGCGGATCCGCTGGTCCAGCGTGGTCTCGCCGAGCCGCCGGGCGGTGGCGGTGACCTGGTGCAGCGGGCGCAGCGCCCGGCCGGCCACCGCGTACGCCCCGGCCACCCCGACGACACTGATCGCCAGCAGCGCGACCAGGCCCTTGGCCAGCAGTTCCCGGGAGGCGGCGTCGACCAGTTGCCGCTGCCACTGCGCGGCGTCCAGCGAGCGGCCGTCGGCCAGCACCACCGTGGTGCCGGGTAGCAGCTCGTCGGTCGGCCGCAGCGCGTCGCGGACCAGCAGCCAGGCCAGCAGCACCAGGATCGCGCCCGCGCCGACCAGCAGCACGCCGTTGAGCAGGGTCAGCCGCAGCCGCAGGGTGGGCCGCAGCCGGGGCCGCCGGGTCACGACATCATCCTCGGTTCGCGACTGCGGGGCTCGCAGACCCGGCTCACTCCTCGCGCTCACGGTGACACCTCAGTAAGCGACTGCGGGGCTCGCAGACCCGGCTCACTCCTCGCGCTCACGGGGCCACCTCGGCCGTGCGGTAGCCCGCGCCGACCACGGTCTCGATCAGCGGCGGGTCGCCCAGCTTCCTGCGCAGCGTCATCACGGTCACCCGGACGATGGTGGTGAACGGGTCGGTGTTGGCGTCCCAGACCCGTTCCAGCAGTTCCTCGCTGGAGACCACCGCGCCGCGGGCCTTGAGCAGCTCGCAGAGCACGCCGAACTCCTTGTTGGTCAGGTCGATCGGCTGCCCGCCGCGGGTGGCGACCCGGCGGGCCGGGTCGAGGACCAGGTCGGCCAGCGCCAGGACCGGCGGGGCGGCCGGGGTGGCCCGCCGGCCGAGCGCCTGGACCCGGGCGACCAGCTCGTCGAAGGCGAACGGCTTCGGCAGGTAGTCGTCCGCGCCGAGCTGCAACCCCTCGACCCGGTCGGCGACGGTGCCGCTGGCGGTCAGCATCAGCACCCGGGTCAGGGCGCCGGAGGCGGCCAGGTCGGCGCAGATCTGGTCACCGTGCACGCCGGGCAGGTCCCGGTCCAGCACCACCACGTCGTACCGGGTCACGAAGGCCGCCTCGTGGCCGCTGTCGCCGTCGTAGGCGACGTCCACCGCCATGCCCCGCTTGCGCAACCCCCGCGCTATCGCGTCGGCGAGGTTGCGCTCGTCCTCGACCACCAACACCCGCATCCCGGCCTCCTCGCGCCCGACCACCCGCCAACCTAGTGCCGGCCGCCAAACCGGCGTCCGCCGCCGTCGGCGCCCCGCCGCCGTTGCAGAAAACCTTCGCCGTACGCGATGCTTCCGGCAGCAACCTACGACCACGGACGGACCTGCCATGACCGACGCCGCGCCACCGGTCCGGAGGGACATCGCCTACCGGGGCTTCCGCCTCCTCGATGACGGGGAGCAGGGTGTGGCGACCGGCGTGCGCGCGGGCGGACGGGGCCTGGAGCCGGTCGGTCCCGGCGACGTGCTCGACCACACCGCCGCCGACGGCCGCACCCGCCGCTACGCCGCCGGCAGTTGGACCTCGCCGCCGGTGACGGTCGGCTTCGCCGTGCACGAGGTGGTGCCCTCCTGGACCGCGGACACCCCGCCGGGCTGCTGGCTCCGCGTCGAGCTGCGCGGCTGGGACGCCGACGCGCCCGCCACCGGGTGGTACGTCCTGGCCGACTGGGCGGCCGACGACCACGCGTTCCGCCGGACGTCGGTGCCCGGGCAGCGCGACGCCGACGCCCGGGTGGAAACCGACACCCTGGTGGTGACCGGGGCGACGGTCACCGGCTGGCAGGTCCGGGTGACCCTGTTGCGGCCGGCGGGCGCCGACGTCGGCCCGGTGCTGCGCACCGTCGGCG
>NZ_JAMOKF010000333.1 GCF_023656545.1 Micromonospora phytophila | reverse complement strand
CGTGCCGCGCGGTGCTGCCCAGGCCGATGCTGGCGCGCAGCGCGGTCGGCGGCAGGTCCCGCCGTCCGCTGCGCGTGGCGGCCTCGACGAGCAGGCGGCGGGCCAGCGGGTGCGCGCAGAAGAGGCCGTCGCGGACCCCGATGTCGTGCTCGCGGGCCAGTTCCGCCGCCACCTCCGCCGAGTCCCGGCCGGCCACCACGAACGACACGATGCCCACCCGGGGCGCGTCGGGGCCGAAGGTGCGCAGCTCCACCACGTGCGGCAGGGCCGCCAGGCCGTCGCGCAACCGGGCCAGCAGGGCCTGCTCCGCGTCGTGCAGCGCGTCCCGGTCGGCGTCGGCGAGGGCGGTGCAGACCGCCGCCAGGGCGACCGCGCCGAGCAGGTTCGGGGTGCCCGCCTCGTGCCGCGCCGGGCCGGTCGTCCACCGTACGTCGTGGGTGGCCGCGCCGACGTGACCCGTGGCGCCCCCGCCGGACAGGTACGGCGGCGCGGCGTCCAGCCAGTCGCCGCGCCCGACGAGCACCCCCGCGCCGAACGGCGCGTACAGCTTGTGGCCGGAGACCGCGAGGTAGTCGACGTCGAGGGCGACGAGATCCACCGGCGCGTGCGGGGCGAGCTGTGCCGCGTCGACCGCGATCCGGGCCCCGTGCCGGCGGGCCACCCGGGCCAGCTCCGCCACCGGCCAGCGCTCGCCCGTCACGTTGCTCGCGGCGGTCACCGCGACCAGCACCGGCAGCCTCGGGTTGGCGTCCCGGCGCAGCTCGGCCAGGGCGGCGGCGAGCGCGCGTACCGCCTCGCCGGGGGAGGCCGGCACCGGCAGCCGGACCGAGCCGCGCGGCCAGGGCAGCAGGTTGGCGTGGTGCTCACCGCCGAAGGTCACCACCGTGGTGCCGGCGGGCAGCGCCCGGGCCAGCAGGTTCAACGCGTCGGTCGTGTTGCGGGTGAAGACCACGTGGTCGTCGGCGCGGGCGGAGAAGAAGTCACCGACCGTCTGCCGGGCCCGCTCGTAGGCGAGCGTGCACCGCCGCGAGAGCGCCCCGGCGCCGCGGTGCACGCTCGCGTACCAGGGGAGCAGTTCGGCCACCGCGTCGGCCGCGGCCCGCGCGCAGGGCGCGGTGGCGGCGTAGTCGAGGTTGATCTGGCCCGGCACGCCGAGCACGTCGAGCGGCCCGGCGGGCGGGGGCGCGGTCCGCGTCGGGTGCGGCGCCAGCGGGGGTACGAGGGTGACGGTCATCGGCCGACCTCCGGGTCCAGGGACCCCGGGTGGGCACACGGGCGGGGTCCGCGCTTGCCCGGCACGCGAATCGGGCCGGGCCCGGTCATCACCCGGGGCACCCCACCGCGAACTCGACGAGGGTTGCCGGCCAGCGAGCCGGGGCTTGACGCTGGCGCTCGTGACCTGTCGGCAGCATAGCCGGACCGGAATGCGGCCGGACCGTCCGGCCGGAGGTGGCTACGCTGACCGCATGGCCGACACCCCGCCCGGCGGACCCCTGCCGCCGTCGCCGACCGCGCCCGCCGTCCCGCCGCCGGGCGGGGCCGCGCCCCGGATGCCGCTGCGCCGGCTGGGGTGGCGGCGGTTCCTGGTGCTGGCCGGGGTCGTCCTGTTCATCGCCGCCTGCGCGGTCTTCATGGTCTTCCGGCTCGGTTCGAGCCTCGGCGTCGAGGCCCTGCTGATCGGCGTGGTCGCCGCGATCCTCCCGGTGCCCGTGCTGGTGGCCTGTTTCCTCTGGCTGGACCGGTACGAGCCGGAGCCGCTGAAGTACCTGATCTTCTGCTTCGCCTGGGGCG
The DNA here is from genome assembly GCF_023656545.1 of Micromonospora phytophila. GTDB lineage: Bacteria > Actinomycetota > Actinomycetes > Mycobacteriales > Micromonosporaceae > Micromonospora > Micromonospora phytophila. The sequence goes on along the minus strand of NZ_JAMOKF010000333.1, from coordinate 4,012 downwards.
CGTTCGTCTCCACCGCCGCCTCGCTGACGGTCAACGAGACCGCCTCCTGGCTGTTCGAGGACTGGGGGTTGCCCGCCGCGCTGGTCGGCGTGCTGGTCGCGCCGTTCATCGAGGAGCTGACCAAGGCGCTCGGGCCGATCCTGCTGCTGATCTTCCGCCGCCGGGAGTTCTCGGGAATCACCGACGCGCTGGTCTACTGCGGGCTCTCCGCGATCGGGTTCGCCATGGTGGAGAACATCCTCTACCTCGGCGGTTACGGCTACGCCACCGGCGTGGAGCGGTACGGGCCGGCCACCGGCACGCAGCAGGTCATCGCCATCTTCATCGTGCGGATCCTGCTCTTCGGCTTCGCCCACCCGCTCTTCACCTCGATGACCGGGGTCGGGCTGGGCATCGCCGCGCGGAGCGCCGACCGGCGGGTGCGGGTGCTCGCCCCGATCGCCGGTCTGCTGCTGGCGATGATGCTGCACGGCACCTGGAACCTGCTGCCCACGCTCACCCAGGCCACCGGCGAGGCGCTGATCATGCTCTACGGCTTCATCGGCGTGATGGTGCCGATCTTCTTCGGCATGGTCGGGCTCGCCGTGTGGCTGCGGGCCTGGGAGGGGCGGCTCACCGAGCGCACCCTGCCGGACTACGTCCGCGCCGGCTGGCTCACCCCGCCGGAGGTGGCGGCGCTGAGCAGTCTCGGGCGGCGGCACGCGGCGCGGTCGTGGGCCCGGCGGGTCGGCGGCGACGCCGGGCTGAAGGCGATGCGCGGCTACCAGTTCGCGGCCACCCGGTTGGCGCTGCTGCGCGACGGGGCGCTGCGCGGGCTGGACCGGAGGCCGGTGGACCGGGAACGGACGGCGCGGGAGGAACGCGAGCTGCTGGAGGCGATCAGCGCGTACCGGTCGTTCTTCGTCGGGCGGGACCCGCAGGCCCCGGTCGGCGTCTGGGACGGGCAGCGCTACCACCTGCGGTTCCCGGACGGCTCGCAGCGGCCGGTCGAGGCGCCGGACGAGCCGGTGGTGCCGATCCCGGTGGTGCTCGCCCCGCCGCCGCCCCCGGCCTTCCCGGCCGGCTACGGCCCGCCCGGCTGGTACGGCCCTCCGGTGGCCCCCTGGCCGCCCGGCCGTCCCTGACACCGGACGCGGTCCCCGGCCCTGCCGTCCGGTGCTGGGCGCCCTGTCGCGGCGAACCGGGTGCGGCGGGTCAGGTCATCAGGCTGGTCATGAAGTCACCGAGACCCTGGAACATCGCCATCAGGCCCGCCCCGATCGACTTGAACATCTCCGCCGCGCCCTCGGGTCGGAACGCCATGAAGTAGATCAGGAACGCGATGAAGCCCCAGAACAACAGCTTCCTCACCCAATCCGGCATCGTCCCTCCCCAGGGCCGGCAGGGTGCCTGGCTTCCCGTCGAGAAGCAGCGCAAACGACAGCGGACTCGCCGGACGTGCCGGGGGAGAGCCGTCGAGGGGGCCGGTCGCGCGACAGAGAGCGACGACACGCGGCCGTTCCTCACCGGCCTACAGGTAGAGGCCCGTGGAGTCGTTCTCGATCCGCTCGGCGGCGACGGCGTGCACGTCGCGCTCGCGCAGCAGCACGTACCCGCGGCCGTGCAGCTCGACCTCGGAGCGGTCGTCCGGGTCGAAGAGGACCCGGTCGCCGGAGACGATCGCGCGGACGTTGGGGCCGACCCCCACCGCGGTCGCCCAGGCCAGCCGCTTGCCCACGGCAGCGGTCGCCGGGATCACGATGCCGGCGGTGGAGCGGCGCTCACCCTCGCTCCCCTCCACCCGCACCAGCACGCGGTCGTGCAGCAGGCGGATCGGCAGGCCGGAGTCGAGATTCTGGTCGGCGGTCACGCCGGAGACGCTACCGTGTCCCGGTCGGCCGGCCGCCAGTGGTTACACGGGGACGGGCCGGGGGCAATGTGTGGCGCAACTGCCCTACGGTGACGTGGTCGGACGTATCCTGTCCGCCGGCGAAGCCGTGGCCGGGCCCTGTTCTGATGCCAGGAGGTGCGCTTGAGCCGCTTCGAGCGGATACGCGGACGGCTTCGTCGCGCGTACGAGTCGGGCCGGGAGTCGGCTCGTACCCGCCGTACGGATCCGGTCGACGCCCCCGAGCCGGCCGGCGTGGCCTCGCCGGCGTCCCCGGGGCCGGTGGCGCCCGCGTCGGCGACCGTGGTCGGCGCCGAGCCGCCCGCCGCGATGCACACCTCCACCTCCAGCCGGGACGACGCGGACGTGCCGCACGCGCTGCGGATCGCCGCCGCCTGGTCCTGGCGCCTGATCGTGATCGGCGTCGTCGCCTGGGCGCTGCTGGGGATCATCGGCAAAATCCGGATCGTGATCATCCCGCTGGCCATCGCGCTGCTGCTCTCCGCGCTGCTCGCGCCGGCCGTCGGCTGGCTGCTGCGGGCGCGTTTCCCCCGGTCGCTGGCGACCGCGGTGGTGCTGGTCGGCGGCCTCGCCGGGGTGGTCGGCACGCTGACCCTGGTGGTCAACGAGTTCATCAAGGGTGTGCCGGAGCTGAGCGAGAAGTCGTCGCAGGGCGTCCGGCAGATCCAGGACTGGCTGAAGACCGGTCCGCTGCACCTCTCCGACGGTCAGCTCGACCGTTACATCGACGAGGGTCAGCAGTGGGTGAACGACAACACCGAGAAGTTCACCAGCGGCGCCCTCTCCACCGCGGCCACGCTGGCCGAGGTGCTGACCGGCACCCTGCTGGTCCTCTTCGCCACGTTCTTCTTCCTCCGGGACGGCAACAAGATCTGGCGCTTCGTGGTCCGGCTGCTGCCGGTGGCCGCCCGCTGGAAGGTCGACGACGCCGGCCGGGCGTCCTGGGCGACCCTGGTGGCGTACGTGCGGGCGACCGTGCTGGTCGCCTTCATCGACGCGGTCGGTATCGGCGTCTTCCTGGTCATCTTCGACATCCCGTTCGCCTTCCCGCTCGCCGCGCTGGTCTTCCTCGGGGCGTTCATCCCGATCGTCGGGGCGGCGCTGTCGGGCGGCGTGGCGGTGCTGGTCGCGCTGGTGGACAGCGGCCCGGTGACCGCGCTGATCATCCTCGGCGTGGTGATCGCGGTGCAGCAGGTCGAGGGGCATGTGCTCCAGCCGCTGATCATGGGTCGGGCGGTGGCCATCCACCCGCTCGCGGTGATCATCGGAATCGCCGCCGGTGTGGTGCTCGCCGGGATCACCGGCGCGCTGGTCTCGGTGCCGCTGATCGCCGTGCTCAACACGGCGGTCCGCCGCCTCGCCGCGCGCACCGTGCCGGACACCCCGCCCGACGCGGTCGTCGTCGCCTCCCAGGCTCCCTGACCCTCGCCCCGGGTGCGGCTCAGGCCTTGGCGAGGCGTTCCAGGGCGCCGCGGGCGACCTCCGGGCGGGTGGTGTACCAGAACGGCGGCAGCGAGCGGCGCAGGAACGGGCCGTAGCCCCGGGCGGTCTCCAACCGCGAGTCGAGCACCGCGACCACGCCCTTGTCGCCGGTCGCCCGGATCAGCCGGCCCACCCCCTGAGCCAGCCGGACCGCGGCGATCGGCACGCTGACCGCGGCGAAACCGGACCCGCCGTTGGCGTCGACCGCGGCGGCCCGGGCCGCCGCGAGCGGCTCGTCCGGCCGGGGGAAGGGCAGCCGGTCGATGACCACCAACTGGCACGAGTCACCGGGCACGTCGACCCCCTGCCAGAGCGACATCACCCCGAACAGGCAACTGGAGCGCTCCTCCCGGAACCGGCGGACCAGCAGCGGCAGCGCCTCCTCACCCTGGAGCAGCACCGGCAGGTCGGTCCGCGCGCGCACCAGCTCCGCCGCCTGCTGCGCGGCCCGCCGGGAGGAGAAGAGCCCGAGCGTACGCCCGCCGAGCGCGGTGACCAGCCCGAGCAGTTCCTCCCCGGCGGCGTCGGGCAGGCCGGAGACGCTGGGCCGGGGCAGGTGCGCGGCGACGTAGAGGATGCCCTGCCGGGCGTAGTCGAACGGGGAGCCGACGTCCAGCGATCGCCAGCCCGGCCCCGAGGTCG
>NZ_JAMOKF010000332.1 GCF_023656545.1 Micromonospora phytophila | reverse complement strand
GCGCCGCTCCCGGCACCGCCACCGGGCCGCTCCGGCGCGGCCGGGTCGACCTGGTGATCCAGCTCGGTGCGGACCGGCCGGCCGCCCTGCTGGCCGCCGCCCACGCCCAGCGCCGCCAGGCGCACCTGCTGATCGGCCTCCGGGAGGGCGTGCCGGTGGTCGGGCCGCTGGTACGCCCACCCGTCGGTCCCTGCCTGAACTGCCTCGACCTGCACCGTACGGACCGCGACCCGGACTGGCCGGCGCTGGCCGCCCAGCTCGCGACCGACGCCGCGGAGCAGGCGTGCACGGCCACGACGCTTCTCGCCGCCGTGGCGTACGCGGTCGCGGAGGCGCTGGCCCACCTCGACGGGGGCACCCCGGAGACCCTCGGCTGCGCCGTGGAGGTCGCCGGGGCGGGCCGGTTCCGCCGCCGGGTCTGGCCCCCGCACCCGGCGTGCGGATGCTCCCGACGGCGGCGTTGACCAGGTGCCATGGCGGCGGTGACGACCGCCGGTCGGGGACGGCGGTGACCGCCCCGGCGCGCCTTCCGAGCGGGTGATGGCACCGAGCCCGGCGGCAGAGCAGCAGCGGGGCCTCCGAGTCGGTAACAATGACCGGGTGACCGACATCCCGCGCCGGGCCGTGTCCCGGACCGCCAAGCTCGCCGCTCTGCCGCTCGGCTTCGCCGGTCGGACCGTCCTCGGCATGGGTAAGCGCGTCACCGGAATGGCCTCGGACGTGATCTCCGCGGAGATCCAGCAGCGCACCGCCGAGCAGCTCTTCAGCGTGTTGGGCCAGCTCAAGGGCGGTGCCATGAAGTTCGGGCAGGCGCTGTCGGTCTTCGAGGCGGCCCTGCCCGAGGAGATCGCCGCCCCCTATCGGCAGGCGCTGACCAAGCTCCAGGAGGCGGCGCCGCCGCTGCCCGTGGCGAGCGTGCACAAGGTGCTCACCGAGCAGATCGGCCCGGACTGGCGGGACCGGTTCGTGGAGTTCAACGACACCCCGGCCGCCGCCGCCAGCATCGGCCAGGTGCACCGCGCGGTGTGGCGGGAGCCGGGTTACGGCCCCTCCGGCGCGCCGAACACCCGGGACGTCGCCGTCAAGATCCAGTACCCGGGCGCGGGCGAGGCCCTGCTCGCCGACCTCAAGCAGCTCTCCCGGCTCGGCGGGATGTTCCGGGCGATCCAGCCCGGCCTGGACGTGAAGCCCCTGCTGGTCGAACTCCGCGAACGGATCACCGAGGAACTCGACTACGAGCTGGAGGCCGAGTCGCAGCGCGCCTTCGCCGCCGCGTACGCCGGCGACCCGGAGATCTACGTCCCGGCGGTGCTCTCCGCGTCGCCCCGGGTCCTGATCACCGAGTGGGTCGAGGGCATCCCGCTCGCGGACATCATCCGCGAGGGCACCGAGGAGCAGCGCGACGAGGCCGGTCGCCTGATGGCCACCCTGCACCTCTCGGCGCCGATGCGGGCCGGGCTGCTGCACGCCGACCCGCACCCCGGCAACTTCCGGCTGCTGCCGGACGGCCGGCTGGGCGTGATCGACTTCGGGGCGGTGGCCCGGATGCCGGAGGGCACGCCCGAGCCGATCGGCCGGATCGCCGCGCTGGCACTGCGCGGCGACGCGGACGAGGTGGTGGCGGGCCTGCGGGAGGAGGGTTTCGTCAGCCCCACCGAGCCGGTCGATGCCCCGGCGGTGCTCGACTTCCTCCGTCCGATGCTGGAACCGATCGCGGCTGAGGAGTTCCGGTTCACCCGGGCCTGGCTGCGCGGCGAGGCGGCCCGGCTGGCGAGCCCTCGCTCCCCCGCCTACCAGTTGAGCCGGCAGCTCAACCTGCCGCCGTCGTACCTGCTCATCCACCGGGTGACGCTGGGTTCGATCGGCGTGCTCTGCCAACTGGAGGCGAAGGCGCCGTACCGGGGCATCCTGGAGCGCTGGCTGCCCGGCTTCGCCCCGGTGCCCTGATCCGCCCCGCCCGCGACGGCGAGTAGGGGCGACGACGGAGGTCGGTGCCGGGAGAGTTCCGGGCGACATGCGCCGCGGGGGGCGCGGCCGATTCCGGCCGCCGCCCCCCGCGATGTGTGCGATCTAGAGAACGCCCAGGTCACGAGCCGATCGGGTACGGCTGTTCATCGCGACGGTACGGGCGGAACGGGTTGCCTCAGTGCTCGTGGTGGGACGACCGGCCTGAGGCCGGCGCATTCGAGCCCGGGACAACGCTTCGTGGAGTAGTTGCATCTCGAAAGCTCCGTTCGGAACGTGCAGCATGGTCGTCAGCTCTCTCTGTGCCGGTGTGACACCGGCGTGGTTGGTACGGATCGGGAACATGTCAGGCCGCCAGCCGGACCGCGTTGCGCGACTCGGACAGCCCACTGGCCGCCAGTCGCGCCTCGGCCTCGACCCGGAGCGCCGCGTCGCGGGCCAGGTCCTCCTTGCGCGGACGGCCACGGGGCCGCTTGCGCGGGACGACCGCGCCACGCTCGAAGATCTCGCCGCCCCAGACGCCCCAGGGCTCGGCCCGCTCCACCGCCCCGGCCAGGCACTCGACGCGCAGCGGGCAGTCCCCGCAGAGCGACTTGGCCAGCTCGAGCTCGGCGGGCGAGTCGGAGAACCACAGGTCGGGGTCGAACTTCCGGCAGGGCAGGTTCGCCTCCAGCTCGACGCTCAGGTCGAGTGGGGCCAACGCCAGACTCATCGCCCGGTCACCTCTCTCTCACACTTCGATCTCGTGGATCGCAATTCCGAATACTTCGGCGGGGCCAAAAAAACTGAGGCCGCGGATCCCGGTATGCGGGTTCCGCGGCCTCGAGGTGAGCCGGTGGTCTGTGATCAGACCGGTCTACCTCGAGGTGGAACGCCGCGGACATCCAGCCGCTTCTTGGCGACGCCGATGCCCATGCCCGTGAAGCCACTGGTCCGCTCGACTCCGGTGGGCGCGACGGTCAGGTTCAGCTCGGCCTGAACCTGGGCCTGGTGCACCTGCGGAGCCGACGGTCGAGCGGCAAGGGCCACCCGGACAGTCGACAGCGGAGCGAAGGCAGCTGGCATCGCCGCCGGACGCTCATAGGTGAAGATCTCCACGGGTGCCACCTCCCTCACGTTCCTCGTGCCGACTCGGTCTCAACCCCCGTGAGCAGCCGGAATGGCGCCGCTCGCGAGGTGTGTCCTGAGGCTATTCCTCGCCGCAGGGCGAGGGCAAACGATTTACGGCCAGATTTAGAAAGTTTTCTGCGGGCAGACGTCGTCGACCGCCGCACCACCCACCAACGCCAGCACCGCCTCGCCGTAGAGGCCGAGTTTCCGGGGCCCGATGCCGGCGATGGCGATCAGCTCCTCCGACCGCCCGGGACGTCGTTCGGCCAGCGCGACCAGGGTGGCGTCGGTGAAGACGACGTAGGCCGGGACCTTCTGCGCGCCGGCCACCCGCAGCCGCCACTCGCACAGCCGCTCGTGCAGCTCCTCGTCGATGTCCGACGGGCAGGTGGGGCAGCGGCCGAGCTTGCGGTCCGGCCCGGCGAGCAGGGTGGCGCCGCAGATCCGGCAGGAGACGATCTGGGTCCGCCGGCGTTCCGGCTTGCGCGCCGGCCCGGGGCCGGCCCGCTCCGCCCCGCCGGAGCGGTCCAGCTGGGGCAGGAACCGTGACGGCCGCCGGGCCCGTCCGCCCGGGGAACGGGCCGAGGCGTACGACAGCCAGAGCCATTCCCGGGCGCGGGTGATGCCGACGTAGAGCAGCCGCCGCTCCTCCTCCACCTGCTCGGCCGTCCTGGCGTACGTGGTGGGCAGGGTGCCCTCGGAGAGTCCGACCAGGAAGACCGCGTCCCACTCCAGGCCCTTCGCCGAGTGCAGGGACGCGAGGGTCACCCCGTCGACGGTCGGCACGTGCTGCTGGGTGGCCCGGCGGGCCAGTTCGTCGTTGAAGTCGGCGAGGGTGGCCGGGCGCTCGACCGAGGCGGCGGGGGAGATCGGGACCACCTCCGGCGTGGCCGCGTACTCCTCGGCGAGCTGGACCAGGGCGGCGAGCGCCTCCCAGCGCTCCCGCACGGCGCCGCCGGCCGGGGGGGCGTCGGGGGCCCAGCCGACGGCGGAGAGCGCCTCGACCACGGCGGTGCGCAGCGGGGTCTCGCCCGGGATCGAGCGGGTGGCGGCCCGCAGCGCGACCATCGCCTGGCGCACCTCCGTCCGCTCGAAGAACCGCTCCGCCCCCTGCACCACGTACGGCACCTGCGCCTCGGTCAGCGCCTTCTCGTACGCCTCGGACTGCGCGTTGGTGCGGAACAGCACGGCGATCTCCCGGGCCGGGGTGCCGGCGTCGACCAGCGCGCGGCAACGCGTGGCGACCGCGTTGGCCTCGGCCGGCTCGTCGGTGAAGATCCGCAGCTCCGGTTCCGCGCCGGGCGGGCGCTGGCCGACCAGTTCCAGGCGCAGCCGCGCCTCGGCGCCCCGGGCCTGCGAGATCACCGCGTTGGCCAGCCCGACGACCTGCGGGGTGGAGCGGTAGTCGCGGACCAGCCGGACCACCGTCGCGCCGCGGTGCCGGCGGGGGAAGTCGACCAGGTACGACGAGGTGGCCCCGGTGAAGGAGTAGATCGTCTGGCTGGCGTCGCCGACGACGGTCAGGTCGTCGCGCCCGCCCAGCCACGCCTCCAGCAGCCGTTGCTGGAGCGGGTTGACGTCCTGGTACTCGTCGACCACGAAGTGCCGGTACTGGGCGCGCACCTGCTCGGCGACGTCGCGGTGCTCCTCGATGCCCCAGACCGCGGCGCGCAGCATGTCCTCGAAGTCGATGACGCCGTTGGACCGCTTGAGCCGCTCGTACGCGGCGAAGACGTCGGCGACCTTGGCCGGCTCGTGCGAGGTGTCCCGCAGCGCCTTGGCCGCGGCGACCACGTACTCGGCGGGCTCCACCAGCGACGACTTGGCCCACTCGATCTCACCGGCGAGGTCCCGCGCGGCCGCCCGGTCGGTACGCAGACCGACCTTGGCCGCGGCGAGGGTGACCAGCCGGACCTTGCTGTCCAACAGCTCGGGCATGGCCCGCCCCTGAAGCAGCCGGGGGGCGAAGTAGCGCACCTGGCGCAGCGCGGCCGCGTGGAAGGTGCGCGCCTGCACACCCTGCACCCCGAGCACGGTGAGCCGGGATCGCATCTCCGCGGCGGCCCGGGCGGTGAAGGTGACCGCGAGGACGTGCCGCGCGGAGATCTCCCCGGAGAGCGCCCGATGGGCGATCCGGGAGGTGACGGCCCGGGTCTTGCCGGTGCCGGCGCCAGCGAGGATGCAGACCGGGCCGGCTGGGGCGGTCACCGCCGAACGCTGCTCCGGGTCGAGCCCGGCGAGCACGCGTACGGACGCTGAGTGAACCTCCACAGCCAGGGATTGTCTCAGCTTCGTCCGGTGTTGCAGCAGTTAGCCTTGGCTTGATCGGCAAGCCGCCCGCGGACCGTTGGAGGATCTGACCATGTTGACGATGTATTCCACCCCCTGGTGCGGCTACTGCCACCGGCTGAAGTCGCAGCTCGACCGGGAGGGCATCGGGTACGAGGTGGTCGACATCGAGCAGGACACGAAGGCCGCGGAGTTCGTGATGAGCGTCAACGGCGGCAACCAGACCGTCCCGACGCTGCGCTTCGCCGACGGCAGCGCCCTGACCAACCCCTCGATCATTCAGGTCAAGCAGCACCTGGCCGACCTGGCCGCCTGACCAGCGCCACCGCCGAGAGCGGCCGCCCCCACCGGGGCCGGCCGCTCTCGGCTTTTCCGCCCGGGCCGGCCCGCCGGTCAGGGTCACCGGCCGCGCCGCCGGCGGACCGGTTGCGGCGCCCCCACGCT
>NZ_JAMOKF010000331.1 GCF_023656545.1 Micromonospora phytophila | reverse complement strand
GAGGTGCGCGCGGCGCTGGCGTACGACGGCTCGGTCGGCGTCATCGCGGCGGACGACGCGGTCGACGGGCTGCGCGCGGCGCTGTACGCGGCGGGCGTCGCGACCGCGACCGCCGACGACCCGGCCGCCGCGGCGCGGGTCACCGTGGTGCCCGCCACCCTGGTCAAGGGCCTGGAGTACGACCACGTCGTGGTGGTCGAGCCGGCCGCGATCGTGGCGGCGGAGCCGCGCGGCCTGCACCGGCTCTACGTGGTGCTCACCCGAGCGGTCTCCCGGCTCGCCGTGCTGCACACCACCCCGCTGCCCGCCCCGCTCGCCTGAGCCGGCACCGGGTTCCGGCCCGGTCCCCGACGGCTGGGCCGGCCCGGCACACTCGACGCCCTGCCGGGTTGCGCGCGGGGAGTAGACCGGAGGTGTGACGACCCGGAGGAGCGCCGCATGATCCTGGCCCGCGCCGATCAGCTGAGCCGCCGGTACGGCGACGTGCTCGCCCTGGACCGGGTCGACCTGGACGTACGCGCCGGCGAACTGGTCGGGCTGCTCGGCCCGAACGGGGCCGGCAAGAGCACCCTGCTCAACCTGCTCGTCGGGCTGCGCCGGCCCACCGCCGGTCGGGTCGAGCTCTTCGGCGGCGATCCGCGCGACCCGGCGAGCCGGCGGCGGATCGGGGTGACCCCGCAGGAGACCGGGCTGCCCGGCACGCTGCGGGTCGGCGAGGTGGTCGACTTCGTCTCCGCCCACCACCCGGACCCGGTCCCTCGCGCCGAGCTGCTCGACCGGTTCGGGCTGGGTGAGCTGGCCCGGCGGCAGACCGGTGGCCTCTCCGGCGGGCAGCGGCGGCGGCTGGCGGTGGCGCTGGCCTTCGCCGGCCGGCCCCGGCTGGTACTGCTCGACGAGCCGACCACCGGCCTGGACGTGGAGGCGCGGCACACCCTCTGGGAGGCGATCCGGGCGTTCCACGACGACGGCGGCACCGTGCTGCTGACCAGCCACTACCTGGAGGAGGTCGAGGCGCTGGCGCGCCGGGTGGTGGTGATCGGGCAGGGCCGCGTGCTCGCCGACGACACGGTCGACGCGATCCGGGACATCGTCGGCGTACGCCGGGTCAGCCTGCTCGCCGACCGGCTGCCCGCGCTGCCCGGCGTGGTCCGCAGCGAGCGGGTCGACGGCCGCACGCACCTGCTCACCACCGACGCCGACCAGCTGGTGCGGGACCTGGTCACCGCCGGGGTGGCGTTCAAGGACCTGGAGGTCCGGCCGACCTCGCTGGAGGAGGCGTTCCTCGCCATCACCGCGACCGGCGGCCAGCCGTCCACCGACGTGGGCGGCCGGAGCGCTGCCGCCGCGGGCTCGACGGCCACGGCCGCCGGCCGGCCCACCCCCGCCTGAGGAGTCCTCGTGCAGCTGACCCTGGTCCACGCCCGCTACCAGCTGCTGGAGATCGTCCGGATCCCGGTCGCCGTCGTCGGCAGCGCGTTCTTCCCCGCCGCCGCGATGCTCTTCTTCGTGGTGCCGTTCGCCGGGAAGGATCCGGTGGCCGCCACCTTCGCCACCGCCTCCATGGTCACCTTCTCGGTGCTGAGTGCCAACATCTTCCAGTACGGCGTGGGGGTGGCCGAGGACCGCGACCAGCCCTGGAACCCGTACACCCGGACCCTGCCGGCCGGGCCGGCACCGCGCTTCGCCGGGCGGGTGCTGGCGGGCCTGGTGCTCACGTATCTGTCCCTGGTCCCGGTGGTGGTGATCGGGGCGACCCTGACCGAGGCGCGGATCACCGTCCCCGCGTTCCTGCTGGCGCTGGCCACCGTCGCGGTGGTCTCGGTGCCGTTCACGCTCATGGGGCTCGCCATCGGGTACTCCCTGCCGAGCCGGGCGGCGGTCGTGGTCGCGCAGGTCGTGTTCTTCCCGCTCGCCTTCGGGGGCGGGCTGCTCACCGCGCCCGATCAGGCACCCGGGTTCATCGAGGCGGTCGCGCCCTACCTGCCCACCCGGGGAGCGGTGGAGCTGATGTGGGCGGCCGTCGGCGACTACCCCCCGAACCCGCTCTCGATGATCATGTTGGGGGTCTGGGTGGTGGGGCTGGCAGCGCTGGCCGGGTGGGCGTACCGGCGGGACGAGGGTCGACGGTTCAGCTGACGTTCTGCCCGATCCGCCTCGGCCGGCCAGGAGTCGGTGCCACGATTCCGGCAGGGGCGTGCCGGCGTGGCCGCCCCCAGCCGAGAGGGGGTCGACGTGAGCACCGTCCCGCCGGGCACACCCTGCTGGGCCGACCTCGCCACCCCCGGACTCGCCGACGCGCGGCGGTTCTACCCGGAACTGTTCGGCTGGACCGGCCGGATCGACCCGGAGCCCGAGGCCGGCGGCTACACGGTCTTCCTCCTGAACGGCCGGGCCGTGGCCGGCGCGGGACCACCGGCCATCCCCGACCAGGTGCCGATCTGGTCGACCTACCTGGCCACCGACGACGCGGACCTGGTGGCCGGCCGGGTCGAGCGGGCCGGCGGGCAGGTCGTCGTGCCCCCGTTCCAGGTGTTCGACCGGGGACGGATGGCGGTCTTCGCCGACCCGGCCGGCGCGGCGTTCAGCGTCTGGCAGCCGATGGCGATGCCCGGGGCCGAGGTCTTCGACGTGCCGGGCGCGATGAGCTGGAACGAGCTGGTCACCCCCGACCCGGAGGGCGCGAAGGTCTTCTACGAGCTGGTCTTCGGGTGGCAGCCGGACGACCAGCCGATGGGCTCGATGACCTACACCGGCTGGCGGCTCGGCACCCGGATCGTGGCCGGGATGATGCCGCCGCTGGGCGACGAGTTCCCGGCGGAGTCGCCCGCGTACTGGTCGGTGTACTTCGCGGTGGCCGACGCCGACGCGACCGCCGCCCACGCCGCCGAGCTGGGCGGCACCATCCTGGTGCCACCCCGGGACATCCCCGCGGGCCGCCTCGCCGCCCTGCGCGACCCCCACGGCGCCCTCTTCAACATCATCACCCCGTCCCGCCCCGGCGCGGGTTGATCGTCCTCGCCTGCCGGCGAGGGGGCGCGACCATCAGTCGAGCGAAGAGTCGCCCCGACGAGCACAGGAACCGGAGCCGATCCATGACCGAGCCACCACCGGGGACACCCGCCTGGGTCGACCTGTTCACCACCGACCTCGCTGGCGCGGCGCGCTTCTACGCGCCCCTGTTCGGCTGGGCCGTCGCTGAGGCGGATCCGGGACCCACGGCCGCCGGTCACCTCGTCTTCCACCAGCAGGGCAGACCGGTGGCCGGTACCGGGCCGGGTGCCGACCCGCAGCGGCCGCCCGCCTGGGTGATCTACCTGGCGACGGACGACGTCGCCGCGGCCGGCCAGCGGGTGACCGCCGCCGGTGGCCGGGTCCTGACAGATCCCGTCGACATCCCGGGCTCCCGGCGGATGGCGCTCTTCGCCGACCCGGCCGGGGCTCCGTTCGGGGTGTGGCAGTCGCTCGGCATGCCCGGCGCGGACGTGTTCGACGTGCCCGGCTCGCTGACCTGGGCCGAGCTGGCCACGCGGGAGTGGGACAGGGCGAAGGAGTTCTACGGGTCGGTCTTCGGCTGGACCGCGGACGACCAACCGATGGGCCCGGTCACCTACACCACCTGGCAGCTGGCTGGCAGCTCCGTCGCCGGGATGATGCCCATGATCGGCGAAGACTGGGGCGATCTCCCGTCGCACTGGATGGTCTACTTCGCGGTGTCCGACACCGACGCCGTCTCCCTCGAGGCGCAACGGTTGGGCGGGCAGGTGTCCGTCCCGCCGACCGATCTGACCCGGGGCCGGTTCGCGGTGCTCACCGATCCACAGGGGGCGTTCTTCTCGATCCTCGGGCCTACCCCGCCCTGATCGGTCGGGGGGCGGGCCGGACGGGGACGACGAGGGGACCGTGGTCGCCGTCGACGACGCGGACGGTGGCGCGGTACCAGGTGGCGAGGAGCTGCTCGGTGAGCACCTCCCGGGGCGTGCCGGCGGCGACCACCCGACCGTCGGCGAGGAGCACCATCCGGTCGGCGTACTCGCCGGCGATGGAGAGGTCGTGCATGGTGGCGAGCACGGTCAGGCCGTGCTCGCGCCGCAGCTGGTCGACCAGTTCCAGCACCTCCTGCTGGTGACCGATGTCCAGCGCGCTGGTCGGCTCGTCCAGCAGCAGCAGGGTGGCGCCCTGGGCCAGTGCCCGGGCCAGGAAGACCCGCTGCCGCTCGCCCCCGGAGAGGGTGGCCAGCTCCCGGTCGTGGAAGCTCGCGAGGTCCAGCCCGCCGAGCACGTCGTACGCGGCGGCCAGGTCGGCGGCGGACTCCCGCCCCAACGTCGGGATGTACGGGGTGCGCCCGAGCAGCACGTAGTCCAGCACCGACATGCCGGCCGGCACGATCGGGGACTGCGCCACGGTGGCCACCACCCGGGCCCGGTCGCGGCGGCGCAGCGCCTCGCTCGGCGTACCGAACAGGGAGATGGCGCCGGGCGCGGGCAGCAGGCCGCCGACGGCGCGCAGCAGGGTCGACTTCCCGGCGCCGTTCGGGCCGATCACGGTGACCCACTCGCCGGCCGCGACGGTCAGGTCGACGCCGGCCAGGATCGGCGCACCGTCCAGGCTGACGTGCAGGTCACGTACCGCGACGGCGGGGGCGGCGGACGGGGGCGCGCTCACGAGAGCATCCGCCGGGAGGTACGCAGCACCAGCACGAAGAACGGGCCGCCGAGCAGCGCGGTGACCACGCCGATCGGGATCTCGCTCGGGGCGGCGGCGGTGCGGGCCACCACGTCGGTCAGCGCCAGGAAGGCGCCGCCGAAGAGCAGCGAGAGCGGCAGGATCACCCGGTAGCTCGACCCGGCGAGCAGCCGTACGGTGTGCGGCACGATGATCCCGACGAAGCCGATCAGGCCGGAGGCGGAGACCGCCGCCGCGGTGCCGAGCGAGGCGGCGGCGATCAGCAGGTAACGGGAGCGCTGCGGGTGCAGCCCGAGGCTCGCCGCCTCGTCGTCGCCGACGGAGAGCACGTCGAGTTCCCTCCGGTGCAGCAGCACGACCAGGGCGGTGAGCAGGAAGTACGGCAGCACCAGCCGGACGTCGTGCCAGCCGGCGGTGGCCAGCCGGCCGAGCAGCCAGGAGTAGACCTGCTGGATGCTGTCGGAGTTGCGTTGCAGCAGGTACGTCTGCCCGGCGGAGAGGAACGCGGAGACGGCCACCCCGGCCAGGATCAGCGTGGCCGGGGAGCGGCCCCGCCCGCCGGACGCGCCGAGCAGGTACGTCATCGCCACCGCGCCGAGCGAGCCGAGGAAGGCGGCCAACGGGATGGTGACCGGCAGCCCGGTCAGCGCGCCGCCCACCCCGACGCCGACGGTGATCACCGCGGTGACCGCGAGCCCGGCCCCGGCGGCCACCCCGAGCAGGTACGGGTCGGCCAGCGGGTTGCGGAACACCCCCTGGTAGCAGCCGCCGGCCAGGGCGAGCAGCCCGCCGACCAGCAGCCCGAGCACCACCCGGGGCAGCCGCAGCTCGGTGACGATGAAGTCCTCGGCCGGGCTGCCCCGGCCGGCGAGGGTGCGCAGCACGTCGGCCGCGCTCATCGGATAGTCGCCGCTGCCGATCGCGAGCACGCCCAGCGCCAGGGCCGCCAGCGCGCAGCCGGCGCCGACCGCGAGCGCGCGGGGTCGCAGGCGCAGGGACACCCCGCCGGGGGTACGGATGACGATCACGGGTGCGCCACCCGCCCGCGCAGCACCAGCCAGAGGAAGAGCGGCCCGCCCAGCACGGCGGTCACCATGCCGACCTGGAGTTCGCCGGGTCGGCTCAGCACCCGGCCGAGCACGT
>NZ_JAMOKF010000033.1 GCF_023656545.1 Micromonospora phytophila | reverse complement strand
CAGCTCCCCCAACGCCCTGATCAGCGACAGTCCACGCCCCCGGAAGCCCGAGCCGGTGGACTCCCGCCACCGCCCGGTGTCGCGCACCGTGGCCACGACCGTGCGGTCCTCGATGGCCACCTCGACGCTGATCGTCGGCTCGGCCGGGTCGACGGGATGCTCGATCGCGTTGGCGGCCGCCTCGGAGACCGCCACGGTGAGGTCGAACAGGTCCGTCTCGCGGACGGAGTGCGCGACGAGGAAGTCCTCCAGCCGCCTGCGCAGCACGCTGAGCCGGGTGGGGTCCGCCGGCAGCCGCAACGCGAACCGGTTGAGTTCGGCCGCCTCCAGGGCGAGCACCGCGACGTCGTCGCGTCGGGGCCGCCCGGCGACCCGCTCCACCACGGCGTCGATCAGGTCGGTCACGTGCTCGCCGGGGGTCGCCGCGTCGCACCGGAGCTGGGCCAGCGCGGCGTCGATGCCGGCCTGCCGGTCCTCGATCAGGCCGTCGGTGTAGAGCAGCAACCGGCTGCCCGCGGCCAACTCCCCGTCCTGCGTGCGGTACCAGGTGCCGGTGATGGCCCCGACGGGCGGCCCGAGCGCCCGGTCGTGCAGGAACGCCACGTCGTCTCCTCGGATCAGCAGGGGGGACGGGTGACCGGCGCTGGCGTAGCGCAGCCGGCCAGTGCGAGGACTGAACCGGAGGCAGACCACGGTCGCGAAGGAACGACCCTCGGTCGACCCGACGAGCCGGTTCAGCCGGGTCAGCGCCTCCCCCGGGTCGAAGCCCTCCAGGACGTACGCCCGCAGCGCGTTGCGGAGCTGGCCCATCGCCGCGGCCGCGCGGACGCCCTTGCCGACCACGTCGCCGATGACCAGCACGATCTCGTCGTCGTCCAGCGCGATGACGTCGTACCAGTCGCCGCCGACCTCCACGTCGGCGCTGCCGGGCAGGTAGCGGCTGGCGACCACGGCGCCGGGCAGCTGCGGCAGGGACCGGGGCAGCAGGCTGTGCTGGAGGGTGGTGGCGATGCGGTGCTCGGCCTCGTAGAGCTGCGCGTTCTCCAGCCGCACCCCGACCAGCCGGGCCAGCTGGGTGAGCGCGGCCTCGTCGGTGTCGGCGCCGTCGCCGTCGCGACGCCACACCCGCAGCTCACCGAGCTGCTCCCCGGCGGTGCCGGTCAGCGCCAGCAGGAAGGACGGCTCGATCGAGGTGATCCCGCCGCCGTCGGCCTCGTAGCGCGCGCCCGGGGCCGAGACCACCACCCGGGCCGCCTCGGCGAGGCTGAGCGCGTGCTGGGCGGCGACCTGGAGCACGTCGGCGGTGGAGCGGGCGGTGTTGACCGCCACCGCCGCGTCGGCGAGGGCCCGGAGCCGGCGGATGACCTGGCCGCGCAGCTGGCCCAGCTCGACGTTGGCGCGGACCCGGGCGATCAGCTCCTGGCCGGAGAAGGGCTTGGTGAGGTAGTCGTCGGCGCCGACCGAGAGCCCGGCCACCGCCTCGGCGGAGCCGGCCCGGGCGGAGAGCAGCACGATCGGCAGGTGCCGGGTACGCGGATCCGCGCGCAGCGCGGTGACCAACCCGAACCCGTCCAGCCGGGGCATCATCACATCGGTCAGCACCAGGTCGAAGGTGCCGTCCAGCGCCAGCCGCAGCGCCTGCGCCCCGTCGGTGGCCGTGACCACCTCCCACGACGGGGAGAGCAGCCGGGTGACGTGTTCCCGCAGGTCGGCGTTGTCGTCGGCGACCAGGATCCGACCCGCCGCGCCGGAGGAGGCCACCTCTGCGGAACGGGCGGCCGTGGACCGGCCGACCGCGTGGGTCCAGAGCGCGGTCTCCGCGACGTAGAGGTCGGCCTGGGCCAGCTCGCCCGGCCCGGCGGGGCCCGGGGCGGCCACCCGCTCGGCCGGCAGGTGCGACGAGCCGAACGGGACGCTCACCGTGAAGGTGCTGCCCTCGTCGACGCGGCTGCTCACCCCGACCTGGCCGCCGTGCATCTCGACCAGCTCGCGGACCAGCGCCAGCCCGATCCCGGTGCCCTCGTGGGTACGCGAGCGCACCCCGGGCACCCGGTGGAAGCGCCCGAAGACGTGCGGCAGCTCCTCGGCGACGATGCCGACGCCGGTGTCGGTGACCTCCAGCCGGGCTGCGCCGGCCGCCGCCCGGATCCGCACCCGGATCTCGCCGTCGAAGGTGAACTTCACCGCGTTGGAGACCAGGTTGAGGACGATCTTCTCCCACATGTCCCGGTCCACGAAGACCGGTGCGGGCAGCGGGGGGCAGTCCACCACCAGGCGCAGCCCGGCCCGCTGGATGAGGGAGCGGAAGGTGCTGGCCAGCCGGGAGGTGTAGTCGGCCAGGTCGGTGGGCTGGTAGCGGGCGGTCAGCCGACCGGACTCCAGCCGGGAGAAGTCGAGCACCGTGTTGACCAGCTTGAGCAGCCGCAACGCGTTGCGGTGCATCGTCGCGATCCGGTCGGTGTACTCCTCGGGGAGCTTCGGGTCGGCGAGCAGGTCCTCCATCGGGCCGAGCACCAGGGTCAGCGGGGTCCGGAACTCGTGGCTGATGTTGGCGAAGAAGTTGGTCTTGGCGCGGTCCAGGGCGGCCAGCTCGGCGGCGCGGGCCCGCTCCTGCTCGTACGCCTGCTGCTTGCCGACGGCCCGGGAGATCTGGGCGGCGACCAGGTCGAGGAAGTTCCGGTACTCGTGGGTGAGCGGCAGCCGCCGGGCGACGCCGACCACCAGCGTCCCGACGGTCTCGTTGGTGGCGGTGATCGGCAGCACCAGCGCCTGCTCGGCGGCCCCCGCCGGCACGCCGTCGAGCAGCTCCGTCACCGCGACGGTGGCGGTGGCGCCGTCGACGGCGATCTCGGTGAGCAGCACGGGCGACGGGGCGGTGACCGAGGCGGGGTCGATGCCGCTGCACCCGGCGAGGGCGAAGCCACCGGCGTCGTCGCGCAGGTAGACCAGCGCGAACGGCACGTCCGGGCGGTGCCGGTCGAGCACCGCCCCGGCGGTCCGGCCCAACTCGGCCATGCTGCCGACCTCGGCCAGCTCGGTGCCCAGTTCGGCCAGCGTCCGCAGCCGGCGCTCGCCGAGCACCCGGCCGGTTGTCTCGCTGACGATGCAGAAGACCCCGTTGACGCTGCCGTCGACGTCCCGGATCGGGTCGTAGGAGACGTCGAAGTAGACGTCCTCCAGGAAGCCGTGCCGGTCGATGACGAAGGGGTGGTCCTCGCCGTGGTACGGCTCACCGGTCCGGTGCACGCCGTCGAGCACCGGACCGAGCACGTCCCAGGTCTCCACCCAGTGCTCACGGGCGGGCTGCCCGATCACCGCGGGGTGCTTGGTGCCGATCGTGGGCAGGTAGGCGTCGTTGTAGAAGGTCCGATGGTCCGCACCCCAGAACATCGCGACCTGGGACCGGGAGGCGAGCATCGTGCTGACCGCGTGACACAGCGCCGAGGGCCAGCGGTCCGGGGTGCCCAGCGGGGTGCCGGCCCAGTCGAACCGGTGGAGGCGCTCGCCCATCTCACCGCCGGCGGCGAAGGCTGCCGCCAGCAGCGGGGGGAGCTCGGCGGCCCGGGCGCGGGCGGGTCGACCCTCTTCCGCGCTCCGCTGGCCCGAGCTCATGCAGCCTCCCGCTCCAGCCATGTCCAGGACGGTTCCGACGGTCCGTCGGTCGTGCCCCGACTTGTACCCCGACGGACCAGCAACGTAACGCATGACCCCCGGGGTGCGCTGGTTACGTGCGCCCCGCCGGTCCGTCACCCGGCCGGGCACCGGCCGACGGCTCGGGCGGAGAGCGCGGCCGGGGCCACGGCGCCAGCGCGGGAACCGCCGACGACGCCGGGGTGTTCCGCTGGTTTCCGTGGACGCCGACCGTGGCCGACGGCGGCGACGGTTCGGAATGTGACATCGGCGACACCGCGGTGCCGCCGCAGCGGATCCGGGCCGCTCGCCGGCCGATCCGGTGCCGGGCCCGCCGGATCCGGACCGCCTCCCGGGCACGGTCCGACCCCGCCCGGGGGTCCGTCCCCGGTCAGCCCGGCAGTCTCCCGGCCGTCCGGTCGCGGGCCGCCCGGACGAGCGCGGTGACCGGCCGGGGGTCGGGCTCGTTCTCCGGGTGCCACTGCACACCGAGGACGAAGGGACGCCCCGGGTCCTCGACCGCCTCGACCACCCCGTCGTCGGACCAGCCGGTGACCGCGAGCCGTCCCGGATCGGCGACCGCCTGGTGGTGGTAGGAGTTGACCGAGCGCACCCCGGCCATCACCGTCGCGGCCAGGCTGCCCGGGGCGAAGCGCACGCCGTGCCCGCCGTACACCCCGGGGGCGGGGCGGTGCCCGTCGTGCCCCACCCGGTCCGGCAGGTGCTGGTGCAGGGAGCCGCCGGCGGCGACCGCGAGCAGTTGCATCCCCCGGCACACGCCGAGCACCGGCAGATCGGTGGCGAGCGCGGCGGTGAGCAGGGTCAGCTCGCCGGCGTCACGCCCGGGCCGGCTCTCGGTGCGCGGCGCCGGCGGCTGGCCGTACCGGGCCGGGTCGACGTCCGCCCCGCCGGCCAGGAGCAGCCCGTCCAGCACCCGCAGCACGTCGGGGTCCCGGTCGTCCGGTGGCAGCACCACGGCCCGCCCCCCGGCGGCCGTCACCGCCCGGACGTACGCCTCGGGCACCAGCACCGCTGGCACGTCCCGCCACACCGCCCAGGCGGCCGGCTCGACGTACGCGGTGATCCCGATCAGCGGTCGGCTCACAGGGCTGGCACCGTTCGCGACTGCGGGGCTCGCAGACCCGGCTTACTCCTCGCGCTCACAGTGGGGTGACGTACGCGCCGGTGATCCCGCCGTCGACGACGAACTGCGCGGCGGTCATGAAGGAGGCGTCGTCGCTGGCCAGGAAGGCCACCGCGGCGGCGATCTCCTCCGGCTGCCCGAACCGGCCCATCGGCACGTGCACCAGCCGGCGGGCGGCCCGCTCCGGGTCGGCGGCGAACAGCTCCAGCAGCAGCGGCGTGGCGACCGGTCCGGGGCAGAGCGCGTTGACCCGGATGCCCTCGCGGGCGAACTGCACGCCCAACTCCCGGGTCATCGCCAGCACCCCGCCCTTGCTGGCGGTGTACGCGATCTGCGAGGTGGCCGCCCCCATCAGCGCCACGAACGAGGCGGTGTTGATGATCGATCCCTTGCCCTGGCGCCGCATGTGCGGGATGACGTGCTTGCAGCAGAGGTAGACGCTGGTGGTGTTGACCCGCAGCACCCGTTCCCAGGCGTCCAGCCCGGTCTCCAGGATGGAGTCGTCCTCCGGCGGCGAGATGCCGGCGTTGTTGAACGCGACGTCGACCCGCCCGTGCCGCTCGGCCACGCCGTCGAAGAGTTCCCGGACCGCCGCCTCGTCGGCCACGTCGCAGGCGACGAACTCCCCGCCGACCTCGTCGGCGGCGCGCTCGCCGGCCGCCGGGTCGATGTCGACGCAGACCACCCGCGCCCCCTCGGCGGCGAAGCGCCGCACCGTGGCCAGCCCGATGCCGCTGCCCGCGCCGGTCACCACGGCGACCCGGTCCTCAAGACGACCCCGCACTTCTCACTCCTCTGTCGCGATGAACACGTTCTTGACGTCGGTGAAGGCGTGCAGCGCGTCCGGGCCCAGCTCACGGCCGAGACCGGAGCGTTTCATCCCGCCGAACGGGGTCCAGTAGCGCACCGACGAGTGCGAATTGACGCTGAGGTTGCCCGACTCGACCGCGCGGGCCACCCGCAGCGCCCGGCCCACGTCCCGGGTCCAGATCGAGCCGGAGAGCCCGTACTCGGTGTCGTTGGCGAGGCGGACCGCGTCCGCCTCGTCGTCGAAGGGGAGGACGGAGACGACCGGGCCGAAGATCTCGTCCCGCCAGTGCCGGTCGGCGGGGGTGTCGGCGAGCAGCACCGTCGGGGCGTGCCAGAAGCCGGGGCCGTCCGGGCGGGAACCGGTGAAGGCCACCATGGCGCCGTCGACGTACCCGGCGACCCGGTCCCGGTGCCCGGCGGAGATCAGCGGCCCCATCTCGGCGGTCTCCCGCGCCGGGTCCTCCACCCGGAAGCCGCGCACCGCCGGCTCCAGCAGCTCCAGGAAGCGGTCGTACGCCGGGCGCTGGACCAGGATCCGGGAGCGGGCGCAGCAGTCCTGGCCGGCGTTGTCGAAGACCGCGTACGGCGCGGTGGCGGCCGCCCGTTCCAGGTCGGCGTCGGCGAAGACCAGGTTGGCGCTCTTGCCGCCCAGTTCCAGGGTCACCCGCTTCACCTGGTCGGCGCAGCCGGCCATGATCCGGGTGCCGACCTCGGTCGAGCCGGTGAAGCAGACCTTGCGGACGGCAGGGTGGGTGACGAAGCGCTCCCCCACCACCGATCCGGCGCCCGGCAGCACGGTGAACACGTCCTCGGGCAGGCCCGCCGCGAGGGCCAGCTCGGCCAGGCGCAGCGCGGTCAGCGGGGTCAGCTCGGCGGGCTTGAGCACCACGGTGTTGCCCGCCGCGAGGGCCGGCGCGAAGCCCCAGGCGGCGATCGGCATCGGGAAGTTCCACGGCACGATCACCCCGACCACGCCGAGCGGTTCGTGGAAGGTGACGTCCAGCCCGCCCGGCACCGGGATCTGCCGGCCGGTCAGCCGCTCCGGGGCGCCGGCGTAGTAGTCGAGCACGTCGCGGACGTTGCCCGCCTCCCAGCGGGCATTGCCGACGGTGTGCCCCGAGTTGCGGACCTCCAGCTGCGCCAACTCCTCCAGATGGGCGTCCACCACGGCGGCGAAGCGCCGCAGCAGCCGCCCCCGATCCCCCGGCGCGACGTGTCGCCACCTCTCGTACGCCACCGCCGCCCGGGAGATCGCGGCGTCCGTCTCGGCCAGCGACGTGGCCGCCACCTCCGCCACCACCTCGCCGGTGGCCGGATTCATCACCTGGCTCACGCGTCGACCTCCGCTGCCTCGATCATCAGGTCGTGGCCCGCCGCGCCGCACGCCGGCCGCCGCACCGCGCCCACCAGGGGTGCGTGGTGGAGCGGGGCCGGGCGGGGGTCAGAGGCGTTCGAAGCCACGGACGAGTTCCCAGTCGGTGACGGCGGCGTCGAAGGCGGTCAGCTCGACCCTCGCCTGGTTGGCGTAGTGGGCGACCACCTCGTCGCCGAAGGCGTCCCGGGCCACCGTGGAGTCCTCCCAGAGGGTGCGGGCGTCGCGCAGGGTGCCGGGGACGCGGGCGGCGTCCGCGTCGTCGTACGCGTTGCCGGTGCACTCCTCGCCCAGCTCCAGCTCCCGCTCGATGCCGTGCACCGCGCCGGCGACCAGCGCGGCGATCGCCAGGTAGGGGTTCACGTCGGCGCCGGGCACCCGGTTCTCCACCCGCATGCCCTGCCCGTGCCCGACCAGCCGCAGGGCGCAGGTGCGGTTGTCGGTGCCCCAGCGCAGCGCGGTGGGGGCGAACGAGCCGGGCTGGTAGCGCTTGTAGGAGTTGATGTTCGGGGCGAAGAGGAGGCTGAACTCGCGCATGGTGTCGAGCAGCCCGGCCAGCACCCGCTGCCCGGTCACCGAGAGGTGGGCGGGCCCGTCGCCGAGCATCGCCGAGCGCCCGTCGGAGTCGCGCAGGGAGAAGTGGATGTGGCAGGAGTTGCCCTCCCGCGCGTTCGGCTTGGCCATGAAGGTGATCGACATGCCCTCCTGGGCGGCGATCTCCTTCGCCCCGTTCTTGTAGATCACGTGGTGGTCGGCACAGGTGACCGCCTCGTCGTAGCGGAAGGCGATCTCG
The DNA here is from genome assembly GCF_023656545.1 of Micromonospora phytophila. GTDB lineage: Bacteria > Actinomycetota > Actinomycetes > Mycobacteriales > Micromonosporaceae > Micromonospora > Micromonospora phytophila. Next base: position 22,419 of record NZ_JAMOKF010000033.1, on the reverse strand, counting down.
TGCTGGCCGAGGTTGCACTCGCCCTTGGCGCTCTCCGGCACCAGGCCCGCGCCGGCCATCTCGGTGCGGATCCGGCGCAGCAGCGGCTCCACCCGGGCGGTGCCCAGCAGCGAGTAGTCCACGTTGTACTGGTTGGCCGGGGTCAGCTCGCGGTAGCCCCGCCGCCACGCCTCCTCGTACGAGTCGCAGAAGAGCACGAACTCCAGCTCGGTGCCGGCGTACGCGGTCAGGCCGTGGGCGGCCAGCCGGTCGAGCTGCCGGCGCAGGATCTGCCGGGGCGAGGCGACCACCGGGCCGGAGCCGTCCAGCCAGGCCAGGTCGGCCAGGAGCAGGGCGCTGCCCGGCTGCCAGGGCACCCGGCGCAGCGTGGTGAAATCCGGGACCATGGCGAAGTCGCCGTAGCCGCGTTCCCAGCTCGACATGGCGTACCCGTCGACGGTGTTCATGTCGACGTCGACGGCGAGCAGGTAGTTGCAGCCCTCGCTGCCGTGGGCGACCACCTGGTCCAGAAAGTAGGGGGCGTGGAACCGTTTGCCCTGCAAGCGCCCCTGCATGTCGGTCAGGGCCAGCACGACGGTGTCTATCTCGCCGCCGGCGATGGCGACCCGCAACTCTTCCAGCGTGAACGGCGTTCTGCTCATCAGCGGGCCTCCATCACCAAGGTCTACTGGCAAACCGGATCACCGTCAATGCCCCGGTGTCACCGGCGGCAACCATTCGAGGAGTCCTCATGCGTCGTCGCGTCGTCCTGGCCGTCGTCACCGTCCTCACCCTCGGGCTCGGCACCGCGAGCGCCCATGCGGCCGGGCAGCCGCCGGGCGGGCCGGTCCCGCAACCCCCGCCCAGCGGCTTCGACTTCACCCGCCCGCAGGTGGTCGCGACCGGGCTCCAGGTCCCCTGGGGGCTGGACTTCCTGCCCGACGGCAGCGCCCTGGTCGCCCAGCGCGACCTCGGCACCGTCGTGCGGGTCCGGCCCGGCGAGCCACCCCGGCAGGTCGCCCGGATTCCCGGGGTGGTCGCCGGCGGCGAGGCGGGACTGCTCGGCCTGGCGGTCTCCCCCACGTACCGGTGGGACCGGTTGGTCTACGTCTGCTTCACCACCGCGACCGACCTGCGGATCGTGCGGTTCCGGCTCGACCTGCCGCAGTTCCCGCAGGTGATCCTCAGCGGTGTACGGCGTGCCTCCGCCCACGACGGCGGGCGGATCGCGTTCGGCCCCGACGGCATGCTCTACGCCGGCATCGGTGACGCGCTCGTGCCCGCCGACGCGCAGAACCTGGCCAGCCGGAACGGCAAGATCCTGCGGATGCGGCCGGACGGCCGCGTGCCGGTGGACAACCCGTTCGCCGGATCGCTGGTCTACAGCTACGGCCACCGCAACGTGCAGGGTCTGGCCTGGGACGCGCGGGGCCGGCTCTTCGCCACCGAGTTCGGCCAGAGCGCGTGGGACGAGGTGAACCTGATCGTGCCGGGCGGCAACTACGGCTGGCCGGTCGTCGAGGGCCGCAGCAGCGACCCCCGGTTCCGCGACCCGGTCGTCGTCTGGACCCCGGCGGAGGCGTCACCGAGCGGCGCCGCCTTCGCCGACGGCACCCTCTTCGTCGCCGCCCTGCGCGGGGCCCGGCTCTGGGCCGTACCGGTGAGCCTCGCCGGTCAGGTCGGCCTTCCCACCGCCGAACTGTCCGGCGCCTACGGCCGGCTCCGCACGGTCGAGCGGGCCCCGGACGGCTCGCTCTGGGTGACCACCAGCAACCGCGACGGGCGCACCACGCCCGCCCCGGACGACGACCGCATCCTGCGCTTCACCACCGGCCGGCGGTAGTCCCGGCCGCCACCGGCCGCGCCACCCCACCGCCGGCCCCCTGACGGGGTGACCGGCGGTGGGGGGCGGGTCAGGCCGGCTCGTCGACCGGCGCGGGCCCGGTCGCCGGCACCGGATCGTCGACGGTACGGCGGGGACCGGTGAACCACTTGCGGGCCGAGGCGTACCACCAGCCGCCGACCAGCAGCAGTACCCCGCCGACGGCGAGCGGTGCGTAGTTCACCGCCGACCAGGAGAAGTCGGGGCTCCCGGGCACCCCGGCCGGGACGATCGGCAGCACGAAGTAGACCGAGATCACCGCGATCTCGATCACCGCGATCCAGCCGAGCAGCTTGTACTTGCGGCCCAGCGTCCACGGCCCCGGGGTGAACCGGTCGCCGAGGCGCAGCCGCAGGGCGATCGGGATGATGAACGACAGGTAGAGCCCGATCACCGCGACCGAGACCACCGCGTAGAAGGCGACCGGCACCCCGGCGGAGCTGGAGTAGAGCGCCGGCAGGGTGAGCACCAGCCCGGCCAGCGTGGCGCCGATGATGGCGTTGACCGGGGTGCCGTTGCGGTCGACGCGCGACCAGAGCCGCCAGCCGGGCACCGCCCGGTCGCGGCTGAAGGCGTACGCCATCCGGCTCATCGACGTCACGCAGCTCATCCCGCAGAAGAACTGCCCGATGGTGGAGATGATGATGACCGCCTTGAAGAAGACTGGGGTCAGCGCGGACTCGAAGATGGCGCCGGAGAAGCCGCCGGCGGCGTTGACCGCCTCCACGTCGGTGGCGGCGAAGAGGAAGGCCAGCAGCAGGATCCAGCCGCCGACCGCCGAATAGAAGATCGACTGCCAGAGGCCCCGGGCGGCGGCCTGGGAGGCGCCCCGGGTCTCCTCCGACACGTGCGCGCAGGCGTCGAAGCCGGTGATCGTGTACTGGGTGAGCAGGAAGCCCAGGGGCAGGACGTAGAACCAGAAGGTCAGCCCACCGGTGCCGCCGTCGGCGAACCCGGAGTTGTTGAACCGCTCGGTGAAGACGAACTGGAAGCTCTGGTGCTCATCGGGGACGAACACCAGGATGGCGACCACGGCGGTCGCGCCGGCCACGTGCCACCAGACCGAGACGTTCTGGAGCACGTCGATGATCCGGTGCCCGAAGATGTTGATCAGCCCGTGCAGCACCAGGATGATCACGAAGAGCACGAACGCCTGCCGCAGCGTCCCCGCCCAGCCGTCGAAGAGCGCCGACAGGGTGAGGTTGAGGAAGGTGGCGCAGCCGTAGTCGACCGACGCGGTGACCGCGATCAGGCCGATCAGGTTCAGCCAGCCGGTGAACCAGCCGTGCACCGGGCGGCCCATCTTCGCCGCCCACCAGTAGATACCCCCGGCGGTCGGGTACGCGGACACCAGCTCGGCCAGGCAGAAGCCGATGATCAGGATGAACAGCGAGATCAGCGGCCAGCCCCAGGAGATGGCGACCGGCCCGCCGTTGTTCCACGCCTGGCCGAAGGTGGTGAAGCAGCCGGCCAGGATCGAGATGATGGAGAACGAGATGGCGAAGTTGGAGAAGCCGCTCCATTTGCGGCGCAGCTCCTGTTTGTAGCCGAGTTCGGCGAGTCGTCGGGCGTCGTCGTCCATCGGCTGCTCGGCGGTCGGCACGGGCGTCGTGGCCACTGCACACCTCCTCGAGGTGGTTCCCCGGTGCGAGTGGGCACAGTGTCGTCCCGCTGATCAAGGTGGTCAATACGTCACGGGTGGGGATGTCGCCGTCACCCGGGCTAATTGCGTTGCCGTCCGGGCCGCCCGGGCCGCATCCTTGACCTCGTGACCAGGCCCGATCGCGACGGGCCACCGCCGGGCGCTCGGACCGCCGGCGGCACCGCGGCGGCGCGGGGGCACGTCACCTCTCTCTCACCGGTACGCCGCACCGCGCCGTACCCGACTCCGCCCCCGCGCCGCCGCCCCCATCTGCCGTAGCCCGCCGCCCCCACCCGTCGGACCGGTGACGTGGGCGGGGGTCAGGCGAACACCAGGCCGGCCACCCAGAGCCCCGCGATGAGCAGGCCGGCGAGGAACTCGACCAGCATCGACAGCCCGGCCGCCCCCACCGCCTGCTTCGTCGCCGGCCAGGCGAGCTGGTTGCTGCCCAGCCGCAGCCGTTCCGCGCCCCACACCCCGCCGACGAAACCGAGCACCAGCCCGACCACCGGGATCACGAAGAAGCCGACCAGGCCCAGCAGCCCCCCGGCGAGCAGCGACGAGGTGGGCACCCCGGTGCGTTTCAGGTTGCGCCCCGGCCAGGCGTACTTCACGACGGTGCCGCCGGCGGCGACCACGGTGGCGGCGGCGAGCACCGCCCAGCGTCCGGCGCCGGCGCCGCCGAAGAGCGCCCACACCAGCACCCCGCCCCAGCAGAGCGGCAGCGCCGGGAGGCCGGGAACCACCACGCCGGCCAGCCCGGCGAGGATGGCCAACGCGGCCAGCACCGAGACCGCCGCCTGCGAGTCCGTCAGGCTCATGCCGCCACCCCGCCGCCGCCCAGCCGGGCGGTGATCTCCGCCGCCGGCGCCGGTGGGCCGAAGAACCGCCCCTGCCCGGTGTCGCAGCGCAGTGCCCGCAGCCGCTCGGCCTGCATCCCGGTCTCCACCGCCTCGGCGGTGACCCAGAGTTCCAGCGCGTGCGCCAGCCGGACCAGCGCGTCCACGATCCGCTCGTCCCGGTGGTCGACCGTCGCGTCCGGCCCGTCGCCGCGGATCCCCTCCACGAAGGGCCCGGCCAGCTTCAGGCAGTGGATCGGCAACCGACGCAGGTACGCGAGGTTGGAGTACCCGGTGCCGAAGTCGTCGATCGCCAGCCGGACGCCGAGCGCGGCCAGCCGGTGCAGCGACCGCAGCGGCTCCCCGGCGCTGCCCATCACCGCGCTCTCGGTCAGCTCCAGTTGCAGCAGGTCCGCCGGGAGCCCGCTGGACGCCAGCGCGTCGGCGACGGTCTCCACGATCCCCGGGTGGTCGGCCTGCCGGGCGGCGAGGTTGACGCTCACCACCAGCCGTGCGTCCGGGAACTCGCGCCGCCACGCCTCGGCGTCCCGGCAGGCCTGCCGCAGCACCCACTCGCCGAGCCGGACGATGAGGCCGGTCTCCTCGGCCAACCCGATGAACCGGTCCGGGCCGATCAGCCCCAGCTCCGGGTGCTGCCAGCGGACCAGCGCCTCCACGGCCAGCATCGAGCCCTCCAGCAGGGACACGATCGGCTGGTAGTGCAGCACGAACTCGCCCCGGTCCAGCGCCGCCGGCAGCCCGGCGACCAGCGCGGAACGGGCGATGTCCCGGGCGCCGCGCTCCGGGTCGTAGACCGCCCACCGGCCACGGCCCTCCGCCTTCGCCCAGTAGAGCGTGGTGTCGGCGGCCTTCATCAGCTCCGAGGCGCTGGTCGCGCCGACCGGGCAGTCGACGATGCCGATGCTGGCCGAGACGGCGAGCTGCTGGTCGTCGATGCGCACTGGGGCGGAGACCGCGGCCAGGGCGGCCTCGGCTACCGCCACCGCGTCGTCGATGCCCTCGCCGTCGTCGACGAGGATGACGAACTCGTCCCCACCCATCCGGGCGACCAGGTGGCCCCGGCCGGCGACGCACTCGGCGAGCCGGCGGGCGATCACGATCAGCAGCCGGTCGCCGAGATCGTGGCCGAGACTGTCGTTGATCGCCTTGAAGCCGTCCAGGTCGAGGAAGCAGACCCCGACCCGGCGCTCCGCGTCGCTCACCTCGAAGACCTGCCCCAGCGTCTCGAAGAACAGGGTCCGGTTGGGCAGGCCGGTGAGCGGATCGTGCAACGCCTGAAAACGCAGCCGCTGCTGGAGTTCGTACCGCTCGGTGATGTCCTCGATCATCGCGACGGTGAACCGGGGGCGGCCGTCGTCGTGCCGGATCAGCGAGACGGCCAGGTCGGTCCAGACCACGCTGCCGTCCTTGCGGTAGTAGCGCTTCTCGACCCGGGCGCTGTCGTGCTTGCCCTCGAGCAGCTCCTGGTAGAGCTCCCACATCCCGGCCGCGTCGTCGGGGTGGAACAGCGACGCCACGTTGATCTGCCGCATCTCCTCGACGGAGTAGCCGAGCATCTCCGCGAACGCCTGGTTGACCTCGATGATCCGGCCGTCGATGCCGGCGATGCCGATCCCCGTCGCCGCCCCGGTGAACACCGCCCGGAACCGGGCCTCGCTGTCGCGCAGCGCCTGCTCCACCTCGTCTCGGGCCTGCCAGGCGGAGCGGGCGATCCGCTCCTGCTGGGCGAAGGTGCGGTCGCGCAGGGCACGGGCGAACCCGGCGGCGAGCCCGCCCTGCAACGCGGCGACCCGGTGCACCGCCTCGTCCCGGTGCGCCCGGGCGGGCAGCACCTGGGCGAGGAAGTCCTCGCCCAGGGCGCGTACCGACCAGTCGAGCACCGGCGGTTCGGTCAGGTGCTCGTCGATCAGCGTGCGGCCGACCTCCTCCGCCGGCCGTGCCGAGAACGGCTCGGCCAGCAGGGCCTGGGCCAGCCGGACGGTGTGCAGGAGCAGCAGCCGCTCGGTCTCGGCCGCGCTGAGCGGCACGAAACCCAGCCGGCGTACCGCCCGGGTCCACTCGGCCGCGTACCGCTGGGCGCCCGACCGGCTGACCTCCTCCCCGCCGGGGTGCGGGACGGCGGCCATGGGATCAGCCGGCGGGCTGGTCGTACCGGGCGACGCCGCCGAAGGCGCCGAACCGCTCCGGGTGGTCGTCCACGTCGGACGGTGAGTCGGGTCGCCAGAGCGGCATGTGCACCACGCCCGGCTCCAGAAGCGTCCAGTCGCCGAAGAAGCCGGTGATCTCGGCCCGGGAGCGCAGGGTGATCTCGGTGTCGGTGCGTGCCGAGAGCCGCTGGGCGTCGAGCATCTCCTGCGGCTGGTCCTCGAAGGTGGAGTGTGAGACGACCAGGTAGCTGCCCGGCACCGCCGCGGCCCGCAGGGTGGCCAGGATGTCGCCGGGGCGGTCGGCGTCCGGGATGAAGTGCACCACCCCGGCGAGCAGGATGCCCACCGGCCGACCGAAGTCGATCAGCCCCAGCTCGCGGGCCTCGGTGAGGATCCGCTCCGGCTCGCGCAGGTCGGCGTGGATGACGCCGGTCAGGTCGTTGCCGGCGAGCAGCTCCCGGCTGTGGGCCACCGCGACCGGGTCGATGTCGACGTAGACCACCCGGGCCTTCGGGTTGGCCGTCTGGGCGACCTCGTGCACGTTGCCCACGGTGGGGATGCCCGAGCCGATGTCGAGGAACTGGTCGATGCCGGCGTCGAGCAGCACCCGTACGGCGCGGCGCAGGAACTCCCGGCCGGCGCGCATGGTGGCCGCCAGGTTCGGGGTCATGCCGGCGATCTGCTCGGCGAGCTGCCGGTCGATCTCGAAGTTGTGCGCGCCGCCCAGGAAGTAGTCGTACACCCGGGCCGCGCTCGGCCGGGAGAGGTCGATCTCGGCGGGAAGTCCGTCCGGCATCTGCACTGCTGCACCCCAAGTCGTCGCCGCGGTGCGGGAGGGAACCGGTGCCGGGGCGTGTGCGGGCACGCGAGCACCGGACGACCCGCGGATCGTGTGGTGCTCACCACTCTAGGCCGCACACACCCGGCTCCGGGAGATCCCATAACCCACTTCGTCGGCCCCGAAGAAGCCCGTGACCGACCGGACACGCAGCGCAGCCGGGGTAGAACTCCGGGGCCTCGCCGGTGTGCCCGCCCGACTGTCACCCGCGCTGTCCACAGCAGACGACGAACGGCTGGACCGGTTGCTCCACCAGGGCCGGACCGCCGGAACCGGCCAGCGGGCAGGGGGCGGCGCCGGTCAGCCGGCGGCCTCCAGCATCAGTGAGATGCCCTGCCCGACGCCGACGCACATGGTGGCGAGCGCCCGCCGCCCGCCGCGGCGGCGCAGCTCCAGCGCGGCGGTCAGCGCCAGCCGGGCGCCGCTGGCGCCCAGGGGATGGCCCAGCGCGATCGCCCCGCCGTTGGGGTTGACGTGCTCGGCGTCGGCCGGCAGGCCGAGCTCCCGCAGCACCGCGACGGACTGCGCGGCGAACGCCTCGTTCAACTCGACCACGTCGACCGAGTCGAGGCCGACGCCGAGCCGGTCGAGCAGCTTGCGGGTGGCCGGCACCGGGCCGACACCCATCACCCGGGGCGGCACGCCGGCCGCGGCGGCCCCGCTGATCCGGGCCAGCGGGGTCAGGCCGTACCGGGCCACGGCCGCCTCCGAGGCGACCAGCAGCGCCACCGCCCCGTCGTTGACGCCGGAGGAGTTGCCGGCGGTCACCGTGCCGCCCTCACGGAACGGGGTGGGCAGCGCGGCGAGCTTCTCCAGCGAGGTCTCCCGCGGGTGCTCGTCGACCTCGACCAGCTTCGTCTCGCGCCGCCCCGCCGGGACGGTCACCGGCACGATCTCCTCGGCGAACCGGCCGTCGGCCTGCGCCTTCGCCGCGCGCTGCTGCGAGCGGTACGCGAACTCGTCCTGCTCGGACCGGCCCACGCCGTACTCGGCGGCGACGTTCTCCGCGGTCTCCGGCATCGAGTCGACGCCCCAGTGCTTCTTCATCAGCGGGTTGACCAGCCGCCAACCGATCGTGGTGTCGTACACCTCGGCGGCGCGGGAGTACGCGCTCGTCGCCTTCGGCATCACGAACGGCGCGCGGCTCATGCTCTCCACCCCGCCGGCGACCAGCAGGTCGGCCTCGCCGGCCACGACGGACCGCGCCGCGGTGGCGAGGGCGTCCAGACCGGAGCCGCAGAGCCGGTTGACGGTGCTGCCGGGCACCTCCTCCGGCAGGCCGCCGAGCAGCGCCGCCATCCGGGCCACGTTGCGGTTGTCCTCGCCGGCCTGGTTGGCGCAGCCCAGGATGACGTCGTCCACCCGCGCCCAGTCCACCGACGGGTGCCGGGCGACCAGCTCGCGGATGACGTGCGCGGCCAGGTCGTCGGGGCGTACGCCGGCCAGGGCGCCGCCGTACCGGCCGATCGGGGTGCGGACTCCGGCCACCAGGTATGCCACGGTCATCGCGCGATCCTTCGGGGGTGGGAAGGGGCTTCGGCGGGCGCCGTCCGGGGTCACGGTGACGCCCGGCTGCCAGGATATCCGCGCGGGCAGCGGATAGGTTGACCCCATGGCCCGGGCCCAGTTCAGCGCAGAGACCAGCGGCGGCGGCGAGTTCGTGCGCCAGCCCAACCGGTTCACCGGTCGGGTCAGCCCCGATTCCGACTCCCCGCCCGGCGGCGGGCCGGACGCGCAGGGGCGGTGGCCGCTGGAGCCGGGCCGGTACCGGCTGATCTGGTGCCGGGCCTGCCCGTGGGCGCACCGGGCCCGGATCGTGCGCGGCCTGCTCGGCCTGGACGACGCGATCTCGCTGGGCACGGTCGACCCGATCCGGGACGAGCGCGGCTGGCGGTTCAGCCTCGACCCGGACGGCTTCGACCCGGCGCTCGGCATCGGCTACCTGTCGGAGGCGTACCTGGCGACCGACCCCGACTACACGGGTCGGGTCACCGTGCCGGCGCTGGTCGACACGGTGACCCAGCGGGTGGTCACCAACGACTACCCGCAGCTCACCCTGGACTTCTCCACGCAGTGGCGCAGCCTGCACGCCCCCGGCGCGCCCGACCTCTACCCGGAGGCGCTGCGCCCGGAGATGGACGCGCTGATGGCCGAGATCCACCGCGACGTCAACAACGGCGTCTACCGGTGCGGCTTCGCCACCTCCCAGGCGGCCTACGACGAGGCGTTCCACGCGCTCTTCGCCCGCCTGGACGCGCTCTGCGAGCGGCTGGCCGACCGGCGCTACCTGATGGGCGACGCGATCACCGAGGCAGACGTCCGGCTCTTCACCACGCTGGTCCGCTTCGACATCGCGTACCACGGGCACTTCAAGTGCAACCGGCACAAGCTGACCGAGCTGCCGGTGCTCTGGGCGTACGCGCGGGACCTGTTCCAGACGCCGGGCTTCGGGGAGACGGTCGACTTCGACCACATCAAGCGGCACTACTACGCCACCCACACGGCGATCAACCCGACCGGGATCGTCCCGCTCGGCCCCGACCTCTCCGGCTGGACCACGCCGCACGGGCGTGGCTGAGCCGCTCCCGACCGGCCGGGCGGCGAGCCCGCCGCGGGTCGCCGCCGCGTCGGCCGCCGCCGGCTGTCTCCTCGCCGGGACGGCCGCGGTGATCGTCGCGGTGGTCGGCGGTCCCGGTCCGGGCCTGGCCGGGTACGTCAGCGAGGCGGGCGTCACCGACAGCGCGTACGCCCCGACGTACCGGATCGGGGTCTTCGCCCTGGCCGCCGGGGTGCTGCTGCTCGCCGCGGCGCTGCTGCCGGCGCTGCGGGCCGCGGCGGCCCTGCTCGGGGTCGGCAGCTTCGCCACGGCGTTGTCCGCTTCGGTGACGTGCAGCGCCGGCTGCCCGTTGCCACCGTTCGAGCGGGCGACGGTGGCCGACCTCGTGCACGGCGGGGCGAGCATCACGGCGACCGCCACCCTGGTCTTCGCGATGCTGGCCGTGGCGTTCTCACCGGCGGCGCCGCCGGTCCTGCGGCGGCTGTCGGCCCGGGCGGCGGTGGTGGCGCTGCCGCTGGCGGCGGCGGTCGGTCTGGCGATGCTCCTCGTCGGGCGGGGCGCGGTGGTCGGGGTGCTGGAGCGGCTGTTGCTGGCCGTGGCCGCGCTCTGGGGCCTGGCCACCGCGACCGCCGTGGCCACCGCGACCGGCGTGGGGGACGCCCGCGACCCGGTGGCGCCCGGGACCGGCCGCGACGGCGGACGCCCCGCAAGCCGACGCTGAGCGGTGAACGCCCCCGGCAGAGGCACGTAAGGAGCGTCACGCTGACCACTCCTTCCACCTTCGCGGGCGGGCGGCGTAGCCTCGGCAGGCGATGACCAACGTCTGGCACCTCACCGTGCGCCTGTATGTCGACCTCCGACTGCAGGCCAGCGGCGTCTGTCCGGCGCAGCCGCTCTCCTGACGCTGCCCGCACCGACCTCCGGACCCTTGGACTCATCCTCATGGCTTCCGCCCTGCGCAAGATCCCCTTTTCCGTGCAGATCCTGCTCGGCCTCGTGCTCGGCGTGGCGCTCGGCTTCCTCGCCCGCGCCAACGACCTGAGCTGGCTGACCAGCACCCTCGACACCGTCGGCGGCCTCTTCGTCCAGCTGCTCAAGCTGGCCGTACCGCCGCTGGTCTTCACCGCCATCGTGGTCAGCGTGGTCAGCCTGCGCGGCGTGGCCAACGCCGCCCGGCTGGCGCTGAAGACCCTGCTCTGGTTCGGCGTCACCGCGCTGATCGCGGTGAGCATCGGCATCGGGCTCGGCCTGCTCACCGACCCGGGCCGGGGCGTCACCCTGGACACGGCCGGCGCCGCCGCGCCGAAGAAGACCGGCTCCTGGACCGACTTCCTCGCCGGCATCGTGCCGACCAACCCGGTCGGCGCCTTCGTCGAGGGCAACGTGCTCCAGATCGTGTTCCTCGCCCTGGTCGTCGGCGCCGCGGCGCTGCTGGTCGGCGAGGCCGCGGAGCCGTTCGTCGCGCTCAACCGGTCGCTGCTGGAGATCGTGCAGAAGGCGCTCTGGTGGGTGATCCGGCTCGCCCCGATCGGCACCCTCGGCCTGATCGGCAACGCCGTCGCCTCGTACGGCTGGGACCTGCTCGCCCCGCTCGCGAAGTTCACCACCGCCGTCTACGTCGGCTGCGCGATCGTGCTCTTCGTGGTCTACCCGCTGGTGCTTCTCGCCGCCGGCCGGCTCAACCCGCTGCGCTTCTTCGCCGGCGCCTGGCCGGCGATCGAGCTGGCCTTCGTCTCGCGCTCCTCGGTGGGCACCATGCCGGTGACCCAGCGGTCCGTCGAGCGGCTCGGCGTCCCTCGCGAGTACGCCTCCTTCGCGGTGCCCTTCGGCGCGACCACGAAGATGGACGGCTGCGCGGCGATCTACCCGGCGCTGGCGGCGATCTTCGTCGCCCAGGTCTTCGGGGTGGACCTCGGCGTCACCGACTACCTGCTCATCGCCTTCGTCTCGGTGGTCGGCTCGGCCGCGACCGCCGGCCTGACCGGCGCGATCGTGATGCTGACGCTGACCCTGAGCACGCTGGGCCTGCCGCTGGCCGGCGCCGGCCTGCTGCTGGCCATCGACCCGATCCTCGACATGATCCGCACCGCCACCAACGTGGCCGGCCAGGCGCTGGTGCCGACGGTCGTCGCCGCCCGCGAGGGCACCCTCGACCGTGCCGCGTACGACTCCGTCGGCCGGCGGTCGCCGCTCGCCCCGGCGGTGGGTGACGCCGGCGCCCGGCCCGACCGGTCCGACGAGTTGAGCCCCGTGCCGGCCTGACCTTGCGGTCCCGGCCGCACCATCCGCCCAGCGCCCGACGCGCCGCCGAGCCGGGGAGGGCCCCGAGTCGCGGGGTCCTCCCCGGCGTTGACAGAGGATGACCACATGAGTGCCCTGTTCACGCCGCTGGCCCTGCGCGCGGCGACCCTGCCCAACCGGATCGCCCTGGCGCCGATGTGCCAGTACACCGCCGGCCCCGACGGCCTGCCCACCGACTGGCACCTGGTGCACCTGGGCACCCGCGCCGTCGGCGGCGCCGGGCTGGTGCTGACCGAGGCCACCGCCGTGCTGCCGGAGGGGCGGATCAGTCCCCAGGACACCGGGCTCTGGTCGGGCGCGCACGTCGACGCCTGGCGTCCGGTGACCGCGTTCGTCGCCGCGCACGGCGCGGTGCCGGCGGTGCAGCTCGCGCACGCCGGGTTCAAGGCCTCGACGTACCGGCCGTGGGCGCCGCGGCGGGGCGGGGTGCCGGACGCCGAGGGCGGCTGGACCCCGGTCGGCCCGGGCGACGCGCCGTTCGTCCCCGACTACCGGGTGCCCACCGCCCTGGACGAGGCGGGGATCGCCGGCGTCGTCGAGGCGTTCGCGGCGGCGGCCGTCCGCGCGGTGGACGCCGGCTTCGCGGCCGTGGAGATCCACGCCGCGCACGGCTACCTGCTGCACGAGTTCCTCTCCCCGCTGACCAACCACCGGGTCGACCGCTGGGGCGGCGACCGGGCGGGGCGCATGCGCCTGACCCTGGAGGTGGCCCGCGCGGTCCGCGCGGCGGTCGGCGAGGACGTGCCGGTGCTGGCCCGGATCTCCGCCACCGACTGGACGCCCGACGGCTGGACGGTCCAGGACAGCGTGGTGCTCGCCGGCGAGCTGGCCGGCGCCGGCGTGGACCTGGTCGACTGCTCCTCCGGCGGCGCCTCGGCCACCGCGACGATCCCCGTCGGCCCCGGCTATCAGGTGCCGCTGGCCGCCCGGGTGCGCCGGGAGGCCGGGGTGGCCACCGGCGCGGTCGGCCTGATCGTCGAGCCGGAGCAGGCCGAGCAGATCGTCGCCGGCGGCGAGGCCGACCTGGTGCTGCTCGGCCGCGAACTGCTCCGCGACCCGTACTGGCCGCACCGCGCCGCCGCCAAGCTCGGCGCCCAACCCACCTGGCCCCACCAGTACACCCGCGCGGCCTGACCCACCCACCCACCCACCCACCCGGTCCCACCCTGCGGCCCGTCGATCATGAGGTTGGCGGGGAGAATTGCCCGTTTCCCACCCGCCAACCCCATGATCAACGGCGGGGAACAGGGGGTGGGGGTTAGCCGGCGAGGTGGGACCAGTGGGGTTCCAGGGCGGGCCAGGGGCCCTGGGCGGCGACCGTGCCGGCCTGGAGGACCACGACGTGGTCCGCGCGGACCAGGGCCGCCCGCTTCGACGTCGAGCCCACCACGGTTACCCCGTGCTCGCGCAACGCCTGCCAGAGCGCCAGCTCGGTGGTGACGTCCAGCGCCGAGGACACGTCGTCGGCCACCAGCAGCTCCGTGCGCGGCGCCAGCGCCCGGGCCAGCGCGAGGCGCTGGAGCTGCCCGCCGGAGAGCCGGGTGCCCTTGTGCCCGATGAGCAGCCCGAGCCCGCCCCCGGCGGCGGCCAGGTCGTGGTCGAGCTGGGCGGTCGAGACCGCCGCCGCGGCGTCCACCCGGTGGCCCAACGTGATGTTGTCCGCCACCGTCCCGGAGAGCACCCGGGGCAGCTGGCCGACGTAGCCGACCTGGTTGGGGCGCAGGAACAGCTCCGGTTCGTTGACCGGCTCGCCGTTCCAGCTCAGCCGGCCGGTGTGCGGCACGATTCCGGCGAGCGCACGCAGCAGGGACGACTTGCCGGAACCGACCGGCCCGACCAGCAGCACCAGCTGCCCCCGTTCCACCGTCAGGTCGACCCCCCGGACGGCCGTCACGCCGTCGGTGTGCCGGACGCCGAAGCCGGTCAGCTCCAGTCGGCGCAGCGGGTGCCGGGGCGGCACGGCGGGCGCCGGGGCGGTCCCCGCGCCCAGGTCCACGTCCGGCACCGCCGCCGAGTACGCCGCCGTCCCGGTCATCGCCACCGTCCGCCGGGTCCACACCCGGGCCGAGGGGATCTGCGAGACGAACGACGCGGTCGTCCAGGCGAACCAGCGGGCCGCCGCGAGGGTGGCGACCGCGACCAGGGTGGCGCCGGCGGAGAGCTCACCGGCCAGGTACAGCGCCCACGCGCCGATCGGCAGCAGGCCACTGACCAGCGACGGGGTCGACCGGGACCACACCTGCACCGAGATCTCCCGGCGCTGGCGGTCGCTGCGGACCACGTCCAGGTCGGCCAGGTGGGCCAGCACCGGCCGGGTGGCGCCGGCCAGTTTCACCGTACGGGCTGCGGAGAGCGAGGAGACCAGCGCGGTGGCGAACGCGGCCCGCGCGGCGACGGTGGCCCGGGCGGAGCGTTCCAGCCGGGGCCCGAACAGCGTGGCGGCCAGCCCGGAGACCGCCATCGTCCCGGCGAAGAAGAGCCCCGGCACGACGCTGCCCGTGACGGCCGTCATCGCGACCAGCAACAGCACGGCGACCGCCTGGTCCATCACGTTGTCGGCCAGCTGCACCACCCGTTCGGTGTCGCCGCCCTGGGCCACCACCTCCGCCGGCGTGTGCCCGCTGACCCGGCGCGGGCCGGTCTGGCCGTGCACCAGGCGCAGGCTGATCCGCAACATCTGCCGGACCCACCACTGGGGGAACCAGTAACCGGTGTAGTAGGGCACCGGCACGGTGATCAGCAGGCCGAGAGCGATGCCCCACGCCGGGAGCCAGGGGTCGCCGACGCCGTCGACCAGGTCCGCCCAGAGCCACGGCAGCACCGGACCGTCCAGCCCGACGATCACGACCAGCAGGAACAACGACAGCGACAGCAGCCCGTACCGCGGGTCGTTGAGGCACAACCGCACGATCTCCCGCAGGCTGCGGGCGGACGACTCCGTCGGGTCCGGCGGCTCCGTCGCCCCCGGCGACGACCGTCGACGCTCGGCAGACGCGTCGCCGTCCACCACCGCCACCGTCCCGTCCGGGGCGGTCCCGCCCGGGGTGGTCCCGCCCGGGGTGGTCCCGCCCGGGGTGGTCGCGGGCGAGGCGGTCGCGGGCGGAGCGGTCCCGTCGGGAGTCGGCGTCGGCGGGACCGCGGCCGAGGGGGCGGCGGGCCACGCGTCCGCCGGGTCCGGACGGGTCAACAGGTCCACCCCGCCGGCGCGGCCCCCCGACGCCGCCTGGGCGTACGCGGTGGCGTGGCTGGTGGCGAGCAGTTCGGCGAACCGTTCCGACTCGCGCAGCGGACCGGCCTCGACCACCGTGCCGTCGGCCATCACCACCACCTCGTCGCAGCGGCGCACGGACGAGAGGCGGTGGGCGATGACGATGCCGATCCGGTCGCGCAGCAGCCGCTCGGTGGCCTGCTGCACCCGCGCCTCGGTCACCGGGTCGAGACGGGCGGTCGCCTCGTCGAGGATCACCACGTGCGGGTCGCGCACCAGGATCCGGGCGAAGGCGACCAACTGCTCCTGCCCGGCGGAGAGCACGTGCCCGCCCTCGCCCAGCCGGGTCGCCAGGCCGTCGGGCAGCTCGGCGATCCAGCCGGCCAGCCCCAGCTCATGCAGCGCCCGGGCGGCGGCGTCGAGCAGGTCGGGGTCGAAGAGCGCGACGTTCTCGGCGAGCGTGCCGGCGAGGATCTCGGTGCGCTGGGGCACCACGGCGACCCACCGGCGCAGCTGCTCGACGTCGAGGTCGCGCAGGTCGCACCCGGCCAGGAAGACCGTGCCGGGCGGCAGGTCGACGGCCCGGGTGAGCACCTTGGCCAGCGTCGACTTGCCGGAGCCGGTGCGCCCGACCAGCGCGTACGAGCGGCCCCGGACGAAGGTCAGGTCGACGTCCCGCAGGGCGGGGCCCCGCCCGCCGTCCTGCTCCCCGACCGGGTAGCGGAAGGTCAGGCCCCGGACCACCAGGTCGCCCTCGGTCGGGGCGGCCCCGCCGACGGGTTCCTGCGGGGAGCCCGCCAGCAGTTGCACCCGGCCCCAGGCGCCCAGCGCGTACTGGAGCTCGGGCACCATCCGGCTGACGTGCTCGACGGTCATGCCGAACCCGATGACGAGCAGCCAGATCGCGGTGAGCCGGGCGCCGTCGACCCGCCCGGTGGTCAGCGCCCACGCCCCGCCCAGCACCACGGCGGCGATGCCGACCCGGATGGCGCCGGCGGCCACCGTGGTGACCTGGGCGGACATCCGCCACACCCGGACCCCACGGGACAGCACCTCGGCCGCCCGCCGGGCGTAGAGCCGCAGCACGTACGGCCGGGCCAGGCTGGTGCGCACGTCGTCCTGGCCGTGGACGGCCTCCTCCATCACCGCGGCCAGGTCGGACCAGGCCTCCTCCTCGGCCATCCGGGCCGGGCCGATGCGCGCGGTCGGCCGGCGCAGCGCGACCACGAGCAGCACGGTGAGCAGCAGCATGCCGAGCCCGGCCGGCCACCAGACCGCCAGGGCGACGACCGTCGACAGCAGGCCCACGGCCAGCCCCTGCGCGATCCGTACGCCGTGGTTCCGCACCGAGGCCGCGACCTGGTAGACGTCGCCGTCGATGCGGTCCAGCAGTTCGCCGACCGGGGTGGTCTCCAGCGTCGGCAGGTCCTGCCCCAGCGCCACCCGACACAGCCGGCGGCGGACGTCGGCGGACCAGTCCGCGGTCAGGCCGGCCATCAGCAGACTGACCGCGAGATCGCTGAGCACGGCGGCGACCAGCGCCACCGCCAGCACGGCGAAGAACCCGGCGGAGCGGTGAAGCAGCACCGGGCCGGCCAGCGCGGCGGCGGCCGCCTGGCCGCCGCCGCCCAGCACGATCAGGCAGATCGCCACCGTCATCCGGCGCGGCGAGGTGACCCACAGGTCGCGGAGCAGGCGCATGGGTGGGTCCCTCCGAAACGCGGTGGCGGAAGCTCCAGCCTGCGGGTACGGGCCGAGCCGCTCAACGCATTTACGCCCGGGTCGCCCGCGCGGCGGAGGCCGGACGCCCTGCGGGACGGGCGCTCCCGCAGCCCGTCCGGGCGCGTCGGAGTCAGGCCCGGCCGCTGGACCGCCGTCCCCGGCGGGACACCGAGTCGAGGATGACCGCGGCGAGCAGCACCGCAGCGGTGATCATGAAGCGGACCGACGAGTCGAGCTGCAACAGGAACATGCCCGAGGTGATCGACCCGAGCACCAGGCTGCCGAGCAGAGCCCCGTACGTCGAGCCGCGTCCGCCGAAGAGGCTGACCCCGCCGATCACCGCCGCCGCGATGGCCACCAGCAGGGTGTCGGCGGCGCCGGTGGCCTGGCCGGCGGCGTACCCGCGCGAGGCGATCAGGATGCCGCCGAGGGCCGCCAGTGTGGAGGTGAGGGCGAAGACGGAGATCCGGATCAGCGTGACGTTGATGCCGGCGCGTCGGGCGGCCTCCACGTTGCCGCCGACGGCGAAGATGCTTCGGCCGTACCGGGTGCGGCGCAGGACCAGGTCCATGACCACCACCAGGGCGAGCAGGATGAGCAGCGCCGCCGGGACGCCCTGCCACGCGTTGAGCACCCCCACGGCGACCGCGACCAGCACGGCCAGCCCGACGATCCGCAGCAGCGACCGGGGCATGCTGCGGGTGGGCAGCCCGGCGGCGACCCGGCGGCGGGTGTCCAGGAGCACCGCCGCCGCGTACGCCAGCACGGCGAGCGCCCCGAGCAGCCAGCCCGTGCCGTAACCGAGGTTCACGTGGGTGATCCGGCCGATGAAGCCGGTGTACGGCAGGTTGATGGTGCCCTCGGGCTTGAGCAGGAAGAGCTGCAGGCCCTGCCAGCCGATGTTGCCGGCCAGCGTGACCACGAAGGCGGGCACCCCGAGCCGGGCGAAGATCGAGCCCTGCACGGCGCCGATCGCCATGCCCAGCAGCAGCGCCACGATGATCGCGGCCACGTCGCCCCAGCCGTTGCGGACGGTCAGCACGGCCAGGGCGGCGGCGGCCACCCCCGCCACCGAGCCGACCGAGAGGTCGATCTCCCCGAGCAGCAGGACCAGCACCACGCCGACGCTGATCGTGCCGGTGGCGGCGATCTGGAGGGTGAGGTTGGAGAGGTTCTGCGGGCTGAGGAACCGGTCGTTGAGCGACTGGAAGACCACCCAGATCACGATCAGTCCGATGATGACGGGCCAGGCGCCCAGCTCACCGGTCCGCACCCGGCGCCGCATCGCGGTCAGCGGCGAGAAGCCGTCCCCACCACCCGGCCCGGTCTGGACGCTGTCTCCGGCCGGTGGTTCCGGGCTGGTCGTCGACGTGCTCAACGGGACACCTCCTCGTACCTCTGCCGGGTGCCGCCGGCCGGGCCCGGCGCCGGACGGCGGCTCACAACTGGTCCCGGGGTGCGGCCCGGCGCGCCGGGCCGCTGTCGTCCCCGTCCGGGCCCGGCGGCGGCGTGCCCCGGGCCCGTCGCCGGCTGACCGCGTTGTCCAGGGCCCCGGTGATGGCCTGGACGATCTCCTCCTGGCTGGTCCGGTCCGGGTCGAACACCCCAGCGGTACGCCCCAGCCGCAGGACCACCACCCGGTCCGCGACCGCCTTGACGTCGGCCAGGTTGTGGCTGATGAGCAGCACTCCGAGGCCGCGCTTCTTGAGCCGCTCGATGAGGTCGAGCACCTCGGCGGTCTGCGCGACGCCCAGCGCGGCGGTGGGCTCGTCGAGCAGCACCAGCCGGGGTTCGCCGAGCAACGACCGGGCGATGGCGACCGACTGCCGCTGGCCGCCGGAGAGCGCGGCCACCGGCACCCGCACCGAGGGGATCTTGACCGAGAGGCTGGTGAGCAGTTCGCTGGCGCGTCGCTCCATCGCGATCTCGTCGAGCAGGCCGGCCCGGGTCACCTCCCGGCCGAGGTAGAGGTTGGCGACCACGTCGAGGTTGTCGCAGAGCGCCAGGTCCTGGTAGACGGTGGCGATGCCGAGGGCGCTCGCGTCGGCGGGTCGCCCGATCTGCACGCCCCGGCCCGCCCAGCGGATCTCCCCCGAGTCGGCCGGGTT
This sequence comes from Micromonospora phytophila, assembly GCF_023656545.1. Taxonomy (GTDB): domain Bacteria; phylum Actinomycetota; class Actinomycetes; order Mycobacteriales; family Micromonosporaceae; genus Micromonospora; species Micromonospora phytophila. The sequence goes on along the minus strand of NZ_JAMOKF010000033.1, from coordinate 3,175 downwards.
GACCCCGGCGATCACCTTGATCAGCGTGGACTTGCCGGCCCCGTTGTCGCCGACCAGCGCCACCACCTCGCCGGCGCGGACCTCCAGCGACACGTCGGAGAGCGCCTGCACCGCGCCGAACCGTTTCGATATGCCCGACATCGCGAGCACGGGAGTGTCGGTGGCCGTCACCCGTCCGCCCGCTTCAGGAGATGCCGGCCGCGGCGCACGGCTCGGCGAAGGCTCCGGAGCAGATCTGCTCCCGGGTGTAGAAGCCGTCCTTGATGACGGTGTCCTTGATGTTGTCCCGGGTGACCGGGACCGGGTCGAGGAGCACCGACGTGACGTCCGCGGTGCCGTTGTTGCGCTTCTGGGTCGGCCGGCCGGCGTACTGCTGACCGGTCGCGGCGGCCACCGCCATCGCCGCGGCGATCTCCGCCTCCGGCTTGATCGCCTTGTAGACCGTCATGTACTGCTCCCCGGCGACGATGCGCTGCACGCCGGCGAGTTCCGCGTCCTGGCCGGTGACCGGCGGCAGCGGGCTGGGGAAGCCACCGCCCTTCATGGCGGCGATCGCGCCGCCGGCCATGCCGTCGTTGGCCGCGTAGACGCCGATGATCCTGCTGCGCCCGAGCGCCGTGACGGCCTGCTCCATCTCCTGCTGGGCCCGGTCGGGCGACCAGTCCGGGGTGTCGTACTCCTGGCCGATGTTGACCTTGCCGTCCAGCACCGAGTGGGCGCCGGCCTTGAAGTCGGCGGCGTTCGGGTCCGTCGGCGATCCGTTGATCATGACGATGTCGCCGCGCTTCGGGTCACCGCCCCGGGTCAGCGCGTCGAGCAGCGCCTGGCCCTGCACCTGCCCGACCTTCCGGTTGTCGTACGAGACGTAGTAGGAGATCGGGCCCTCGGCCAACCGGTCGTAGGAGACCACCGGAATGTTCTGCGACCTGGCGTTGTTGACGATCGCGCCCGCGGACTTGGCGTCCACCGGGTCGAGGATGAGCACCTTGACGCCCTGGGTGAGCATCGCCTCGGCCTGGGACTGCTGCTTCGCCGGGTCCTGGTCGGCGTTCTGGTAGAGCACCTGGCACTTGTTGCAGAGCTGGCTGAGCTGCGCCTGGATCAGCGGCCGGTCGAAGGTCTCGTACCGGGTGGTCTTCGACTCCGGCAGCAGCAGGCCGATCTTGAAGCCGTTCGCCGTGCTCTCCTGGCCGGCGGGGGGTTGCTGACCATCGCCGCCGTCGTCGTCACCGCCCCCGCCGCACCCGGCAGCCACCAGACAGGCGGCGAGCAGGACACCGGCCGCCGTCACCCTCCCGCGATGTCTCGATGCCATCCGCCACCTCCTGGACTCCGGTCGGCGGCGCGACGCGCGCCCCGCCGCACCCACGACTGACCCTGTCAGCTTCGTCCAGTTCAAGCGGGTTGATGGTGAATATGGACGTTCTTCCAGGGCTGCGGGGCGGGCGGTGCCCCCGCAGCGCCGGACCGGTCGGCGGGCGCCGCTGCGGAAAGACTGCTGCGCTCAGGTCCCCGCGACCCGGCGGACGATGCCGAGCAGCGCCTCCTGGACCTCCTCGATCGGCCGGTCCGGCTGGAAGACCAGCCAGTCCACGGCCACCACCAGCCCGACGCCGAACAGCGCCGACGAGGCGGTCCGCACGTCCAGGTCCTCGGGCAGGTCGCCGCCGGCCACCCCGGAGCGGACCGTCTCGGCGATCACCTCGATCGCCTCGCCGCGCAGCAGCCGCAGCGTCTGCTGCCACTCCCGGTTGGTCCGCCACATCTCGGAGAGCAGGAGCTGGGCGAAGGCCCGGTACCGCCGGATGTACTCCAGTTCCGCGCGGACCAGCGCGGCCAGCGCCTCGCGCGGCGGCAGCCCGGCCACCGCGGCACGGAACTCGGCCGTGAGCAGACCGATCCCGTGCCGGAGCAGTTCCTCGAAGAGCACCGTCTTCGAGGCGAAGTTGTAGTAGACGGTGCCCTTGGCCACCCCGGCGCGGGCCGCGATGTCGTCCACGGTGGTCGCCGAGAAGCCCTGCTCCGCGATGAGTTCCACGGCCGCCTCGAAGAGGCGTTGGCGGGTGTCCTCCCGCCGCCGCGACCGTCCGTCCGCCATTGGCCCTCCCCGTCCACCCACCCGGCCCACGAGCATCCTCACATGGTCAGCTCGGGGTGCAGCGCGGCCGGGGTGAGCCGCCGGGACCGGCGGGCGGCGGCCACGGTGAGCGCCAGCGCCCCGGCGCCGAAGCCGGCGAGCACCAGCGCACCCGTGACCACCGGCCCGCCCGATCCGCCGTTGACGGCGTGCCGCACCGCCGCCACCACGTAGCTCATCGGCAGCCACGGGTGGATCTGCTGGAAGAAGCCCGGCGAGGTCTGCACCGGGTAGGTGCCCCCGGACGAGGTGAGCTGGAGCATCAGCAGGGCCAGCGCGGCGAGCCGCCCGCCCGGCCCGAACTGGACGCCGAGCCACTGCATGATCGCGGTGAAGGCGAGCGAGACCAGCGCGAGCAGGCCGAGGGTGGCCGCGGGCCGGGCCGGGTCCAGCCCCAGCACCAGGGTCACCACCGCGAAGAGCACCCCGGCCTGGGCCAGCCCGATCGCCGCGGCCGGCAGCCAGCCCGCCAGCGCCACCCGCCAGGCGGGGGCGCCGGACATCACGTGCCGCCGGTTGACCGGCCGCAGCAGCATGTACGTGATCATCGCGCCGACCCAGAGCGCCAGCCCGAGGAAGTACGGGGCGAAGCCCACGCCGTACGAGCCGGCGGGGTTCCGGGCGGTGTGCTCCAGGGCCACCGGGTCGCCGAGGATGCCGGCGCGGGCGTCCGCGTCGTCGTACCCGGGGATCTTCTCCGCTCCGGCGGCGAGCCCCTCGGCGAGGTCGCCGGCGCCCCCGCCGAGCCGGGTCAGTCCGTCGGCGAGGTCACCGGTGCCGCTCTCCAGCCGGGTGAGGCCGTCGGCGAGCCGTTCACCGCCGGTGCTGAGCCGGTCGAGGCCGCCGTCGAGTTGCCGGGCGCCGGTGGCGAGCCGGAACAGCCCGCCGCGCAGCTCGTCGGCGCCCGTGGCGGCCGTGCCGAGGCCGTCGCGCAACTTCGCGCTGCCCTCGGCGAGCGTGCCCAGCCCAGAGGCGAGTTCGTCCACCTTCGCCTTCGCGGCGGCGACGTCGTCGGCCAGGTGCGGCGCCGCGGCGGCG
>NZ_JAMOKF010000330.1 GCF_023656545.1 Micromonospora phytophila | reverse complement strand
TCGGCGCCCGACCGTTCAACTGGCGATACACCAAGAGAGACCTCGACGCCCTGCTCAAACGACTCGCCGCCCACGAGTTCCTACCCGCCGCCGCGTGACCCCCGACGAATTACCGACGAGAGGCACTAAGCGCCAGCCAACTCTGTGACTCACCCAAAGCGGCGCCTGTGCGCCGGATTGCGGTCCCTCCCGCAGGTCTCGCAACGCACCAGGTGGCGTCGAGCGGACGTGTCGCCGGCGCGGCACCGCAGGCAAGCGCTGGCGGTCAGATCATCGTGATCATGTCAAGCATCCGAGGCAGCCGTCTTGCTTGGCGTAGGACGTACCAAGGTCTACGAACTAATGGCCAGTGGCCAGATCGCCTCGATACGGATCGGCCGGTCTCGCCGCATTCCCGCGAACGCGCTCTGGGCCTTCGTCGAGGCATGCCAGCAGGAGGCGGCATGAGCGGCAAGCGGCGTGGCCATGGTGAAGGCTCCATCTACCAGCTGCCGGACGGGCGTTTCCGGGCAGCGATCGATCTTGGATGGAGCAACGGCAAACGGCGGCGCAAGTACGTAACCCGCCGCACTGGCGCCGAGGTGGTCAAGGCGCTCAAGGAGATGACCGTTCTCGCTGAGACTGGCCGGCTCTCCACGAAGAGGGTGCCGACCCTGGCGCAGTGGATGGAGACCTACCTGTCGGAGGTCGCCTCCGCCAAAGTACGGCCATCCACCCTGCACCGGTAGCGGGAGGAGGTTGAGCACCACATCGGGCCGATGCTCAGTCGGCACCGGCTCGACAAGCTGGCCCCGGCACACCTGACCTCCTTCTACCGGGATCGGGTGACGGTTCTGTCGGTCGGCAGTGTCCGACGCATGCACGCCAATCTCCGTCGGGCGCTCAACGTGGCGGTGCGATGGCAACTGATCCACAGCAACCCGGCTGCTCTCATGGAGCCGCCCTCATTGCCCCACGTAGAGGTGCGGCCCTACTCGCTCGCCGAGGCGCGACGCTTTCTTCAGGCTGTCGACGGGTTGCGGCTGGAAGCTCGTTGGCTCATCGGGATAGCGCTCGGGCTTCGCCAAGGCGAGGTCTTCAGACTGCGGTGGGATGACATCGACCTCACTGCTGGAACGCTGCGCGTGCGCGGGCAGTTGCAGCGCGATCCCGATACGGGTGGTCTGGTCTTCGTGGAAACGAAGACTGCCCGGTCTCGTCGGACTCTTCCCCTGCCGCCGACCGTGCTAGTGGCACTCCGCCGCCACCAGGAGCGCCAGGCAGCGGAGCGGTTCGACGCCGACACGTGGGCTGATCCGGGTCTGGTCTTTGCCACGGCCGTTGGCACGCCCATCCATCCGCGTAACGACTACCGGTCGTTCCGGGAAATCATCCGGCGGGCCGGCCTTCGGCAGGTTCGTCTTCACGACCTGCGGCACACTGCAGCTAGCGTCCTTCTCGCCCAGGGCGTACCCGCCCGCGTGGTGATGGAGATCCTCGGTCACTCTCAGATCAGCGTCACTCTCAACATCTACGCACACGTGGCCCCTGAGGTTGCGCGGGAAGCCGCGTCACGGTTGGAGGGGGCGCTGTGGTCCCGTGAGTAGGTTGGCTGCTCGCTTGGCTGCTCGGCCTGGCGATGGCAATCGAAAGGCCCAGGTCATGATCGGCGATCAAGCCGGTGACCTGGGCCTTTCTATGGAGCCGCCTGACGGAATCGAACCGTCGACCTACGCATTACGAGTGCGTCGCTCTAGCCGACTGAGCTAAGGCGGCAACGATCGTCAAGTGTACGGCACGACCGGTCCCGGACCGAACGGGCCACCCGCCCCGCCGCCGGACCGGACACGGGGCGCGAACCGTCGTACGCCGGACAGCGCTGCCGGCTGGTCGGGGCTACGCTGCGGCGGGTGAGCGACGATCATGCCCCCGCCGCGGATCCGCCGCAGGACAGCCCGCACGCGAGTGAGGCCGCCGGTGGGCGGGCGGCGCGCCGGCCGCGGAGCACCAATCCGCGCGAGCTGGGCTTCACCCCGCGCAAGCCGGTGCCGTGGCTCGCGCCGTTCCTGCTGATCAGCACCGGCATCCGTACGCTGCTGGCAATGCTCTTCGGGGCGTACCTGGACAAGCGGGAGCTGCAGAACGCGTTCGGCGACGGGATCTTCCGCCAGGTCGGGCCGGACGGCGGGCTCTGGCTCGACTACGTCGCCGACCTGGGCGACGGCTTCAACGCCACCTACTCGGTGGCCTGGCTGCTCGCCCAGCCGGAGCTGGAGGTGGACGGGCACCGGCTGCCGCGGGCGCAGACGCTGGTGATGGGGGGCGACCAGGTCTACCCGTCGGCGGCCTTCGAAGCGTACGAGGACCGGTGCAAGGGCCCCTACCAGGCCGCGCTGCCGGTCACCCCGCCCGAGCGGCCCACCCTCTTCGCGGTGCCCGGCAACCACGACTGGTACGACGGGCTGACCGCGTTCCTGCGGCTCTTCGTCCGGTCCCGGGACCGGCACTTCGGCGGCTGGCAGACCGGCCAGTCCCGCTCGTACTTCGCCGTCGAGCTGCCCGCCGACTGGTGGCTGCTCGGCCTCGACGACCAGTCCGGGTCGTACCTCGACGATCCGCAGCTCACCTACTTCGACACCGTCGCGGAGAAGCTGGGCCCGCGGAGCCGGGTAATCCTGGCCGTGCCGGCACCGACGTGGGTCAAGGCCGTCGACCACCCCACGGCGTACGACTCGATCGACTACTTCATCCGCACCATCGTCGCGCCCACCGGGGCGCAGGTGCGGCTGCTGATCTCCGGCGACCTGCACCACTACGCCCGGTACGCCAGCCCGGACCGGCAGCTGATCACCTGCGGCGGAGGCGGCGCGTACCTCTACCCCACGCACAAGCTCCCGGAGCGGATCGAGGTGCCGCCGCCGGACACCCTGGCCCGGCGGGCCAGCGTCTCCCGCCCGTACGACCTGGCGGGCCGTTATCCCGACGCCGCCCGCTCCCGGCGGTACGGCTGGGGCATCTTCGGCCGGCTGCCGTTGCGCAATCCGGGCTTCACCACCCTGCTGGGCACCCTGCACACGCTGCTGATGCTGGCGATGGCCGGGGTGGTGTCCAACCGCAGCGGCACCGAGCAGCGGCTGTTCAGCGTGCCGCTGGTGGTGATGCTGGTCGTGGCGCTGCTCGGCGCCGCGTTCTTCGCCAAGCCGCCCAGCTCCGGTGGGAAGCGGCACGCCCGGCACTGGGTGCTCGGCGTCGGCCACGGCCTGGCCCACGTCGGGTTGGCCGCCGCCGGCACCTGGGCCTGGCTGGCGCTCCCCTTCTACGACTGGCCGTGGCCGCTGCCGGCGGTCGCGGCGGCGGTGCTCTACGGCCCGGTGAGCGGGCTGGTGGCCAGCCAACTGGTGGCCGCGTACCTGCTGATCGCGGGCGGGTTCGGGGTGAACGTCAACGAGCTCTTCGCCGGCCAGGGCATCGAGGACTCGAAGGCGTTCCTCCGGCTGCGCATCGACCCCGACGGCACCCTGACGATCTACCCGGTCGCCGTGGACCGCGTCGGCCGCGCCTGGCAGGTCAACCCCGACCAGTCCCCCGGAGCCTCCTGGCTGGCCCCGAAGCGTCCACTGGACCCCCACCTGGCCGAGCCCCCCATCACCCTGACCTGACTGTCCCACCACCCCTGCCGTGCCCCCGCCCTGCCTGGCCCCGCCCTGCCCTGTTGATCAAGAAGTTCTGGGTCCGCCAGGGCTCGATCCCCGACGCAAACCTCGTCAACTCAGGCGAGCAGGCGAGCAGGCGGGTTGGGGGGGTGAGGGTCAGGGGGTGTAGTGCTGGTCGTGGGCCTGGCGGGGGGCGCAGACGGAGGCTCGGGAGCAGGAGCAGCGGGAGCCGTCGGCGTCCATGCGCACGGTGACCGAGTCGCGCGGGACGCTGTGGCCGACCACCCGGCCCTCGCCCTCCGGCGTGGAGACCCGGGCGCCGATCGCCGGGGCGGATTCCTGGAACCGCTGGTAGAGCGGGTGCTCGTACTTCAGGCAGCACATCAGCCGCCCGCACGCCCCGGAAATGCGTAGCGGGTTGAGCGGGAGGTCCTGGTCCTTGGCCATCCGGATGGTCACCGGCTCGAAGTCGTTGAGGAAGGTGGCGCAGCAGAGGTCGCGGCCGCAGGAGCCGATGCCGCCCTGCACCCGCGCGGAGTCCCGGGCGGAGAGCTGGCGCAGCTCGACCCGGCAGTGCAGCGTCGCACCGAGGTCGCGGACCAGCGAACGGAAGTCGACCCGGTGCGGGGCGGTGAAGTAGATGGTGCTCCGCTCGCCACCGCCTTCGGCGGTGCTGAGGACATGGTCGACCGCCACCACCTTCATCGGCAGGCCGTGCTCGCGGATCAGCCGCTTCGCCGCGACCTTCGCCTCGGCCTTGCGCCGGCGCAACGCCTCGTCGCGGCGCAGGTCCTCTTCGCGCGCCAGCCCGGCCAGCCGGGGAAAGCCCTCGGTCTCCTCGGAGACCCACTGCGCGGCCCAGACGCACTCGGCCACCTCGGGCCCGTCGTCGGTGGGCACCAGCACCTTGTCGCCGACCCGGGGGCTCAGCTCACCGGGGTCGAGGTAGTAGAGGCGCCCGTACCGCTGGAAGCTGACCGCGCAGAGCATGCCCATGCCCCTCACCCTACGACGACCGGACGGTCGCGGCTCGGCTGGCCGTCGTGACGCGACTACACCGTGCAGCCATCCACAACCGTCACATCGACCGATGGTCCGCCCATCTCGTCGTGCCGACGCTCCTCGCCCAGACGGCTGATTCCTGCCCGGCACGGGCGACAAACGGGCCGCCGGGGCGTTGAGTGGAGGCAGACCTGCGGGGGGTGCAGGGGGAGGCCACGGCGTCGTCGCCGGAGCCCGGCCGTGCCGGCGCTCGCGAGCGCGACGCCGTGAGCCCTGCCCGGGGACGACCCAGCACATCCAGCGCGCCACGCCGCGGATGGCCCAGCGCAACACCCCGCGCGCCATGCCGCAGGCAGCCCAGCGCCACCCCGTGCGCCATGCCGCCCAGCGCGCACCGTCGGTCCGGCGGCAGGCAGGCGGGACCGGCGCTACCAGCCGACCCGGGTCGGGGTGTCGTAGCGGGGGCGGTCGGACACCGGTGCCCGCCAGCGGGACTCCGCCAGGCTCGGCGCCCACTGCCGCAGCAGCGTCTCCGCGCCGTCGTACGCGACGCAGAGCACCGCCAGCACGCGGGCGGCGATCTCGGCGGCCTCGGCCCCACCCGGCCCGGCCGGCCCCCGGCTCCCCGAGGCGCCGAGGGCCACCGACGTCGCCGCCACCACCGCCACCGCCTCGGCCGAGCGCAGCACGTCGGCCAGCGCCCGGGCCAGCGCGAGCCGGCTGCCCTCCACCCAGTCGGCGAGCGCGTCGGCGTAGCCCGCGGTCGACTCCAGCCGCCCGACCAGGCTCTCCGGCCCCTCGTCCAGGTGGTGCAGCAGCGCCACCCGGGCCTGCCCGTACGCCGACGCGGCCGGACCGGACCAGAGCACCGGGTCGGTCAGCGCCGCGGAGACGTCGTCGTAGCCCCGGACCAGCCGGCGCACCGCGTTGCCGGCACCGGCCAGCGGTGCGGGATGCAGGTCGAGGAAGCCCTGGACCGCGTCGCCGGGGAGCACCTGCATCCGGCGCAGCAGCGGCCAGACCCGGTGCCCGTCGGGCGCTCCGGCGGCGAGCAGCGTGTCGACCCGGCGCAGCAGGTCGAGACCGGGCTCGGCGAGCCGGTCCAGCGCGTCCATCACGCCTCCCCGGTCAGCCGACGCCGGGCGGCGCGGTCGGACTCGGCGTAGTTGTCGGTCCGCGTGATTCAGGCCCGCACCGGCC
>NZ_JAMOKF010000329.1 GCF_023656545.1 Micromonospora phytophila | reverse complement strand
GCGCGCCTTCCTGGCGTACGTGGTGATCCTCGGCCGCCGTGCCACCCGGCTGTCCGACTCCGTCGATCATGAGGTCGACGGCGTCGTCGATCGGCACCACCACCCGGTCGACCAGCGGCAGCGCCTCGGCCACCCGGTGTTCGACCAGGACCAGCGTGGTGTCGGCGTCCAGCGCACCGGCCACCGCCTGCCGGATCAGCGCGGCGCCGGCCGGGTCGAGGTTCGCGGTCGGCTCGTCGAGCAGCAGCAGCCCGGGCCGCAGGGCGAGCACCCCGGCGAGGGCGAGCCGTTGCTGCTCGCCGCCGGAGAGCGCCGCGGTGGGCCGGTCCCGCCGGTACGGGAAGCCGACCCGGTGCAGCGCCTCGTCCACCCGGGGCCAGATCTCCTCCGCGGGAACCCCCCGGTTCTCCAGCCCGAACGCCACGTCGTCGCCGCAGCGGGCCATCACCAGCTGGGTCTCCGGGTCCTGGAAGACGATCCCGACCCGCTCGCGGCCCTTGCGGGGATCCAGCCCGTCGATCTCGACGGTGCCCTCCTGCTCGCCCGAGTCCTCGGGCAGCAGCCCCGCCAGCGCGGCGAGCAGCGTGCTCTTGCCCGCCCCCGAGGCCCCCAGCAGCAACACCCGCTCGCCGCGGTCGATCCGCAGGTCAACCCCCTGCACCGCCCACGCCCGACGCCCGGCGTGCCGCCACCCGAACCCCCGCAACACCACCGCCCCCACCGCGCCCCTCCCTCCGCACCGGGTTCACCCTGCTCCGTCGATCATGAGGTTGACGGCGGTTTCCGAGATCGGGATCGCCGCCAACCTCATGATCAACTTGTCTGGACGCGGGTGGGTCAGATGGCGGCGCGTTCGCGGCCGGCGGGGAAACGGTCGAGGACGCCGGTGCCCGCCAGGGCGCGGGTCAGGTACCAGGAACCGGCCCCGGCGATGACCGTGGCGCTGACGATGGTGAGCAGCGCGTACGGGATGCGGTAGCTGGTCAGGTCGGTCGCGACGTTCCAGTAGAAGAAGTCGAACAGCGCGGCGCTCAGGCCGGTCATGGCGCCGGCCAGCAGCGCGGTCGGCAGCCGGAACGAGCGGTAGCGGAATGCGGCAAACGCCAGCTCGGCGCCGATGCCCTGGGTCAGGCCCTGGACGATCACGATGCTCGCCCACTGGCTGCCCAGCAGGGCGGAGACGATCGCCGCCAGCGTCTCGCAGTAGAGCGCGGCACCCGGCTTGCGGATCACCAGGCCGCCGAGCACGGCCGGCACCAGCCAGACCCCGTAGATCAGGGTCTGGGCCGGCGGGAAGAAGGCGAACGCCGTCTCGGTGGCGCTCCAGACCAGGCCCCAGGCCCAGAAGATGACGCCGAAGGCGACGGCGATGACCGAGGCGACCACGATGTCGATGGTGCGCCAGCGGTCGGTGTCGGTGCGGTTCATGTGGATGCTCCCAGTCCTGAAAAGGAACCAGGAGAAGACGCACGCCGCGTCCGGTGGCCGGACGGCGGCGCGGCTGGAGGTCGACCGAACTCCCTGCGCTGGCATTACCCAGATCAGGTTCGAGGGTCTGCGGGCGATGCCCGCACTCTCAGCGCTGTGCGCTCCCCTGTCGGATGTGAAGTTGTCGCGCCGACGCTAACACCTCTGAAGATCATCGGGCAAAGTGATCTTTTCGCAGCTCACCCCGAGTTCCGGGCGGCGGGGCGAACGGGCCGTCCGCCAGCCCCCGATCCTTGCCCCCGCGTGCGACGATCCACCCATGGCCGCTCCCGAAAGCCCGGAGCGCACCCTCCTGCTGACCCTCGCGGGGACCGCGGTGGGCGTTCTGCCGATCGCCGTGATCGTGATCGGGTCCGCGTCGGGTCGGGGCGACCTCGGCACCGTGCTCTGGTTCCTCCTCGCCGGGCTGGGGATCGGCGTCGTCGCGTCGCTGGCGCTCTACGCGCAACTCCGCGCCCGGGCGACCTGGGACCGCGAGTTCCCGGACGGGCGGGCACCCTGGTGGCGGCGGCCACGACCCTGACGGTGCCGGGCCCAGCCCTCCCCCCAACGGGAAGCGACGACAGGACAAGCCTTCCGCGCCGTTCCATCGACCTGACCCACTCCTCCGGGTAACCTCAGGCGGCCAGTCGGAACGGGCAGAGGGACGATTGTGGTGAGTGGGCAGACTGATCACCCGGTGCCGGCGGGCGAGCCGGAACGGCGCGAGCCGGCGGCCGGGGCAATCGGCGTGGCCACGCCGGACGTACGCGAAGAGGGGCCGGCGCCGGTCGACGGCGACGGACCACGGCGCCGGCTGGGTGACCGGGTCGGGTCGGTCGAGGTGCTCGCCGGGCTGCTGATCCTGCTGATCGTCTTCCGTGAGCCGCTGGCCCGCGCGCTGTCCGCGCCCCGGTTGCAGACCTGGACCACCGTCTTCGTCTCGGTGATGGTGCAGGCCGTGCCGTTCCTGGTCTTCGGGGTGCTGCTCTCCGCGGTGATCGCGGTCTTCGTGCCCCGCTCGTTCTGGGCCCGGGCGCTGCCGCGACACCCCGCCCTCGCGGTGCCGGTGGCCAGCGCCGCCGGCGTGGTGCTGCCCGGCTGCGAGTGCGGTTCGGTGCCGATCGCCGGGTCGCTGATCCGACGGGGGGTCACCCCGGCCGCCGCGCTGGCCTTCCTGCTCGCCGCCCCGGCGATCAACCCGATCGTGCTCACCGCCACCGCGGTCGCCTTCCCGAACAACCCCGAGATGGTCCTCGGCCGGGGCGTCGCGAGCCTGATCGTCGCGATGACCATGGGCTGGCTCTGGCTGCGCCTCGGCCGCGCCGACTGGATCCGGCTGCCGCGCCGGCCGGAGCTGGACGACAACTCACGCGGGCGGGCGTTCTGGGCGGCGGTCCGGCACGACGTGACGCACGCCGGCGGCTTCCTGGTGCTCGGCGCGATGGCCGCCGCCAGCATCAACGTCCTGGTGCCCGAGCGGTGGTTGCAGACCCTCGCCGACAACCCGGTGCTCTCGGTGCTGGCGCTGGCCGTGCTCGCGGTGCTGCTGTCGATCTGCTCGGAGGCGGACGCCTTCGTCGCGGCGTCGCTGTCCCAGTTCTCGCTGACCTCGCGGTTGGTATTCCTCGTGGTGGGGCCGATGGTGGATCTCAAGCTCATCTCGATGCAGACCGGCGTCTTCGGACGGCGGTTCGCGTTCCGGTTCGCCCCGGCCACCTTCGCGGTTGCCGTGGCGGTCGCCGTCGCGACCGGGGCGGTGCTGCTGTGAACCGGCAGGCGCAGGCGGTCGTCCTGCTGTTGCTCGGCGGCGCCGTAATCCGGGCCAGCCTCACCGACCTCTACCTGAACTACGTCAAGGAAGGGCTGCGGCCCTTCCTGATCGCCGCCGGCCTGCTGCTGGTCGTCGCGGCGGTCATGACGCTCTGGTACGAGCTGCGCCCGGCCGCCCCGTCGCCGGCGCCCGCGGACCCGGCCGGCCCCGACGACCACGCCGACCACGGGCACGGCCACCACGAGCCGCGGGTGGGCTGGCTGCTGATCCTGCCGGTGCTGGGCCTGCTGCTGGTCGCCCCGCCGGCCCTGGGCTCATACGCGGCCGGGCAGGCCGGCACGGCGCTCTCCAGCCAGCAGCGGCCCTCCGACTACCCGCCGCTGCCCGACGGCGACCCGGTGCAGGTCAGCGTGCTCGACTACGCCTCCCGGGCGCTGTTCGACAAGGGCGCGTCGATCGGCGACCGGCGGGTCCGGCTCACCGGCTTCATCACCGCCGGGCCGAACGGGCAGCCGATCCTGGCTCGCATGGTGCTCTCCTGCTGCGCCGCCGACGGGCGGCCGGTGAAGCTGGGCATGACCGGCGACGTGCCCGGCGGGCTGGCCGACGACACCTGGGTCGAGGTGACCGGCCGCTACAGCGACCGGATCGCGCGCGACCCCGTCAACGACGCCGAGATCCCCTACCTCGACGTGGAGTCCTGGCGACAGGTGCCCGCCCCCAAGCGCCAGTACGAGTGACGCCCGCCGTGGGTAGGCTGGCGATCATGCGGATCGAAGCCCGGGGGCTCACGTTCGACGTACGTGCCGGCGGACCGGAGGACGGCGCGCCGGTGCTCCTGCTGCACGGCTTCCCGCAGCACGGCGGGGAGTGGGACGCCGTGGTCCCGGCGCTGCACGCCGCCGGCCTGCGCACGTACGCGCTGGACCAGCGGGGCTACTCGCCGGGTGCCCGGCCAAAGGCGGTCGAGGCGTACCGGATGCCGGAGCTGGTGGCCGACGCGGTGGCGGTGCTGGACGCCCTCGGTGTCGAGGCCGCGCACGTGGTGGGGCACGACTGGGGCGCGGTGGTCGGCTGGAACCTGGCCGCCCGGCACCCCGAGCGGGTCCGCACCCTGACCGCGGTCTCCGTGCCGCACCCGGCCGCCATGGCGCACGCGCTGACCACCGACCCGCAGCAGAAGGCGCGCTCGGCGTACATCCTGCTGTTCCGGCAACCGGGCAAGGCGGAGAAGGCGCTGCTGGCGCTGGGCGCGACCGGGTTGCGCCGGATGCTCACCGGGGTCGGCGACGACGAGCGGGTGGCCGCGTACGCGGACCCGATGCGCGAGCCGGGCGCGCTGACCGCCGCGCTGAACTGGTACCGGGCGATGGACCGCACTGACATGGCGGCCACCGGGCCGGCGCCGGTGCCCACCACCTTCGTCTGGAGCGACCGGGACATCGCGATCGGCCGCACCGCCGCCAAGGCGTGCGCCGACCACGTCACCGGGGACTACCGCTTCGTCGAGCTGCACCGGGTGAGCCACTGGATTCCCGACGAGGCGCCCGCCCCGCTGGCCGAGGCGATCCTGGCCCGGGTGCGCGGCCTGGCCTGAACCGCACCCCGCGCCCGGCCTGAGCCCGCACCCGTGCCTGGCCTCGACCGGCTCCCGGCGCGCGGCCCGGCCGGCGCGGACGGATCTCGGCGGCGCCAACGCTGGGCAGCCCGGGCGGGGCGGGTCACCGGACGGCGCCGGTCGCCGGACGACCCCGGCAACTGACGGGACGAAGCGACGACATGGACGGAGGAAGCATGACGGTGAGCGCGGAGGACTACCTGGCCGAGGTGACCGCGACGATCAGTCGGGTGGCCGCGAGCCAGCGGGCGGCGGTGGGGCGGGCGGCGGACCTGATCGCCGAGGCCGTCCGCGCCGACGGGGTGGTGCACGCCTTCGGCACCGGGCACTCCGAGGCGCTGGCGATGGAGATCGCCGGCCGGGCCGGCGGGCTGGTGCCGACCAACCGGATCGCCCTGCGTGACCTGGTGCTGCTCGGCGGCGCGCCGACCGACCTGCTCGGGCCCCTGTTGGAACGCGACCCGTCGGTGGCGCACCGCCTCTACGAGCTGGCCCCGGTCCGCCCGGGGGACGTCTTCGTGCTGGCCTCCAACTCGGGCGTCAACGGTGCGATGGTCGAGTTCGCGTCCCTGGTGAAGGAGAAGGGGCACGGCCTGGTCGCGATCACCTCGGCGCAGCACTCCGCGCGGATGACCTCGCGTCACCCGTCCGGGCGCAAGCTCGCCGACCTCGCCGACGTGGTGCTCGACAACGGCGCCCCGTACGGTGACGCGACCCTGCCGCTGCCCGGCGGCGGCGCGGTCGGCGCGGTCTCGTCGATCACCGCGGCCCTGCTGGCCCAGCAGATCACGGTCGAGGTGGTGGCCCGCCTGCTGGCGGCGGGGGAGCGTCCCCCGGTCTACCTGTCGGCCAACATCGCCGGCGGCGACGAGCACAACCACGCCCTGGAAGCCCGGTACGCCGGCCGGATCCGCCGGGGTTCCTGAGGCGGCCCGACGCCACCGGCCCGACGCCACCGGCCCGACGCCACCGGCCCGACGCCACCGGCCCGACGCCACCGGCCCGACGCCACCGGCCCGACGCCGCTGGCCCGATGCCGCTGGCCCG
>NZ_JAMOKF010000328.1 GCF_023656545.1 Micromonospora phytophila | reverse complement strand
CGGCTGGAGCGGGGAGCAGTGGGCTGACGCGGTCGAGCGGCTGCGCGGGCGCGGGTTGATCGAGGGCGACGAGCCGTCCCTGAGCGACAGCGGACGGGCGCAGCGCGCGTGGATCGAGGCGGCCACCGACCGGCTCGCCACGCCCGCGTACGCGGTGCTCGGCGCCGGCGGGTGCGCCCGCCTCGCCGAGCTGACCCGGCCGATGAGCCGGGCGGTGGTCGATGCCGGCCTGCTCAACGTCGACAACGCCGTGCCGTCGCGCGCCGAGCGGGTGGCGTCCCGCTCAACGTGAGCCCGCCGCCGACCGAGCGTGGACCGCAGCTGCCCGGCGACTGAACCAGCCGGCGGCGTCGGGACGACGCAGCAGCACCACCACGACCGCGCTGATGACCGGCACCAACAGCAGACCGAGGCTGACCATGCCGAAAACCAGATCCAGGGTCGGGCTTTGCACCTCGATCATCATGTCGAACTCCGACTGCTCCCCGCCCGCGAGGTCGAAGGTCGGGTAGCTGGACCCGCCGGTGCCCGGATCCGCGGCCAGTTGGGTCCTGACCAGCAGCGCGCCGAAACAGCCTAGCGCCGGGCAGAGCAGCACCTGCCCGCACGCTGCCACGAAGACGAGGATCCGCGCGGTGTTGCTGCCTCGACGTAACCGGAATGCGGTGGCGGCGAGCCAGCCCGCGAGCAGGAGCGCCGGGACGCCGGACAACAACGCCATGAGGAGATTGACCCGCCGTTCGATCGAGACCTCCACCGGGTCCGCGTACGGAACGCGCTCTATCACCCGGTCGACCTGGCCGTTGTGATGGACCGCCGCGACCACCACCAGCCCGACCAGAATGAGCAGGACCACGACGGACGCGAGTTGGAGCCAGAAGGCGACACTGACAATCGCGGGCCGGGCCGGTCGGGCCGCGACGGGACCGGGCATGATCATGGCTCGCAAACTAAGGACCTCCGGCAGCCACCGGCAGGGCCGATCGGACAGCACCAACCGGCGAACGGATCATGCTCCGGCGAGGCGCAGTCGCGCGTATCCGCTGTCCTAGCGGTGCAACCGTGCGCCAGTCGTCGAGCCACCGGGCTCATCCGAGTCAGCCGCGCAGGCCAGCCACAGTGGTCACCGAGTGGTCCAAGCGCCTGATGAGCGGAAACGCGGTGAGAGGGCTGTCCGCGCCGTGCCCGTACGGCGTGGGCGGCGCCTCGCGGCAAGCGAGCCGACGGCTGAACGGTGACCGCGCGGTCGGGCACCCACACCCTCCTGTCTCGCCACTGCCCATCTTCGGAACGGCGTGCCTCTGCTCGGTACCGGACAGAAACCGCAGGAAGGAGTTTCTCTGCCAAACGCCCGGGTAGGGCCCTGCTCAACCCCGAACGAATGGAGAGACGATGTTCAATCCATTGGATCACAAAGGGATCCCACTGGAGAGCCAGATCCGCAACTGGCGTGAGCTGAACGTCGAGCCGATCGACCCGGAGGCGGTCGACCCGTACACCCGCTGCCGGATCATCACGATGAACGGCATCGAGGTCGAGGCGATCAATTTCCAGCACCAGTTCGCCCGCAACTGCCCGGACCAGGAGGTGCGCCGGCAGCTCGCCTACGTGCGGTACGTGGAGACCCAGCAGCAGCGGGTGGTGAACTGGCTGCTGCCCGGCGTGGCCAGCGTGCTGGAGACGACGCTGGGCTATGAGCAGGTGGCCGTGGACCTGACCGCCTGGGTGGCGCGGCACGAGCCGGACCCGTATCTCAAGCAGGCGTACGAGTTCGGCGTGCTGGAGGACTTCGACCACCTGTACCGCTACGCCAACCTCTACGAGATGGTCGAGCGGCGCAAGGCCGAGAAGATCGTCGACGGGCTGACCGAGGTCATGCCGGGCCGGCCGACCGTGGTCGAGCACCGGCACCCGTTCGACGAGGTCCGCACCCCGTACGACCGCAACTCGGTGGACCCGCGCTCCAAGCTGAACGCGTTGACGATCCTCTCGGCCGAGCAGCAGGTGATGTTCTACTACATGAACGTCGGCCCGCAGTACATGGAGCCGATCGCGCGCCAGCTCTACCAGGAGATCAGCCTGATCGAGCAGGAGCACGTCACCCACTACGAGTCGCTGCTGGACCCGGGCGAGAACTGGTGGGAGCGGCTGCTCACCCACGAGTACAACGAATGCTGGCTGTACTACTCCTTCCTCCAGCAGGAGAGCGACCCCCGGATCAAGGCGGTCTGGGAGCTGCACCTGCAGATGGAGCTGGCCCACCTCCAGCAGGCCGTCGACCTGCTGCGCCGGCACGACGGCCGGGAGCCGGAGGAGATCGTCGGCAGCGCCGGCCTGCCCGAGCCGCTGACCTTCGAGCCCAACAAGGACTACCTGCGCCACCTGCTGTCCACCCAGGTCGACCTGACCAAGCTCGGCGAGGGCTACGTCCGCGAGGCGCACGAGCGCTTCGAGTGGATCCAGCAGCAACTGCACGACGGCCAGCAGCCGCCGAGCGAGCAGGTCGTCGACATGCACCGGGAGCGCTTCGGCGACGAGTACCGCATCGAGACCGAGGGACCGCACCCGGTGGAGGGGCTGCGCGCGCGGGGAGGCAGCCATGCCTGACACCGGCGCCCCGGCCACGTCCGGGCCCGAGGAGGACGTGGTCGACCTGCTGCTCGCTCAGCACGCGCAGATCGAACAGCTCTTCCTGCTGGTCATCGGCAGCACCGGCGAGACCCGCCGCGACGCCTTCGACGACCTGGTCAGGCTCCTCGCCGCGCACGAGACGGCCGAGGAGGAGGTCGTCCACCCGCTCGCCCGGACCCTGCCGGGTGGCGGTGGCGACGCGATGGTCGACGACCGGCTCGACGAGGAGCGGCAGGCCAAGGAGACGCTGCAGACCCTCATCGCCGGGGGCGTGGACGCGGACGGCTTCGACACCGGGATCATCCTGCTGCGCGACGCGGTGCTCACCCACGCCCGCTACGAGGAGCGCTACGAGTTCCCGCAGCTGCGCCAGCATGTCCCGGCCGGTCGGCTGCGCAGCCTCGCCGCCGCCGTCCGGGGCGCGGAGGCGACCGCGCCGACCCGACCGCACCCCAGCGCCCAGTCGGCCAAGGGCAACCTGGCCGCCGGCCCCGCGCTGGCGGTCATCGACCGCGTCCGTGACGCGGTGCGGAAGCCGTCCGCCAGCTGATCGCGACCGGCCTGCGGAAACCAGAAAGGAGAGGACGTTGAGCAACAACCAGTATCACGAGCAGGATCCGAGGGAGCAGTACCGCGGGCCCGACGAGCAGACCGGCGGTCAGCAGTCGGTCCCCGGCACCACGCGGGAGATGCCCGACCAGCCGGACCACGGTGAGGAGAGCTACCAGGGCAGCGGCCGGCTGACGGGCAAGCGGGCGGTGATCACCGGCGGTGACTCCGGCATCGGCCGGGCGGTCGCCATCGCCTTCGCCCGCGAGGGCGCGGACGTGCTCATCTCCTACCTGCCGGAGGAGGAGGACGACGCCCGGCAGACCGCGCAGCTGGTCGAGAAGGCCGGCCGCAGGGCGGTCACCGTGCCCGGCGACATCCGCGACGAGGCGCACTGCGGCGAGATCATCTCCCGGGCGGTGAGCGAGCTCGGTGGCCTGGACATCCTGGTCAACAACGCCGCGTACCAGATGTCGCAGCAGGGTGGGATCACCGACATCAGCAGCGAGCAGTTCGACCGCGTCATGAAGACCAACCTGTACGCGATGTTCTGGCTCTCCAAGGCGGCCGTGCCGCACCTGCGGCCCGGCTCCGCGATCATCAACACCGCGTCGATCCAGGGCTACCAGCCCTCCCCCGACCTGCTCGACTACGCCACCACCAAGGCCGGCATCATCGCGTTCACCAAGGGCCTCGGCGAGAACCTGGCCGAGAAGGGCATCCGGGTCAACGCCGTCGCCCCGGGACCGATCTGGACTCCACTGATCCCGGCCACCATGCCCGAGGAGAAGGTCGAGTCGTTCGGCGCGGACGTCCCGCTGGGCCGCGCCGGCCAGCCGGCCGAGCTCGCCCCGGCGTACGTCTTCTTCGCCTCGCAGGAATCCAGCTACATCACGGGTGAGGTGCTCGGCGTCACCGGCGGCAAGCCGCTGGCCTGACCCGGGCCCCCGGTTGACGGGTCGCCCGCGCGGCCACCTGGTCGCCCGACGGTCGGGGCCCGGCTCTCGCGGGAGAGCCGGGCCCCTGGGGTTGCCGTGATCAGTCGGTGCAGGACGGTTCGTCGAAGTGCCCCGGGGTGCTCGGGAACGCCGCCCCGGCCCCCTGCTCCGCGTTGTCGCGCGGGTAGACGTAGGACAGCTCCAGGAAGGCGGAGGTACCCGCCGTGGTCACGTCGGTCGCGCTGCGACCGGCGCCGGTGGCCCACGCCAGCCGGGTGAGGAAGTCCTGCAAGGCCGGGCTGTGCTGGCGGATGTCGTTGAACCCGCCGTAGGCCGCGTTGCAGTGGGTGAACAGGTTGTAGGCGCCGTTCCAGTCGAACATCCGGTCGCCGTTGTTCGGGCCGTTCGCCGCCACGTCACCCTGCAGCACGTCCCGGTCCCAGCCGCCGTACATCCAGTCGGTGCCGTGGTGGTGCTGGTTGTCGGCGACCCCCACCGTGTCCTCGTTGGTCATCTCGGTCATCTCGAACCAGCGGCACGGGTCAACCGTTCCCGACGCCGTGGTCACCGGCCAGGCCCCGGCCGCGCAGTTGTCCGGGTACGACCCGCGCGGGCGGAAGTCCAGCAGGTCCGAGCCGAGCACGGCGGTCACCGCCGGGCCGCTGGTCGCACCGGCACCGCCGAAGAGGTGGTCGACGTACCGGTCGCCCTCGCCCCGGGCGGCGGCGCTGAAGACGCCGTTCACCTGGCACTGCGGGTTGGCGGCGTCGAGCACCGGGTCGCAGCCCCGGCCGCCCCAGAGCACGTCGGAGCCCTCCGAGCCGAACAGCTGGTCGCCGCCGCTGTCGCCGTTGGCGACATCGTCACCGAAGCCGGTGTGGATGTTGTCCGCCCCGGCGCCGCCCCGGACGAGGTCGCCTGCCCCGGCGGTCAGCCCGGAGTGCGGCATCGGCGCCGAGGTGGCGCTGCCGATCCAGGCGTCGCCGTCGGTGTCGTGCAGCAGGTCGACCCGCCGGTCGTAGTCGCCGGCCCGGAACCCGGTGTACGTCTCCTGCGGCACCGACGACAGCGTGGCGGTGAAGCCCAGCGCCGCGACGTCGTCGGCGTTGAGGTGCTGGTTCACCACGCCACCCCTGTCGCCGAGGATGGCGTCCCGGCCGTTCTCGCCGTACAGGGTGTCGGCGCCGAGCTCACCGAAGAGGTCGTCGTCGCCGTCGCCGCCGCGGATCGCGTCGTCGCCGTCCTGGCCCCAGACACCGTCGTTGCCGGCGTCACCGTAGAGCTGGTCGCCGCCGGAGGCGCCGGCCGGCTCGCAGGTGGGCTGGGCGGTGGTGCAGAACCGGGTGGACGGGCCGGGCAGGGCCGGGTCGTGGGTACGGGCCACGGTGGCGCCGGCCGGCACCTGGCCGCTGGGATACCGCTCGGTGTAGACCCGCTCGGCCGGGCTGCCGTTGACCGTGGTCACCGTCCGCAGCAGCGAGCCGTTGTCGCCGAGGACCACGTCGTCGGCGCCGTTGCCCTCGACCACGTCCCCGCTGTCCCGGAAGCCGGCGGCGGAGCTGCCGCCGATCAGGTCGTCCTGCCCGGCCGGCGCCCCGTCGCCGACCAGGTCGGCCGCGGCCGACGGAGCACCGGGCCAGCCCGGATCGGGCAGCGGGGTGACCGTCGTCCGTCCCGCCGCGCCGAGGGCGGTGTCGCCACGCAGGACGTCCGCCCCGCCGTTGCCCTCCAGGTAGTCGCCGTCGCCGTCACCGGTCAGGGCGTCGCCGCCGTCCTGGCCCCAGAGCGTGTCGACGCCGTC
>NZ_JAMOKF010000327.1 GCF_023656545.1 Micromonospora phytophila | reverse complement strand
CGTCCGGGTCGGCGTTGATCACCCGCTCGGCCGGCTTGGCGAGCTGCCCGAGGAAGAACCAGTGCCACCAGCGGGCGGCGAACCGCGCGTCGCAGCGGGCCAGGGCCTCGCCGATCGGCACCCCGTCGAGCACCCCGAGCCGGCTGACCCGGTCGGGATGGTCGAGCGCGGCGCGCATCGCCACGTACGCGCCCCGGTCGTGACCCACCACCGCCGCCCGGCGGTGCCCGAGCGCGTCCAACAGGGCCACCACGTCCCCGGCCATCGCCCGCTTGGAGTACGGCACGTGGTCGGG
This sequence comes from Micromonospora phytophila, assembly GCF_023656545.1. GTDB lineage: Bacteria > Actinomycetota > Actinomycetes > Mycobacteriales > Micromonosporaceae > Micromonospora > Micromonospora phytophila. The sequence continues at coordinate 5,690 of NZ_JAMOKF010000327.1, read as the reverse complement.
GGTGCTCGGCGGTTTCGAGGAACCGCCGTAGCCGCGCAGGTCCGGGCAGATCACGGTGTGCCGCTCGGCGAGCAGCGGGGCCACCCGGTGCCAGGTGGCGTGGGTGCGGGGATGGCCGTGCAGCAGCAGCACCGGCGGCCCGGAGCCGCCGTGGTGGACCCGAAGCCGCACCGGGCCGACGTCGATCTCGTCGAGGGCGAATCCGGCGAACATGGCGCCTGCGGTGCCCGGGCGCGCCCGGGTCGAAACGTCAGGTCAGCGCGGAGCAGGCCACCAGCCCGGCGATCAGCAGCGCTCCCAGCGCCGCCTGGAGCAGCAGCGGCGGCCCGAGGTGCGACCAGAGCGTGGCGGTGCGCGGGGTGAGCGACTGCCCGGTGGTCAGGTTGACGATCCGCTCGATCTTCGGTGGCAGGTCGGGATCGCGCTGCCGGCGCAGGGTGAGCTGCACGTGGTCGGCCGGGTGCAGGGCGCTCTGCGGGAGGTGGCCGTGCAACTCGACCTCGTAGAGCTGGCCGTCGACGCCGCGCAGCCGCACCGGCGTGACCAGGTATTCCGGGCCCTTCTTCAGCTCCTTGAAGCGTCGCCGGGCCCCGCCCGCGCCGGCGGAGAGCAGCGAGCGGACCAGCGCCACCAGCAGCCCGGCCACGCCGGCCGCCACCAGCACCGCGACCAGCACCGGCTGGCCGATCCGCACCTCCCGGGGGTACCCGTCGAGGAGCCGGACGATCCGCCCGGTGACGATCCGCTCCGTCGGGTGGACGATCCGCCGGGAATGGAGGTCGCTGTCCATGGTCACCACCCAGAGTCCTGGTCCGTTCACCGATGGTATCGGTCGCCCGGGTTGAATGACGTGAATGAAACCGGGTCATCCGCGCCGTCGCGATCAGGTGACAACCGGACCGGCGCGGGTAAGCGGGGGGCCCAGCCGGAAAGGGGTCGAGCATGCAGTTGTCCTTCCTGCGACCGCTCTACGACCGACCCGGGCCGTGGTGCTCGGTTTATCTGGACGCCTCCGCCAACAGCGAGGAGGCCCATCCGGCGCTCGACCTGCGCTGGCGTGCCCTACGGGACCGGCTTCAGCAGCAGCGCGCCGACGTGGCGAGCATCGAGGCGATCGAAGCGATCGTGCGCGGGCACGATCCGATGGCGGGGGCCTACGGGCTGGCGATCTTCGCCACCCGTGGCCGGGTGGTGCTCTCGGAGTTCCTGTCGGCGCCGCCGCTGCGGGATCTGGCCACGTTCACCTCGCTGCCGCACGTGATGCCGATGCTCGCCCAGCGCGGCGAGCAGGTGGCCTGGGTGCGCGTGCTGGCCGATCGGCAGGGCGCCGACGCGATGGCGATCAGCGCCGGCGGCGTGCCCCGCCGGGCCCACGTGGTCGGCCGCGAGGACTTCCAGCTGCGCCGGGTGCAACCCGGCGGCTGGTCCCAGTCGAAGTACCAGAAGTCGGCGATGGAGGCCTGGCATCAGAACGCCGGCAACGTCACCGCGGCGACGGTGGAACTGGCCGAGAAGGTCGGCGCGGAGGTGGTGGTGGTCGCCGGCGACGTGCGGGCCACCGGCATGATCGCGGCGCAGATGCCGGAACGCTGGCAGGACATGATGGTCCGCACCGACGCCGGCTCCCGCGGGGGTGGGGCCGACCAGATGTTGCTGGACGACCTCACCGTGCAGACGATCGCCGAGGTCGCCGACCAGCGGATCACGGCGACGCTGGACCGGTTCGGCATGCAGGAGGACGTCGGCGCCGGCCTGGACGCCGTGGTCTCCGCCCTGCAACGCAACCAGGTCGAGAACATGCTGATCGTGGACGACCCGTCGGCGAACGGGGAGCTCTGGATCGGTCCGCAGCCGACCGACATCGCCACCGATCCGGGGCAGCTCGCGGCGATGTCGGTGCCCGACCCGGAGAAGGTACGCGCCGACGCGGCCCTGGTGCGGGCCCTGGTCGGCACCGACGCCGAGCTGACGGTGCTCGGTCCGGACGAGGCGCCGGAGCTGACCGACGGGGTGGGCGCCGTCCTGCGCTACGTCGACGCCGGCACCCCGGGGCGTGGCAATGGGTGAGCGTACGGTGGCCGACCTGGTTGTCGAGCGGCTGCGGGCCTGGCGGGTGCCGCGTGCCTTCGGCTACCCCGGGGAGGCCATCGCCCCGCTGCTGGAGGCGTTGGACGCCGCCGGCGGGGACCCGGCGTTCATCCCCGCCCGCCACGAGGAGACCGCCTCCTTCATGGCCACCGGGCACGCCAAGTTCACCGGCGGGATCGGCGTCTGCCTCGCCACCCAGGGGCCCAGCGCGGTCCAGCTGCTCAACGGCCTCTACGACGCCAAGCTGGACAGCAAGCCGGTGGTCGCGATCGTCGGCGAGGACATCACCGGCCCGCTCGGCGGCGCCCACGAGGAGATCGGGCTGAGCCGACTCTTCGGCGACGTCTGCAACCAGTTCGTCCGGTACGGCCGAACCCCGCCCGGGGTGCCGGTCCTGCTCGACCAGGCGTTGCGCACCGCGGCGGCGACCCGCAGCCCGGTCTGCGTGGTGCTGCCCCGCCATTTGCAGGAGGCCATGGTGCCCAACCTGCAACCGCAGTCGGCCGGGGTGCTCACCGCCACCCCCGGGGAACCGCTGGCCCGGGTGCTGCCGCACGAGGCGGACCTGGACGCCGCCGCCCAGCTGCTCAGCAGCGGCCAGCGCATCGCGATCCTGGTCGGGCAGGGCGGTCGGGGCACGGAGGACGAGATCGTCGCGCTGGCCGACCGGCTCGGCGCCGGGGTGGCGACCTCGCTGCTCGGCAAGCCGGTGCTCGACGAGCGGCTGCCCTTCCACACCGGGGTGCTCGGCGAGGTCGGCACGCCGGCCGCCGCGGAGCTGATGGGGGGCTGCGACACCCTGCTGATGGTCGGCACCAACGACCCGTGGACCGGGTACTTCCCGATGCCCGAGCAGGCCCGCACCGTGCAGATCGACATCGACGGCCGCCGGATCGGCACCCGCTACCCGGTGGACGTGCCGCTGGTCGGCGACGCCGAGGAGACGCTGCGCGCCCTGCTCGCCCGGGTCGCCGACCGGCCCAACCCCCGGTGGCGGGCCACCGTGGAGAGCTCCGTCGACCGCTGGCACGCGGAGCGGGCCGACCGGGCCGCCGTCCCGGCCCAGCCGGTGAACCCGCAACTGGTCCTGCAGGAACTCTCCACCCGGGTGCCCCGCACCGGATCGGTGGCGGTGGACGTCGGCTCGGTCATCTACTGGTACGCCCGCCACCTGGAACTGCCCCCGGGGGTGAACGCCCAGCTCTGCGGCACGCTCGGCTCGATGGGCTGCGCCCTGCCGTACGCGGTGGCGGCCAAGCTCGCCACCCCGGACCAGCCGGTGATCGCGCTGGTCGGTGACGGGGCGATGCAGCTCAACGGCCTCGCCGAGCTGATCACCGTGGCCCATCACTGGCAGCAGTGGCGCGATCCCCGGCTGGTGGTGCTGGTGCTCAACAACCGGGACCAGTCCGGCATGGGCGGCGGGCGGGAGACGTCCCCCGACCCGACCCGCCGCCGCCCGGACGTGCCGTACGCCGGCTGGGCGCGCCTGCTCGGCCTGCACGGCGTCCGCGTCGACCGGCCGGAGCTGGTCGGACCGGCCTGGGACGAGGCGCTCGCCGCCGACCGGCCCTGCGTGGTGGAGGCCGTGGTGGACGCGGCGGTGCCGCTCGCGCCACCCGAGCCGGCCTTCGCCGACCTGCGCGGCGTCTTCGCCGACGGCGACGCCGCCCGGCGGGTCCGCGAGCAGATGCTCGACAGGCGGGTGACCGTGGAGGCGGAGGACCTCGTTTAGCGGGCCTTGGCGGGGGCACTGAAGATCGGCAGTCAACGCTGGAGGTCACTTTGTCCGAGCCCACCGATCGCCGCTACGGACCCGCGCCCCTGCCGCAGCCCCGGGGACCCGTCTCGGCGGCGGTGCTGGACGCGCTGCGGCAGCCGGCGCAGGACCTGCCGGCCGGGCTCGGTGCCAGGCTCGACCCGGCGGAGCCGCTCACCGACGAGGACCTCCAGCTCACCCTCTTCCTCTGCTACGAGCTGCACTACCGGGGTTGGCGCGGTGTCGACGAGGACTGGGAGTGGCAGCCCTCGCTGCTCGCGCTGCGCGCGTACGCCGAACGGCACTTCGAGGCGGCGGTGCGGCGCCTGGTGGGGCCGCTGCCGGCGGTGCTGCCCGGCGGCGTGCCGGAGGCCCTGGCCGACCTGGTCGCCGCCGCCGACGGGCCGTCGCTGGCCACGCAGCTGCAACGGCGGGCGACGCTGGCGCAGTTCCGGGAGTTCGTGACGCACCGTTCGATCTACCACCTGCGGGAGGCGGACCCGCACAGCTGGGCCCTGCCCCGCCTGGGCGGCCCCGCGAAGGCGGCCCTGGTCGAGATCCAGACCGACGAGTACGGCAACGGGCGGCTGGACCGGATGCACGCCGAGTTGTTCCGCGCCACCATGCAGCAGCTGGGGCTGGACACGGGCTACGCCGCCCACCTGGACGCCGTGCCGGCGGTCACCCTGGCCACGAACAACCTGATGTCGCTGTTCGGGCTGCACCGCCGGCTGCGCGGGGCGCTGCTCGGGCACCTCGCCGCCTACGAGATGACCTCGTCCCTGCCGAACCGCCGCTACGGCAACGGGCTGCGCCGCCTCGGCTTCGGCGAGGCGGCCACCCGCTTCTACGACGAGCACGTCGAGGCCGACGCGGTGCACGAGCAGATCGCCGCGCACGACCTGTGCGGCGGCCTGGTCCGCGTCGAGCCCGCGCTCGCCCCGGACGTGCTCTTCGGGGCCGCAGCCGCGCTGGCGGTGGACCGGCTCTTCGCCGCGCACCTGCTGCAGAGGTGGGCCGCGGAGCGCAGCTCGCTGCGCGGGTCGGCCGCGCCGCCCCGGGTGACGCTGCGGGAGCGCCCGCAGAACCGCGTCCCCAGCCCGCTCTCCGCCGTCGCCTGACCGCGTCCCCAGCCCGCTCTCCGCCGTCGCCTGACCGTCCGCCGGTCGGCCCCGGCCGGCGCGGGTGCGGTCAGGCTTCGCGGTCGGTGCCGGCGCGGAAACCGATGGCCTTGTGCGTGCCGTCGCAGAACGGCTTGAGCGCGGACTTGCCGCACCGGCACAGCGCCACCGTCCCGCGCCGGGCGTCGATCGCCCGGCCGTCGGGGGTCACCAGGGCGAAATCTCCCCGGACCAGCAGCGGGCCGTCCTGGTACGGGGTGATGGTGGCGGCCGGGGCGGTGGTGTCCTCTGAGCGCATGGGGCGTGAAGTGCCCGCCGGACGGGCCGCGAAACGTCCCGCGCGTGCGTCGCGGGACGCGGGCACCAGCGCGGACGGGCAGGTCAGGACGGCGGCAACCGCCTGAGCAGCGAACGACGGGAAGATCCCGGGATTACTCCCGGGTGGTGAAGGATGCCCCGTTTGAACCCCATCGGGACGGGAAGCCGGGCCGCGTGGTGAGCGAACGAGGCAAGGTGGACCCGGTGCACAAGGTGCGCGAGGGGCTCACGGCCGACGGTGCCGGCCTGGCCGGCGACCGGGTCGTGGCGGCCGGCAGCGCCGCGCGGGTCCTGGTCGCCGCCACCTCCCGGGCGCTGCGCGGCGCCGACTGCGCGGACCTGGGACATCCGGGCCATCCGGGGCCGCTGTCCCGGTTCGTCGGCGCGCCCGAGCCGGTGCGTCG
>NZ_JAMOKF010000326.1 GCF_023656545.1 Micromonospora phytophila | reverse complement strand
CGGGCCGCCCGGCGCAGCGCCGGCTTCGACACGTCCAGGGCCAGACCGGCGGCGTCCGGCAGCGCCGCCAGCACCGCCGCGAGGTGCCGGCCCGTCCCGGCGCCGGCGTCCACGACCAGGGGGTACGCCACGGGGCCCGGAACCTGCGGACCCGACGTATCGGATCTGTCCGCTGGGCCAGGCGTGGCCGGCGTGCCCGGCGTGCCCGGCGTGACTGGCGTGCCCGGCGTGCCGGAGGTGTCGGGCGTTGCTGGCCTGTCTGGCCGACTTCCTGGCGTGCCTAGCGTGCCGGGCGTGCCAGGCGTGCCCGGCGTGACGAGCGTGCTGGGCGTCCCAGACGCGCTGGACGTGCCGGGCGTTCCGCGCGTCCCAGATGTGCTGGACGTGCCGGGTGGGCCCGGCGGGTCCTGTCCGGCCCGGAGGTCGTCGTCCGGGCCCTTTGCTCTGCACCCACCGGCGCGACGGTCACCCTCGGTAGCCGTCGCTTCCGCGGGTGCAGAGCAAAGGGTGTGTGCGGTGGTTGGTGGGGGTGCCGTGCTCAGCCGGGTCACGGCCTCGATGGCGGCCTCCGCCAGGGCGGTCGATATCAGGTCGTAGTGGCCGGCGGCCAGGAAGTCCGCGCGGGCGGCCACCATCTCGGCGGTGTCCCCGACGTGCGGGGCGCGGCCGGCGAGCAGGTTGACGTAGCCCTGCCGGGCCACGTCGAAGCTGTGCCGGCGGGGGCAGCGCAGCGCGCGGGCGGTGCCGGCGGCCACTTCGGTCAGCGGCTGCGCGCAGACCGGGCACTGGAGCCGGTCGACGATGCGGGGGTCCACGTCAGGCGTCCGGGTGGTTCAGCACCACGCGCACCCGGCGGTGGTCGTCCTCGCACCGGTGCGGGTCGAGCGTCTTCTCGAGGTGCTCACCGGCTCATTCTCGCAGCCGGCGCCGGTCGGCCCGCCGCTCCGCCGGGTCCGGCTCGGTCAGGTGGTCGACCACCCGCTGCGTGAGCGCGTCCAGCGCGGCGATCTCGTCCGGAGTCAGCAGGTCGATGAGGTGCCGGCGGACCGCTGCCACATGACCGGGGGGCCGCCGTCTCGATCGCCTCCGCCCCTGCGGGAGATCCGGGGCGAACACCCCCGACTGGGCCGACTACCGGTGGCGATGGCCGCCGACGGCCGGGTCGTGCTCCGGCCATCGAGGCCGAGGGGCTGCGCAAGCGGTACGGCGACCTCACCGTCGTGCGGCTCTACGGCTGGCGCCTCTGACCCGGCCCGCCCGGATGGGCCGGCGCGGATGGGCCCGCCGGATCGGCCGGCGCGGATCGGTCCGGCCGGATCGGCCGGGCGGCCGATCTCGGACGGCCACCCCCGGCCGGTCCCGTCGTCGGGCCGGTCGCTGCCTGACTAGGGTCGGAGCATGGTCGCAACTATCCGACACGAGGACATCGTCAAGGTCCCCAAGGCGCTGCTACACGATCACCTCGACGGCGGCCTGCGGCCGGCGACGATCGTCGAGCTGGCCGCCGAGGCGGGCCACGAGCTGCCCACCACGGACCCGGAGGCGCTGGGCCGCTGGTTCGTGGAGGCGGCCGACTCGGGGTCGCTGGAGCGCTACCTGGAGACGTTCGCCCACACCGTCGCGGTGATGCAGACCGCGTCGTCGCTGCGCCGGGTGGCCCGGGAGTGCGCCCAGGACCTGGCGGCCGACGGGGTGGTCTACGCGGAGGTGCGGTACGCCCCCGAGCAGCACCTGGAGCGGGACCTGAGCCTGGACCAGGTGGTCGAGGCGGTGCTGGCCGGGTTCGTCGAGGGCAGCGAGCTCGCCGCAGCGGCGGGCACGCCGATCCGGGTCGGCACCCTGCTCACCGCCATGCGGCACGCCGCCCGGTCCCAGGAGATCGCCGAGCTGGCTGTCCGGCACCGGGACGCCGGAGTGGTGGGCTTCGACATCGCCGGCGCGGAGGCCGGCTTCCCGCCCACCCGGCACCTGGACGCCTTCGAGTACCTCCAGCGGGAGAACTTCCACTTCACCATCCACGCCGGCGAGGCGTTCGGCCTGCCGTCGATCTGGCAGGCGATCCAGTGGTGCGGGGCGGACCGGCTCGGCCACGGGGTGCGAATCGTGGACGACATCACCCCGGGGTCGGAGCCGGTGCTCGGCCGGCTGGCCGCGTACGTGCGGGACAAGCGGATCCCGCTGGAGCTCTGCCCGTCGTCGAACGTGCAGACCGGCGCCGCCGCCTCGATCGGCGAGCACCCGATCGGGCTGCTGCGTGACCTGCGGTTCCGGGTGACGGTGAACACGGACAACCGGCTGATGAGCGGCACCTCGATGTCGCGGGAGATGGCCCTGCTGGTGGACGCCTTCGGCTACGGCTGGAAGGAACTCCAGTGGTTCACGATCAACGCGATGAAGAGCGCCTTCATCCCCTTCGACGAGCGACTGAAGATCATCGACGAGGTGATCAAGCCGGCGTACGCCAAGCTGCTGGGCTGACCACCGACCGGCCGCCGCGGTCGGCGGCGGCCGGGTCAGGACCGGTGCGGATGGCCGGCGAGCAGCCCGGCCACGCGGTGCAGCACCTCGCCGGCCCGGGCCGCCTCCGCGCCCAGGCCGGTCTGCCGCCGCAGCACCGCCGGCTCGGCGCGCAACAGCGCCAACCCCCGGCGGACCAGCACCCGGGGGGCCTTCCGCTGCTCGGCGAGGTCGCGGGCCAGCCGGCGGACGAAGGTCGCCCCGCGCGGTCGCCGCAGCGCGTACGCCCCGGCGAGCAGTCCCCGGCGGCGGCACTCCTCGACGATCTCGGCCGCGAAGATCCCTTCGGCCACGAAAAGTGGCGAACCGGCCAGGTGAAATGGCCGGGTGGCCACCTTGCGGTCCTCACCGATCGCATAAACCGGCACTTCGGCCTTGCCCTCCCGGGCCAGTCGGGCAATCGTTTCCACGGCCGCCTCCGCGTTCCAGGACCGGGGAGAATCCCAGTCCACCAGGCCGTTCTGTCTCGGCAACGTAGGGTCATCGCCGTCCCGGTAGAAGTCGTCCAGGCACAGCACCGGAAGACCGGTTCGCTGTGCTATGTACGACTTTCCGGAGCCGGAGGGGCCGGCCAGCAGGACAACGCGGTGGGGATGTTCCATTACCTTCAGTCACTCCGGCCAGACAGACTGCGATCAAATTGCATCAACATCTCATCACACGCTCGGCAACCGCCAACCTGGGCTTTCTCTTTCCGGACCGGCGTGATGGAATCTCGGATGGTCCGACCCGCCGGGTCGGCCGCTGGGCGTTGCCCGGGGCAACGCGGACGCTGAAATCGCGAGGGCGGTGACGTGAGCAAACGGCCAAAGACGGCGGGCTCCTTCCTGTCGCGGCTGCGCCGGCCGGCTGGCCGGCTCCGCGACATGCCGATCTGGTCCAAGCTCGGTCTCATCATGATCGTGCCGACCATCGCCACGGTCGTCGTGGGAACCAGTGGTCTGGTCGACCACCTGGAGACACTCAACAATGCCAACCGGGCCGGCGATCTCGCCAGCCTCGTGGGCTACTCGGGTGACCTGGTCGACACCCTGCAGGACGAGCGCACCAACGCGAGGCGCCTGCTCGGTGTGCCGAAGGGTAAGGACAACAGCCGCTTCCGCAAGGCGTACGAGGAGGCCAACTCCCGGGTCGACAAGGCCAAGGGGCCGTACTCCCGGCAGCGGGCCGAGGTCGAGGACCTCCCGACCAACTTCGAGAGCCTGCTGCGCCAGATCGACCAGACGCTGACCGACCTGCCCGGCACCCGCAGCCAGGTCTTCAACGGCAAGCTCGGGCTCGTCCCGGCCGAGCAGACCTACGAGGGTCTGATCGAAAAGCTGTTGAGCGTCCGGGACTCGGCGACCCAGCTGGCCGGCGACAACGACCTGAGCGACCAGATGCGCGCCTCGACCGCCGTCGCCCGTAACAAGGAGTTCTTCTCCAACCAGCGGGACGTGGTGCACCAGGCGTTCATCCAGGAGCAGCTCACGCCGGAACTGCGCAACCAGTACATCGCCTCCGTCACCGGCCAGACCCAGGCGGTGCAGAGCTTCAACGTGGTGGCCAACCAGAGCTACCAGGAGTTCTACCGCCAAACCGTCGCCGGCCCCGACTTGCGTGAGGCGCTCGCCTACAACAGTGTGTTGCGTGGCCTCTCCGACGCGGGCAGCCTGGCGAGCGCGCCGTTCAACGCGGACGAGTGGGACGCGGCCATGGTCGCCCAGGCCAAGCTGCTGCGCACGGTCGAGGCGAAGATCGACCGCGACGTAGTCGCTGTCGCCGACGACCTCCGCTCCGACGTGCAGCGCCAGGTCTTCCTGGAGACCGGCCTGCTGCTCAGCATGCTGCTGCTGGCCATCCTCTTCGCCTACCTGGTCGCCCGCTCGATGGCCCGCTCCCTGCGCGACCTGCGGCAGGGCGCCCTCTCCATCGCCCAGTACGGGCTGCCCCAGGCCGTGGCCCGCCTGCGCGACCCGCAGGTGACCGGCCAGCTCTCCCCGGTGCAGCTGGCCAACCAGATCGCCGAGCCGCTGCCGGTGCGCAGCCGGGACGAGTTCGGCCAGGTGACCGAGGCGTTCAACGCGGTCCACCTGGAGGCGGTCCGCACCGCCGCCGAGCAGGCCGCGCTGCGCGCGTCCGTCGCGACGATGTTCGTCAACCTGGCCCGCCGGTCGCAGATCCTGGTCGACCGCCTGATCGGTCACCTGGACCGGCTGGAGCGCGGCGAGGAGGACCCGGACCGACTGGCCGAGCTGTTCCAGCTCGACCACCTGGCCACCCGGATGCGCCGCAACGACGAGAACCTCCTGGTGCTCGCCGGCGCCGACTCCACCCGCGTGCAACGGGAGCCGGCCGCGCTGATCGACGTGCTCCGGGCGGCCCAGTCCGAGGTCGAGCACTACACCCGCATCGAGTTCGGGATCATCGACCGGGACATCGAGGTCGCCGCGCACGCCGTCAACGACCTGGTCCACCTCGTCGCCGAGCTGTTCGACAACGCCACCGCCTTCTCCCCGCCGGACTCCCAGGTCATGGTGGAGGCCCGCCGGGTCGGCGACCGCGCCTCGCTCTACGTCGAGGACCGCGGCATCGGGATCAGCGGAGAGCAGCTGCGCGACCTCAACGAGCGGCTCGCCACGCCTCCACAGGTGGACGTGGCCGTCTCCCGGATGATGGGTCTGGTCGTGGTCGCCCGGCTGGCGTCCCGGCACGGCGTCAAGGTCGAGCTTCGTCCCGGCGGCGACCGGGGGACCGTCGCGGACGTGACGATGCCCACCTCGGTGCTGGTGCCCCGGGCGCTCTCCGGCCGCGGGCAGCCGTCGCTGCCCGGCCCCGGCCCCGGGCCGGTGCCGGCCTTCAACAACCCGCAGTCGTCCGGTCCCGCGCCGGCCTTCGGCGCGCTGCCGGCGCTCGGCCAGCGCCCGGCCAACCCGGTGCCAGCCCAGCGTCCCGGTGAGTCCGGCAACCAGGTCACCCTGGGCGGCCGGCCGTTCGACCCGGCCCCGCGCAACGGTGCCGGCACGCCCTCCTCGGCCGGTGCGATGCGCTCCATGCCGGCCTGGTCGGACCTGACCGGAGCCAGCGGAGTCAACGGCGGCGACGCGTACACACCGCGTACCTCGAACGGCCAGCAGATCGACCCGCTTCCGCAGCGGCGGACGACCGGGGACGACCCGGACGCCACCGGGCAGCAGCAGGTCATCCCGCGTCAGCTGCCGAGCAGCCCGGAGACGCGGCCGTACTCGGCGCCGCCGGTTCCCCCGGTCTCCGCGCCGCCGGTCCCGTACTCCGCGCCGCCGGTGTCCAGCCCGCCGGTCTCCGGCATGCCGGTCTCCGCCGCGCCGGTGTCGGCCTCGCCGGTCTCCGCCGCTCCGACCTCCAGTCAGCCGTACTCCGCGCCGCCGACCTCGCCGTTGCCGCAGCGTCCGGTCTCCGGCACCCAGGCCCCGAGCGCACCCGCGCCGCCGGCCTGGCCGCCGGTCCCCGGGGCGGAGCGGGACCCGGCGACCCCGCCGG
>NZ_JAMOKF010000325.1 GCF_023656545.1 Micromonospora phytophila | reverse complement strand
GTGCGTACTCCCGGTCGATGCGGTCGCGGACGCGGCGCAGTCGCACGAGGTCGCGCAGGTGCTGCGCCGCGGCGGGGCTGCTGGTCACCTGCGCGATCGTGCCACGTCGCGCCGCAGTTGCGTAGCGCTACGGGCGTCGCATCCACGCGGGGTCCGCTCGGGCCCGGTCTGCTGCGCGCACGCCCTCGACCTGTGCAGGGCCTGGTGGTGGCCAGGCTCCGCCGTGGCCTCATCGCTCAGGTGCCCGCTCCCCGCCCGGCTGGTCCGGGGCGCCCTGCCTGCTCGTCGGCCATGTACTGGGCGTACCAGGTCGGCCAGTCCGGGTCAGGGCGCCCGGTCTCTGCCTCGTAGCGGCCGTGCGCAGCCGCTGCCCGCCGCAGCGCGTCTGCCAGTTCGGCCACCGAGTCATAGGTCGCCGGCATGCGGGTCCTCTGCGAGAAGGTTCGGTCCGTCGGTCACCACAGCCGGCCGGGAAAGCGCGTGGTGACCTCCTGGAGGAGCCAGCCGTTGCCGTCCGGGTCGTTGAACGAGGCGAACGAGAAGTAGCTCCCTCGGTCCGGAGCCAGCCCCGGGGCCCGTCCTTGAGCGTTCGCCAGGGGCAGTCCGCCGGCTGCCTGGTGGAACACCTCGCTCACCTCGACGCCGCGGCCGACCAGTTCGGCGCGGGCCGCCTCGATGTCGTTGACCACCAGGCACAGGCCCTGGGCGGAGCCGGGTGCGGCCGAGGTGAGGCTGGGACCCAACATGATCGAGCAGTCCGACCTGGGCGGTGTCATCTGGACCACCCGGGCATCGCCCTCGCCTTTGTCGATATCCTCCCGCCAGCCCAGCGTCTGGTAGAAGTTCTTGGCCCGGCCCACATCGGCAATGGGCAGCACGATGAATTCGAGCTTCATGTCCACGCTGTCGGCTCCTCTTTCCCCGCGATGGCAGCGACGTGTCAACGCCTTCGGTCCTGTGCCCTTCGGCTGGCCCTGCGCCCATCCTCAACCGGCTATCGCCCGAAATCCCCGGAAAACCGCAAAAACCTCGAAATTCTCGCGGGGCCCCTGGAGTCCTCCGGCCGTCGAACAGCCAGGCGGTTGAGGGCGCGGTCCGACGCCGTGGCGTGCGACGTTCTCAGGCGCCCTGGCCCTGGTTCTGCATCAGGCCACCGTCCATGAAATATGTCGAGCCCGTGACGTAGTCGGCGTCGTCGCTGGCCAGGAAAACCGCCAGCTTGGCGATCTCGCGGGGCTCGGCGGCCCGCTTCCAGGGGATGCTCTGCACCTGCTCCTCGAGGTAGGCCGGGTCGTCGATGGCCTTCTGGTTGAACGGGGTGAGCACCATGCCGGGGCCGATGTTGTTGACGTTCATGTGCATCGGAGCGACTTCCAGGGCGAGGCTCTTGGCCAGTTCCAGCATGGCGCCCTTGCTGGTGTCGTAGTCCGCGCCGCCGGCCCGGGCGACCTCCTGGTGGATGGAGGTGGTGTTGATGATCTTCCCGTGGCCGCCCTGGTCGCGGCGGTGCCGTACGAAGCGTCGGGAGCAGAAGAACGTGCCGTAGACGTTGGTCCGGATGGCCCGGTCCCAGGTCTCGGTGTCCAGGTCGGCCACCGGGATACCGGAGGCGTCCACCCCGGCGTTGTTCATCAGGATGTCGAGCGTGTCGAACTCCGCCAGCGCCTCGTCGAACATCGCCTCGACCTGGTGCTCGACGCTGATGTCGCCCTGCACCACGACGGCCCGCCGGCCGGACTTCTCAATCTCGGCCTTCGTGTGGTTCGCGCCGGCGTGGTCGTGCAGGTAGTGCACCACCACGTCGGCGCCCTCCCGGCCGAACTCGATCGCGGTGGCCTGCCCGATGCCCGAGTCCGAGCCGGTGATCAGGGCGGTTCTGCCCTGGAGGCGTCCGGTCATGAGCGTGCTCCTTCCGTGGGTCCCGTACCGGCCGGCACGGGTTGTCGCGACTGGCCCGCGGCGGCGCGCCGGTCGGCGGCCTCGGTGAGCAGGCCGGCGGCGTTGATCAGCCCGATGTGCGAGAAGGCCTGCGGGAAGTTGCCGAGTTGCTCCCCGGTGGCCTGGTCGATCTGCTCGGCGAAGAGCCCCAGGTCGTTGACCCGGGCGGCGAGCTGCTGGAAGAGCCGGTCGGCCCGGTCCACCTCACCGGCCATGGCCAGGCAGCTGACCAGCCAGAACGAGCAGATGACGAAGCCGGCCGGGTCGCCGTCCCAGCGGCGCAGCAGCCCGTCGTGGGAGAGCTCGCGCTCGATCACGCTCACCGTGGAGCGCATCCGCGGGTCGTCGGCCGGCAGGAAGCCGACCAGCGGCATGAGCAGCACCGAGGCGTCCAGGTTGTCGGAATCGAACGCCCCGGTGAACGCGCCGAGCCGCTCGCGCCAGCCCCGGGTCAGTACGGCCTCGCGGACCTCGTCGCGGGCGGCGGCCCAGCGGGCCACGTCGCTCTGGTCGCCGAGCCGGGGGCCGAAGCGGACGGCGCGGTCCAGTGCGGTCCAGCACTGCACCTTCGACGAGACGTAGTGCCGTTCCGCGTCGCGGGCCTCCCACATGCCGGCGTCCGGCCGGCGCCAGTTCAGCACCGCCTGGTCGGCGAGGGCCCGCAGCAGGTGGCGCACTTCGGGCATCATCGGGTCGAGGTAGTGGCGCATCAGCCAGGCCGCGTCGAGGATCTCGCCGAGCACGTCGGACTGCCGCTGGGTCCAGGCGTCGTTGCCGATGGAGACCGGCCGGCTGTCGGCGTACCCGGCGAGGTGGTCGAGTTGGTGCTCGGTGAGGTCACGCTCGCCCTGTACGCCGTACATGATGGGCACCGGCTCGTCACCGATCCGCCCCATCGCCCGGGCCACCCAGGTGAACTGCCGTTCGGCCTCGTCCGGGCAGGCCGCCCGCCACAGGGCCTGCAGGGTGAGGCTGAAGTCGCGGAGCCAGACGAAGCGGTAGTCGTAGTTGCGGTCGCCGCCGAGTTTCTCCGGCAGCGAGGTGGTCGCCGCCGCCACGATGGCGCCGCTGGGCCCGTAGGTCATTCCCTGCAGGATGATGGCGCTGTGCCGCACCTCGTCACGGAACAGGCCGCGGTACTGGTCCCGGTGCAGGTCGGCCCAGGAGCGCCAGCCGGCGACGGCGTCGGCCACGACCCGGTCGGCGTCCGGCAACGCGGGCGGATCGGACTCGTAGGTGGGCGCGTGTCCGAGGGTGAAGCGGTGGGTGTCGCCGGCCCGGACGGTGAAGCTCGCGGTGGCGTCGCCGTCCCGGCACTCCAGCGGCACGTCGCCGCGCAGGCTCAGCCGGCAGCCGCCGGCGGTGGCGCCGATCACGCCGTCGTCTTCCGTCAGGTACGCGGTCACCCGCCCGTACTCGAAGCGCGGCCGGTAGTGCAGCCGCATCGGCACCTCGCCGGAGAGCCCCTCGACCACGCGGGCCAGTACCCGCGGTGAGCGCAGGCCGATCTCGTGGCCGCGCGCGCCGGGCTCCAGCGCGAGCGCGTCGGTCACCGCCACGCTGCCCTGCCCGGTGGTGAAGACGGTACGCAGCACGAGCGCGTCGTCCAGGTAGGACCGCTCGGAGGTGAAGTGGTCCTCCGGCTGGATCGACCAGTGCCCGGCGTCGTCGTCGAGCAACCGCCCGAAGACGGAGGGCCCGTCGAAGCGTAGCGGGCACCACCAGTTCACCGATCCAGCCCGGTCCACCAGGACCGCGCTGCGACCGTCCGCGAGAAAACCGTGGTCACCGATCCGTCCGCTTTGCACGCCGGTGCCTACCCGGCCGGACGGGGTGGCATACCTCGGCCGGCTCCTGTCCTCGCTCCTGGGCCGCGCCGCCCGAGACGGTGGGAAGCCGCGGTTTTCGGCTCCTTCTCACCGTGTCGGGGCCGTCGCGGGTCGAAGTGGTTCAGGTGACCCGGGACGGATGAGAAGGGACGCGCTGGCCCAGAGGTGTCACCTGGGCCGGGTCAGGGGCGGTCGGTGCGTAGCCGGGCGTGCAGGTGCATGTCGTGCCAACCGTCGGCGTGCCGGCCCTCGCCGCGTTTGGTGCCCTCGGCGGTGAAGCCGGCGCGGGCGGCCACCCGGCAGGACGGGAGGTTCGCGCTCGAGTGGGACAGCTCGACGCGGTGCAGTCCGAGCACGGTGAACGACCAGGTGGTCAGCGCCGACAGGGCGCGGGGGGCGACGCGCCGGCCGCGGGCGGTGGGCAGCACCCAGTAGGAGACCTCGGCCAGGCCGTCGGGCAGGGCGAGTCGGCGCAGGCTGATCTGACCGACGACGCCGCAGGGGTCGGTCACGGCCCAGCCGGCGCCGGTCTCCTGCCGCCACCGCTCGGGCCAGGTGTCGATCCAGGCGCGGGCCTCGTCGTCGGTCATCGTCCGGCTGTGCCAGCGTCGGATGGCCGGGTCGGTGTAGGCGGCGAGGACCGTGGGTCGGTCGGTGGGTTGCCATGGGCGCAGCGTCAACCCGGCGGCGTCGAGGTGCGGTTGCGGCAGCCGGGACAGACTGCCCGGCGTCACGACCGGGGGTACGAGGGCGGGCATGCGCCGATTCTGGCGGACGTCGCTGGGATGGTCCTCTCCCCCGCCCGGCGGCGTTTCACCTGATCGTCACCCCGGGCGGCGGGCCAGCACCAGGGTGGTGCGCAGGCGCAGGACGATCGTCCCGCCGAAGCCGTCGACCAGGGCGCGGAGGGTGTCGCTGGCGCGGGCCTGCTGGTGCGGGGGGCGGGTGCGGTACGGGCCGAAGGTGCGCACCAGTTGCAGGTAGCGCTCGGTGGTCAGGGGCAGGTCGCGGTGGCTGGTGTGGGCCTGGATGTCGGCGAACAGGCCGCTGGCGGTGATGTCCTGGTGGAACCAGTCCGGGGCGCGCGTCGGGGTGGCGGGGTCGATCGCACGCAGGGCGGTGTCGATGGCGTGGGCGTGTCCGGGGTCGGCGTAGCCGTAGGTGTGGCCGAAGACGGCGAGGGTGCCGCTGGGGGTGAGCGCGGCGTGGGCGCGGTGGTTGCGGGTGGCGGGGTCGAGCCAGTGCCAGGCGAGGGCGGCGGCGATGAGGTCCACGCCGCCGGTGGGCGCTCGCCAGCGTTCGAAGGTGTCGGTGACGACGTGGACGTGGGGGTGGCGGGTGGTGAGCAGGGCCGCCATGCGGGGGTCGGGTTCGAGGCAGGTGACGGGTGCGCCGAGGCGCAGCAGCACCTCGGTGCCCTTGCCGGTGCCGGCGCCGATCTCCACGATCGTCGCGGGGGTGCCGCGGTGGTAGTCGCCGATGGTGTTGGCGAGTGCGCCGGGGTAGCCGGGGCGTACGTCGTCGTAGAGGTCGGCGTCGTCGCCGAAGACGCCCACGTTCACAGGCCGCCGGCGACGCGCAGCACGGTGCCGGTGGTGTAGGTGGCGTCGGGGCCGAGCAGCCAGGCGATGGCGGCGGCGACCTCGTCGGGTTCGCCGGCGCGGCCGAGGGGGATGCGGGCGGCGGCGGTGTCGGGTCGGTCGGGTTGCCCGGAGAGGGCGTGGATGTCGGTGCGGATCACGCCGGGGGCGACGGCGTTGACGCGGATGCCCCGGGGGGCGAGTTCCTTGGCCAGGCCGGTGGTGAGGGTGTCGGTGGCGGCCTTGACGGCGGCGTAGTGGATGTATTCGCCGGGGCTGCCGAGGGTGGCGGCGGCGGAGGAGACGTTGACGATGGCGGCGCCGCTGCTCATGCGGAGGGCGGCCTGTTGGGCGCACAGGACGTAGCCGATGAGGTTGACGTCGACGACGTGGCGCAGGTCGGTGGGGTCGAGGTCGACGAAGGCGCCGATGGGGCTGGTGACGCCGGCGTTGTTGACCAGCCCGGTGATCGGGCCCAGGTCGGCGGCGGCGTCGAACAGGGCGGTGACCTGGTCGGGGTCGCGGGTGTCGGCGGGGACGGCGATGGCGCGTACGCCGGTGGCGTGCAGGTCGGCCAGGACGGCGGTGGCGGCGTCGTGGTCGCGGCGGTAGCTCAGCGCGACGTGGTGGCCGGCGTGGGCGAGGCGGCGGGCGGTGGCCGCGCCGATGCCTCGGCTGCCGCCGGTGATGACGGTGACGGGATTCAATGCGCTTCTCCCCTGCCCCGGATGGTGTGGGCGAGGTTACCGTGGCCGCCACGGTGGCCGGCAGATGGGAGTGGTC
>NZ_JAMOKF010000324.1 GCF_023656545.1 Micromonospora phytophila | reverse complement strand
GACCGGCCCGCGACCGAGCCGCCGGTGGCCGGGAGCGGCCCGGCCGCGGCGCGGCCGGCGCCCGACGACCGCGCCGGCGACGAGGGGGGTACGGCCTGATGCCGCTGTGGTTGGAGCTGGTGATCCGGGTGGGTGGCGTGCTGGTCGCCTTCCTCACCCTGCCGCTGCTGGTCGGGCAGGCCGAGCACAAGGTGATGGCGCACATGCAGGGCCGGCTCGGCCCGATGTACGCGGGCGGTTTCCACGGCTGGGCCCAGCTGATCGCCGACGGCGTGAAGTTCGTGCAGAAGGAGGACGTCACGCCCCGGGAGGCGGACCGGGCGGTGTTCCGGCTCGCTCCGGCGGTCGCCCTGGTGCCCTACCTGCTGGTCCTGCTGGTGATCCCGCTCGGCCCGAACGACCTGGTCGGGCAGCCGCTGGACATCGGCCTCTTCTTCGTGCTGGCCGTGGTCGGGGTCGGTGTGGTGGCGGTGCTGATGTCGGCGTGGGCGTCGGCCAACAAGTACAGCCTGCTCGGCGGGCTGCGCGGCGCCGCCCAGCTGCTCGGCTACGAGCTGCCGCTGGTGCTGGCGGCGGCCTCGGTGGCGATGGCGGCGGGCACGCTGAGCCTCTCCGGCATCGTCGAGGCGTGGCAGCCGTGGTGGCTGCTCTGGCAGGCCCCAGCCATGATCGTCTTCTTCGTCGCCGGGCTGGCCGAGATCCGGCGCCCGCCCTTCGACATGCCCATCGCCGACTCGGAACTGGTCTTCGGCTACATGACCGAGTACACCGGCCTGCGGTTCGCCTTCTTCCTGCTCGCCGAGTACGTCGGGATCGTGGTGATCGCCGCGCTGACCACGGTGCTCTTCCTCGGTGGCTGGCAGGGCCCGTTCGCCGACGCGCAGCTGGGCTGGCTCTGGACCCTGCTGAAGGTCTCCGCCGTCTCGTTCCTGATCATCTGGCTGCGGGTGGCGTACCCCCGGCTCCGCGAGGACCAGCTCCAGCGCCTCTGCTGGCTGGTCCTGGTCCCCGCGTCCCTCGCCCAACTCGTCCTGACCGCCGCCGTCCGCGTCGCCCTCTGACCCACCCCCTCAGGGTTGGGGTCAGGGCAGCGGGGTGTGGGCCGGGTCGACGCGCTCGGCGGGTGGCGGTGGCGGGGGCGGGGTGCCGTCGCCGAAGGGGCGGCCGCCGAGTTCCTCCCGGCCGTGCGGGGTGAGCCAGTTCGACAGGTCCGGGCCGAGCGGCACCACGCCGGTCGGGTTGATGTCCCGGTGCACCTCGTAGTAGTGCCGCTTGATCTGGTCGAAGTCGACCGTGTCGCCGATGCCCGGGGTCTGGAACAGGTCCCGGGCGTACGCCCACAGCACCGGCATCTCGGTCAGCTTGCTCCGGTTGCACTTGAAGTGACCGTGGTAGACCGGGTCGAAGCGGACCAGGGTGGTGAAGAGCCGCACGTCGGCCTCGGTGATGGTGTCGCCCACCAGGTACCGCTGCCCGGCCAGCCGGTCCGTCAACCAGTCCAGCCGGTCGAAGAGCCGGTGGTACGACTTCTCGTACGCCTCCTGGCTGCCGGCGAAGCCGCACCGGTAGACGCCGTTGTTGACGTCGGCGAAGACCACCGCGTTGACCTCGTCGATCTCGTCGCGCAGCCGCTCCGGATAGAGCTCCGGCGCGCCCTCGCGGTGGTGGGCGGTCCACTCGGTGGACAGGTCCAGGCTCATCTGCGCGTAGTCGTTGGTGACCACCTGCCCGGTCGGCACGTCCACGATCGCCGGCACGGTGATGCCCCGCTCGTAGCCGGGGAAGCGGGCGAAGTACGCCTCCTGGAGGCGCTCGATGCCGAGCACCGGGTCACGCCCGCCCGGGTCCAGGTCGAAGGTCCAGCTCCGGGCGTCGTGGGTCGGCCCGGCCATCGCCATCGACATGGCGTCCTCCAGCCCGAGCAGCCGCCGCACGATGACCAGCCGGCTGGCCCACGGGCAGGCGCGGCTGATTGCCAGCCGGTAGCGGCCGGGCTCCACCGGATAGCCGTCCCGGCCGTCGGCGGTGATCCGGGTGGCGATGTAGCGCTGGTCCCGGGTGAATTCGGCACCCGGCTCGACGTACTTCCCACCGGTCGTCCCGCCTGCCTTGTCGCCCACGTGGTCCTCCGCTCCGTTACGTTGCCGTCTCCGCCCCCATCCTCGCGGATTTCCGGCCCCCGGGCGCGGCTCTGCCCGACCCGGCCGGCCACCGCGCTGTGGCGACGCGGTCGTCCACCGCCGGGCGGACGGTCGGGGTGGTCCCGGCTAGCCTGCCGGGATGACCGATGTGGAGGCGGCGGCCCGACGCTTCATCGCCGACGTGTGGAACGCCCGGCGGGAGGAGTCCGCGTACGAGCTGGTCGGGCCCGAGTGCCCCGGGCTGGGCGGCACCGGCCCGGAGGCGACGTTGGCCTGGCACCGGGAACGCCGGGCAGCCTTTCCCGACCTGCGCTACAAGATCGTGGACGTGGTGGCCGCCGGGGACCGGGTGGCGGTGCACTGGCGGGCCGCCGGCACCCAGGCCGGGCGGTTCGGCCCGGTGCCGCCGACCGGGCAGGTGGTCAGCTACTCCGGCGCGAGCTTCCTGCGCTTCGACGAGGCGGGCCTGATCATCGACGTGTGGAGCTGCAACGAGTTGTTCCAGCTCCTCCAGCAGCTCGGCGTCGAGCTGCTCCCGCCCGCTCCCGGCGGGGTCAGAGGAACCGGGGCGTGATTCTGCTGATCGACAGGTTGACCGGGAACGGTTCACCGGTGTCGACGAACCGCCGGGATGCGCAGGGTGGTGGTCGCGCGCGCCGGGGTCACAGGGCAGGATGGTCGGCATGACTGACCGCAGCGAGCGCAGCGATCCGGGCACCGCCGACGGCGACCGTGGCCTGCCGGGCGCGGGCCTGGTCAAGGGACTCGCGGTCACGCTGAAGACGATGACCCGCCGCTCGACCACTCAGCAGTACCCGGACGTCGCCCCCGAGCTGCCGCCCCGCTCGCGCGGGGTGATCGCGCTGTCGGAGGAGAACTGCACGGTCTGCATGCTCTGCGCCCGGGAGTGCCCGGACTGGTGCATCTACATCGACTCGCACAAGGAGGAGGTGGCGGTGCCCGGCGCCGCCCGCCCCCGCCAGCGCAACGTGCTCGACAAGTTCGACATCGACTTCTCGCTCTGCATGTACTGCGGGATCTGCATCGAGGTCTGCCCCTTCGACGCGCTCTACTGGTCGCCGGAGTTCGAGTACGCCGAGTACGACATCAAGGACCTGCTGCACGACAAGGACCACCTCGGGCAGTGGATGGGCACCGTCCCGCCGCCGCCCGCGCACGACCCGAACGGTGAGCCGGCCAAGGAGGAGACCAGCGCCGCGCGCAAGGCCGCGGTCCCGGCGGCCCCCGCCGCCCGCCCGGCCGCTCCCGCCGTACGCCCCGAGCCCGGCCCCCGGCCCGAGCCCGAGGCCGGCTCATGACCGGTGCGGACGTGCTGCTGCTCGCCCTGGGCGCGGTGGCGGTCGGCTCGGGCGTGCTGGTGGTGGCCACGAAACACCTGGTCCGGGCCGGGCTCTACCTGGTGGTCTGCCTCGGCGCGCTGGCCGGGATGTACCTGGTGCTCACCGCCGAGCTGGTGGCCTGGGTGCAGGTGCTGATCTACGTCGGCGCGGTGGTGGTGCTGCTGCTCTTCGCGGTGATGCTCACCCGCGCGCCGATCGGCGCCTCCGACGACCTGGACCGGCCCGGCTGGCCGGCCGCCCTGGTCGGCGGCGGCACCGGGCTCGGGCTGGCCGCCCTGCTGGTCGACGCGTACCGCTGGACGTCGGTGGAGCTGCCCGACCCGGGCACCGCCGAACGCCTCGGCGACCAGATCTTCCGCACCTGGGTGCTCCCCTTCGAGGTGCTCTCGGTGCTGCTGCTCGCCGCCCTGGTCGGCGCCATCGTGCTCTCCCGCCCCGACATCGGCCGTCGGGAGGTCGACCGCGACGGCAGCGCCCGCCCGGACGCCGACCGGGCCCGCGGCGGCCGGCCGGGTACCGGCGGCGAGGGTGGGCGGTCGCGGTGAGGCCGGTCATCCCGTACGTCACCGCCGCGTTCCTGTTCGGCCTCGGCGTCTACGGCGTGCTGCGCCGGCGCAACGCGGTGCTGGTGCTGATGGCGGTCGAGCTGATGCTCAACGCGGTCAACCTGATCCTGGTCACCGCCGACACGACGGTGCGGGCGCAGCTGCCGCAGGGCGGGCAGGTCTTCGCGCTCTTCGTGATCGTGCTGGCCGCCGCCGAGATCGGCGTCGGGCTGGCGATCGTGCTCCAGCTCTACCGGTTGAAGGCCAGCGTCGCGGTGGACGAGGTACCGCTGACCGAGGCCCCGGCGCTGGTGCCGGCCGGAGGGCCGGCCGGGGACACCGCCGCCGGACGACCGTCGGACCGGTCGGACGCCCGGGGCGCCGACCGGCCGGAGGTGGACCGGTGACCGGGCTGCTCGGGGCCGCGCTGCCGGCCGTACCCCTGCTGGCGGGCCTGACCGGCCTGCTGCTGCCGCCGTCGCCGCGCGGCGCGGCCACCGGCGAGGACCGGGCCCGGCGGACGGCGATCGCGCTGGGCGTGACCGGCGCGGCCGGCGCACTGCTGGTCGCGCTCGTCCTGCTGGTCCGGGTCGGCGACCCGGTCGAGACCGTCACCACCTGGATCGACCTGGGCGGGCTGCGGGTGACCCTCGGGGTCCGGCTGGACGGCGCCGCCGCCCTGGTCGCGGTCGCGGTGACCACGGTGGCCCTCGCCGTGCAGGTCTACTCGACCGCCTACCTCAAGCGGGGCCCGCACGACGACGTCGAGGTCGACCACCGGTACCCGCCCTACGCGGCGCAGATCAGCCTCTTCACCGCCGCGATGCTGCTGGTCGTGGTCGCCGGGGACCTGATCCTGCTGCTGGTCGGCTGGGAGGTGATGGGCCTCTGCTCCTACCTGCTCATCGCCCACGACCGCCGGCTGCCCGAGGCGCCGGCCGCCGCGATGAAGGCGTTCCTGGTCACCCGGGTCGGCGACGTCGGTTTCCTGCTCGGCATCGCGCTGCTCGGCGTCTCGGCGGGCAGCTTCCGGATCGCCGACGTGCTCGCCCACGACCACTCCACCGGCACGCTCACCGCCGCCTGCCTGCTGCTGCTCGCCGGGGTGGCCGGCAAGAGCGCGCAGTTCCCGCTGCACACCTGGCTGCCCGACGCGATGGCCGGCCCCACCCCGATCTCCGCGCTCATCCACGCCGCCACCATGGTCGCCGCCGGCGTCTACGCGGTGACCCGGCTCTGGCCGCTCTTCGAGGCCGCGCCGGTGGCGCTCGCGGTGCTCGGCGTGATGGCCTCGGTGACCCTGCTGCTCGGCGCGTTCGCCGCCACCGCCCAGGACGACCTGAAGCGGGTGCTGGCCTGGTCGACGGTGTCCCAGATCGGCTACATGACCGGCGCGCTGGCGGTCGGCGCGCCCGCCGCGGCGCTGTTCCACCTGCTCACCCACGCCGCCTTCAAGGCGCTGCTCTTCCTCGCCGCCGGCGCGGTCATCCACGCGGTCGGCACTACGCTGATGTCCCGGATGGGCGGGCTGCGCCGGGGCATGCCGGTCACCTTCTGGTGCATGCTGATCGGTCTGGGCGCGCTGGCCGGGGTGCCGCCGCTGTCGGGCTTCTGGAGCAAGGACGGGGTGCTCGCGGTCGCCCAGGCCGCCGCGCTGGACGGCGCCGGGCCCGCGCCGGCCTGGGTCGGCTGGCTGGTCTGGCTGGCCGGTCTGCTCGGCGTGCTGGTCACCGCCGGGTACGCCACCCGGCTGCTGCTGCGCACCTTCCTCGGCGAGCCCCGGATCCCGCTGCTGCACCCGCACGACCCGCCGGCCGCGATGCGCTGGCCGGTCGTGCTGCTGGCCGTACCGGCGGCGCTGCTCGGGCTGGCCGCGTTCCTGCCCCCGTTCGCCGACCGGCTCCGCGCCCCGGGGACGGGGACGGAGACCGACGTCGAGCTGGTGCACGTCGGTTCGGCGCTGCTGCTGCCCACCGCGCTGCTGCTGGCCGGGGCCTCGCTGGCCTGGGCCCGCTGGCGCCGGGACCCGGCCGTCGACCCGGCGAGCACGCTGGGCCCGCTGCGGCCGGTCTTCGCCCGGGCGTTCCGGCTCGACGACG
>NZ_JAMOKF010000323.1 GCF_023656545.1 Micromonospora phytophila | reverse complement strand
CTCGGTGGCGCGCTGCCGTCCGCACCGCTGGACGCCACGCCGGCCTCGGTGCTCGCCGCGCCGGACGGGCCGTGGGTGGTGGGCTGCTGGCTGGTCGGCACGGTCCTGCTGACCGGCGCCTGGTGGGCGCTGCGCCGGGGCGCGCCGTCGACACGGTGGGCGTACCTGACCGCGGGGCTCTGGGCGCTGCCGCTGCTGTTCAGCGCGCCGCTGGGCAGCCGGGACGTCTACTCCTACGCCTGCCAGGGCTGGACGTACGCGCACGGCGTCGACCCGTACGCGACGGGCGTCGCCGAGGCCGCCTGCCCCTGGGTGGACGCGGTGGCCCCGATCTGGCGGGACACGCCGGCCCCGTACGGCCCGTTCTTCGTGCTGCTCGCCGCGCTCGCGGTGACCCTCGGCGGCGGTCTGGTCGGCACGGTCGTGCTACTCCGCCTGGTGGCGGTCGCCGGGGTGCTGGTGACCGCGCTCTGCCTGCCGGGGCTGGCGCGGGCCGCCGGCGTGCCGACCCGGCGGGCGGCCTGGATGGCGCTGGCCGGCCCGCTGGTCGGCGTGCACCTGGTGGCCGGCGCGCACAACGACGCGGTGCTGCTCGGCCTGCTGACCCTCGCCCTGCTGGTGCTGGTCCGCCGGCCCGGCAAGCCGCGAGCGCTGCTGGTCGCCGGGGCGCTGCTGGGGCTGGCGGTGACGGTCAAGGCCACCGCGCTGGTGGTGCTGCCCTTCGCGGCGCTGGCCGCGGTGCTCGGCCGCTACACCGTCCGGGCGCTGCTGCGCGACGCCGGCTGGCTGGCCGGCGGGGTGCTCGGCGCGCTGGCGGTCACCTCGCTCCTCTCCGGTCTGGGGTTCGGCTGGGTGGGCGGGCTGGCCCGCAGCGGGGACTCCAAGCAGTGGACGTCGCCGCCGACGGCGGTGGGCCTCGTCGTGGACTACGCCGGGGAGCTGGTCGGCCGAGACCCGGGCGCGGTGCCGGTGGCCCGGGCGGTGGCGCTGCTGCTGCTCGCCGTGCTGGTGGTGGCGCTGTGGTGGCGGGCCTGGTCGGCGCTGCGCCGGCTCAACGACGTACGCCGGCGGGCGGCGCAGGTGGACGCGGCCCGCCCCCGGGTGGCCCTGCTCGGCGCGGGCCTGGCGCTGGCCGCCACGGTGGCCCTGGCTCCGGTCTTCCACCCCTGGTACGCCACCTGGCCGCTGGTCCTGCTCGCGGTCGCCGCGACGCGGACCACCTGGTTCGTGCTGCCCGCCGCGGTCGCGGCCTTCCTCACCCTGCCCGACGGCACCAACCTGGCCCGGTCCGTCAAGGCGCCCGGCGCGATCGCGATGACCGTGTTGGTCGTCGTCCTGCTGGTGCTCGGCCTGAGCCGCCGCCTCCGCCCGCCCCTCGATCTTCGTCGATCATGAGGTTCGCGGCGTGCTCCGAGATCGCACCCGCCGCGAACCTCATGATCGATTGGGCGCGGGTTGATGGGACCGGGTCAGGTGCGGCGGGCGTCGCAGGTCGGGCAGCGAGCGTGTTCGGTTGGTCGGGCCCGCCGCCGGCGCATGGCGAGCGCCAGCGGCAGCAGCGTGGGGCCGACCAGCACGACGGCGACGGCGGTCGCGGCGAGCGCGGCCCATCCCGGGTTGTACGTGTCGGGTAAGCCGTCCCCCGCGCCGGCCAGCGGGTGCAGCGCGAGCAGACCCACCGGGGTGAGCAGGATCAGTGCGGCCCAGCCGCCCCGCTGGTCGGCGCGCAGGGCCAGCCCCGCGCCGAGCAGCAGCACCACCGCGAGCAGCGCCACGGCGGCGGCCGGCAGCACCTGACCCGCCGTGGGTACGTAGTAGCTCACGCCGAAGATGGCGGGGGAAAGGTCGGCCGCCACGAGACCGGCGGAGCCGATGGCGACCAGCGGCACCGCGCGCAGCGGCGTCGGCAGCCTGTCGGGCAAACCGAGCGCCACCAGGCCCAACCCGACCTGCGGCAGCAGCACGAACAGCGGCGGGCGCGGCAGGCCGGTGAGCGCGGCGGCGGGGACGAGCGCGAGGGTGAGAAGCACCGCGAGCACCACGGCACGCCGGGCCCACCGACCGGGTGAGAGGGCGTGCACCACCGCGGCGAGCAGCCAGGCGATCCACGCCCCGATGCCGAGCGAGACGAATGGCCCGGCAGTCGGCACGTCGAAGTCGGCCGGCGCGGGGCGCAGCTCCAGCACCGACCAGGCCGCGGCGAGCGAGGTGGCGGTGAGGAACGCGAGGACGGCGGCCAGGCGGATGCCGGGCATCAGGTCGGGGGCGCCGGCGGCGCGCAGCCGCTGGCGGAGGCCGCCGCGCAGGAGGTCGCCGGCGTCCCCGGGGGAGGGCCACCGCCGGCCCGGGACGGCCAGGTCGAGGTACGTGCCGACGATCTCCGCGCCGCGGGCGCGCCGGTAGCCCGCGGGGTACGCGCGCAGCAACCGCAGGTAGCGCCGCTCCAGGTTGCTCATGCCAGCCCCCCGGCGGTACGCGGGGCGAGCGGCCGGGCGGTGCGGGAGCGCGCGCGCAGCCGGGCGGTGGCCGCCTCGACGTTGCGGCGCAGCCGCTCGGTCTCCGCGCCGAGGGTGGCGTCGCCGGCGGGGGAGAGGCGGTAGTAGCGGCGCAGCCGGCCGTCCACCACCTCCTCCCGGTCGACCTCGACCAGGCCCGCGTCGACCAGCCGGTCGAGTGCTCCGTAGAGGGTGCCGGGGCGTAGCGTGACCCGCCCGTCCGAGAGGGCGGCGACCTCGCCGATCAGCCCGTAGCCGTGCAGCGGCTCGCCCGCGAGCGCGGTGAGGATCAGGAACGTGGGTTCCCGCAGGGGAGTGTCCATGTCCGGCAATATAACGGACGCGAAGATATATCGGGGGGCGGTACGTGACGGTGAGCCGCGACGGAAAACGGCCGGGCCGGCTCCGCGTGTCGCGGAGCCGGCCCGGCCGGTGCTGATGGAGCAGTCGACGGCTGGATCAGCAGTCGAAGTACATGGCGAACTCGTGCGGGGTCGGGCGCAGGCGCACCGGGTCGACCTCGTTGGCCCGCTTCCACTCGACCCAGGTGGAGATCAGATCGGGGGTGAAGACGCCGCCGTCGAGCAGGTAGTCGTGGTCGGCCTCGAGGGAGTCGAGCACCGCCGACAGCGAGCCGGGTACCTGCTTGACGTCGCCCCACTCCTCCGGCGGGAGGTCGTAGAGGTCCTTGTCGATCGGCGCCGGCGGCTCGATCTTGCTCTTGATGCCGTCCAGGCCGGCCATCATCATCGCCGAGAAGGCCAGGTAGACGTTGGCCGACGGGTCCGGCACGCGGAACTCGACCCGCTTGGCCTTCGGGTTGCTGCCGGTGACCGGGATGCGGGTGCAGGCGGAGCGGTTGCGCTGGGAGTAGACCAGGTTGACCGGTGCCTCGAAGCCCGGCACCAGGCGACGGTAGGAGTTGACCGTCGGGTTGGTGAAGGCCAGCAGCGACGGGGCATGGTGCAGCAGGCCGCCGATGTACCAGCGGGCGGTGTCGGACAGCCCGGCGTAGCCGGTCTCGTCGTAGAACAGCGGCTCGCCGTTCAGCCAGAGGCTCTGGTGGGTGTGCATGCCCGAGCCGTTGTCGCCGAAGAGGGGCTTGGGCATGAACGTGGCGGTCTTGCCGTTCGCCCACGTCTCGTTCTTCACGATGTACTTGAAGAGCTGGAGCTGGTCGGCGGCGTGCAGCAGGGTCGAGAACCGGTAGTTGATCTCGGACTGCCCGGCGGTGCCCACCTCGTGGTGCGAGCGCTCCACGGTGAACCCGCTGTCGACCAGCCGGCGCACGATCGAGTCGCGCAGGTCGGCGTAGTGGTCCACCGGCGGCACCGGGAAGTAGCCGCCCTTGTACGCGGTCTTGTAGCCGCGGTTGCCGCCCGGCTCCTCGCGACCGGTGTTCCAGGCGCCCTCGATCGAGTCGATGTAGTAGAACGACTGGTGCGCCGAGGTCTCGTGGCGGATCGAGTCGAAGATGTAGAACTCCGCCTCGGCGCCGAAGTACGCCGTGTCGGCGATGCCGCTGGCGGCCAGGTAGGCCTCGGCCTTCTTCGCCACGTTGCGCGGGTCCCGGCTGTAGGCCTCGCGGGTGAACGGGTCGTGGATGAAGAAGTTGAGCGCGAGGGTCTTCTGCGCCCGGAAGGGGTCGATGAAGGCGGTCGCGACGTCCGGGAGCAGGAGCATGTCCGACTCGTGGATCGCCTGGAAACCACGGATCGACGAGCCGTCGAAGGCCAGGCCCTCGGTGAAGAATTCGTCGTTGACCGACTCGACCGGCAGATTGAAGTGCTGCATCACGCCGGGCAGGTCACAGAAACGTACGTCGACGAACTTCACGTCCTCGTTCTTGAGGTATCGCAGGAGTTCCTCGGGATTGGCGAACACACGTCCTCCTGGCACGTCCACGGGGTGGCTAGGCTTCTGGCGACGCTATGGCCACGCGGTTGCCCGGCCATGTCTTGAGTGTTTCTGCCGTGTTACGTCCCTCGCGGAGCGTCATCCGCACCTCTCAACGTGGCCCGGCCGCTCGCTGGGACGCCACCGGCTGTGCCATTGTATTGATACTTGAGGTAGTTGGTCCTTTTTTGCGCCGCGGGTCGGGCGGTCCGCCCCCGATCCACCGCTGCGCCCTGGATACCCTTGACCGCTGTGACCAACCCGCATGATCGAGCCGTGCCGCCCGCGTCGGACCCCGCCTTCACCCCGCCCGACCTGGGCCGCCGGTTCGGCGCGCTGGTGATCGACTGGGTGCTCTGCCTGCTGGTAGCCCGCGGCTTCGCCGACCCCGTCCGCGACGGTTGGGCGCCCGTGCTGGTGCTGATCCTGGAGTACGGCTTCTTCCTGGGCCTCTTCGCGCAGACCCCCGGCATGTTCATCACGAAGATCCGCTGCGTCGCGTGGGCCGACGGGGGCCGGATCGGCCTGGCCCGGGGCCTGCTCCGCGGCCTACTGCTGGCCCTGGTCGTGCCGGCCCTGCTGATGGACCAGCACCGCCGCGGCCTGCACGACCGCTTCACCGGCTCCGTCATCACCGCCGCCCCCCGCCGCTGACCCGCCCGGGACGAGAAGAGCCGGGCCCGTCGGGGCCCGGCTCCTGCCGGCGTACGGCCGGGGTCAGCGGCCCCGGGACTGGCGGAACCCGCCGCGCGCCGGCCGCATGTTCTTCGGGATCGCGCCCTTGGGCATCTGCGGGCGGGCGGTGAGTGCTTTGAGCCGCTTGTCCAGCGCGTTGACATCCTTGCCGCTGAGGCTGCGGGGCAGCCGCATCAGCGTCATCCGCAGCTTACGGACGGGCAGCTCGCCCTCGCCCTGGCCGA
Source organism: Micromonospora phytophila (assembly GCF_023656545.1). Lineage (GTDB taxonomy): Bacteria > Actinomycetota > Actinomycetes > Mycobacteriales > Micromonosporaceae > Micromonospora > Micromonospora phytophila. The sequence goes on along the minus strand of NZ_JAMOKF010000323.1, from coordinate 842 downwards.
TCACGTAGTCGTGCAGCGGGGCCGAGCCGATCACCTTGGCCAGCCGCCGCTTTTCCTGGCCGAGCAGGCCACGCACCCGCTGCGGGTTGCCCTCGGCGAGCAGGATCACGCCGGGCCGGCCGATCACCAGGTGGACCATGTCCATCTGCGTGGTGGAGCTGACCGCCGGGGTGACGCGCCAGTCGCCCCGCATGCTCTCCATGATCTGCGCCGCCGCGCCGGGCTGCCCCTCGGCGGCGTTCATCATCGCCCGGTTGGAGCGCAGGTTCAGCACGATCAGCAGGCAGAGCAGGGCGAACAGGATGCCCAGCGGCAGCGAGATCCAGCCCCAGAGCAGGACCGCGACCACGGTGAGCGCGAGCGGGATCAGCACCGCGGCGGCGGCCAGCGGCGCGAACCACCTGTCCTGCTTGGCGGTGAACCGGAACACCATCCCGATCTGCTTCAGCCGCTGGCCGAACGAGACCTTCTCCTGGGGCTTTGCCATGCGAGAGAGTCTAGTGGTCGCCGCCGGTGGAGTTGATCCGCGTCCGGCGGTCCGCGGGGCTGAGTACCTTACGCCGCCGCACCGCCCATCCGGCCCCGGAGTAAGGAGGGGGAGCGGGCGAAGATCAGGCAGCGCCCCCATGCCCCGGCGGCACCTTCCCGAGCAGAGTCAACGTCAGCAGATGACGACGACCGCAGGGAGCCCGAGATGTTCAGCAACGACGCAGACTTCATCCTCACCATCCACCGTACGCACTCCGCCGAGCTGCGCGCCGAGGCCGCGGCGGACCGGCTCGCCCGGTCGCTGCCGCGCCGCCCCGCCCGCGGCTGGCTGAGTCGGCGGCACCACGCGGGCC
>NZ_JAMOKF010000322.1 GCF_023656545.1 Micromonospora phytophila | reverse complement strand
CCCGCGCCACCAAGGCGACGGTCGCCGCCGTCGCCGGGGCGAAGCCGACCAAGGCCAAGGGCGAGGGCGCCGAGGGCGACATCGACCCCGAGGAGCTCGCGGCCGCGATCGAGGACGTGGTGGTCGAGGAGCCGGCCGAGCTGGCGCAGGCCGCCGCGACCGACGCCGCCGCCTCGGCCACCGACAACGACTTCGAGTGGGACGACGAGGAGTCCGAGGCGCTCAAGCAGGCGCGTCGGGACGCCGAGCTGACCGCGTCGGCCGACTCGGTCCGGGCCTACCTGAAGCAGATCGGCAAGGTGCCGCTGCTCAACGCGGAGCAGGAGGTGGAGCTCGCCAAGCGGATCGAGGCCGGGCTCTACGCCGCCGAGCGGCTGCGCGCGGCCGACGAGGGCGAGGAGAAGCTCACCCGCGAGATGCAGCGGGACCTGGGCTGGATCTCCCGTGACGGCGAGCGCGCCAAGAACCACCTGCTGGAGGCCAACCTCCGGCTGGTGGTGTCGCTGGCCAAGCGCTACACCGGTCGCGGGATGGCCTTCCTCGACCTGATCCAGGAGGGCAACCTCGGCCTGATCCGCGCGGTCGAGAAGTTCGACTACACCAAGGGCTACAAGTTCTCCACGTACGCCACCTGGTGGATCCGGCAGGCGATCACCCGTGCCATGGCCGACCAGGCCCGCACCATCCGCATCCCGGTGCACATGGTGGAAGTGATCAACAAGCTCGGCCGCATACAGCGCGAGCTGCTCCAGGACCTGGGCCGTGAGCCCACGCCGGAGGAGCTGGCCAAGGAGATGGACATCACACCGGAGAAGGTGCTGGAGATCCAGCAGTACGCCCGGGAGCCCATCTCGCTGGACCAGACCATCGGTGACGAGGGCGACAGCCAGCTCGGTGACTTCATCGAGGACTCGGAGGCCGTGGTCGCGGTCGACGCGGTCTCGTTCTCGCTGCTGCAGGACCAGCTCCAGCAGGTGCTGCAGACGTTGTCCGAGCGTGAGGCGGGTGTGGTACGCCTGCGGTTCGGCCTGACCGACGGCCAGCCCCGCACGCTGGACGAGATCGGTCAGGTCTACGGTGTGACCCGGGAACGCATCCGGCAGATCGAGTCCAAGACGATGTCCAAGCTGCGCCACCCGTCGCGTTCGCAGGTCCTCCGGGATTACCTGGACTGACCCTCGATCGTCAACCGAACGTGTCGTTTTGGCCACCTGGCGTGCAACGCCACATGGTGATCGTTCGGTTGCACGATTGTGATCGTTGACGTGGCACCCTTGGTGCACGGCACACTGTCCCTGCCATGTGTGACCTCGGTCCCCCGCGGGCACACAGGGAAGGCAGCGCCGGGACAGGGTGTTGCACGATAGGTGAGCAACGACCGAAGAGAGTGTTCATCGGTGACGACCAGAGGAGGAAGGCGATGACCCCGACCCTCACGCCGCCGCCCGAGACGGTGGCTCCCCCAGCCGCCGATGAACGGTGCGACCGCTGCAATGCTGCCGGCAAGCTCCGGATCACTCTGGCGGGTGGGAGCGAGCTGGTGTTCTGTGGGCACCACGCGAACAAGTACGCGGAGGATCTCGTGAAGATCACCGTGCGGTACGCGACGGACCCGGAGTTCAGCTGGCGTGGCGCCGATCTGATGGCGAACTGAATCCGCAACCGCATAACGACGACATAGCCGGCCGGGAGCCCCATGGGGCTCCCGGCCGGCTTCGTCTGCGCTCTCTCCCCCACCGCGCCCCGCGCCCCGCGCCCCGCGCCCCGCGCCCCGCGCCCCGCGCCCCGCGCACTTTCACGGAATGAGTGGCCTCGACGCGCCGAATAGGCGCACTTTCCCGGAAAGTGCGGGATCTGGTCGGGACGCCCGGTGTGGATGGGTCAGAGGGTCTGCACGGTGGCGATGCGTTCTTCCAGTTGCTCGATGGTGGCCTGGGCGCTGGGCGGGCCGCCGCAGAGGCGGCGCAGCTCGGCGTGGATCTTGCCGTGCGGCTGGCCGGTGCGGTGGTGCCGGGCGGCCACCAGGGCGTTCAGCTGGCGGCGCAGCGCCACCCGGCGCTGGGCGGCACTCATCGGTGCCGGCGGCGCTGCCGGGGCCGTAGCGGCCGGCTCAGCGGTCCGCGTGGCCGCCCGACGGCGCTGGGCGGCGAGCTGCTCGGCCTGTCGCTTGGTGAGCAGCAGCGAGACCTGGTCGGCGGTGAGCAGCCCGGGCAGTCCGAGGTACTCCTCCTCCTCCGGGGTGCCGGCCTGGGCGGCGGTGCCGAACGAGGCGCCGTCGAAGATCACCTGGTCCAGCTCGGCGGTCGCGGAGAGCGCGGCGAACCGCTTCTCCAGCTCGCCGCTGGCCTGGTCGTCGCGCTGGGCGCGTTCCAGCAGGTCGTCGTCGAAGCCCTCGCGGTCCTTGGGCTTGCCGAGCACGTGGTCGCGCTCGGCCTCCATCTCGCTGGCCAGCCCGAGCAGGTGCGGCACGCTGGGCAGGAAGACCGAGGCCGTCTCGCCGGGGCGGCGGGCGCGGACGAACCGGCCGATCGCCTGCGCGAAGTACAGCGGCGTGCTGGCGCTGGTCGCGTAGACGCCGACCGCGAGGCGGGGGATGTCGACCCCCTCGGAGACCATCCGCACCGCGACCAGCCAACGCTGGTCGGACGCCGCGAACGTCGCGATCCGGGCGGAGGCCCCCACGTCGTCGGAGAGCACCACGGCGGCACGCTCGCCGGTCACCTGCTCGATGAGCTTGGCGTACGAGCGGGCGGTCTGCTGGTCGCTGGCGATGATCAGCCCGCCGGCGTCGGCCATGCCCGCGTTGCGCAGCACGGTCAGCCGCGCGGCGGCGGCCCGCAGCACCTGGGGCATCCAGTCGCCGGCCGGGTCCAGCGCGGTGCGCCAGGCCTGGGCGACCAGGTCCTGGGTCATCGGCTCGCCGAGGCGCGCCGCCAGTTCCTCCCCGGCGTTCGTGCGCCACCGGGTCTCCCCCGAGTACGCCAGGAAGAGCACCGGCCGGACCACGCCGTCGCGCAGGGCGTCGGCGTAGCCGTACACCGAGTCGGCGCGGGAGCGCAGCAGCCCGTCCCCGCCCCGCTCGTAGCTGACGAACGGGATCGGGTTGTCGTCGGAGCGGAACGGCGTGCCGGTGAGCATCAGGCGGCGCTCGGCGCCCTCGAAGGCGGCCTTCACCCCGTCACCCCAGGACCGCGAGTCGCCGGCGTGGTGGATCTCGTCGAGGACGACCAGGGTCCGCCGGGTCAGGGTGCGCCGCTTGTGCACCTGTGGCGCCATGCCCACCTGGGCGTAGGTCACCACCGCGCCGTGGAAGTCGGCGGAGGAGTGCAGGTCGGCGTTGCGGAAGGCCGCGTCGAGCTGGATGCCGACCCGGGCCGCCGCCTGCGACCACTGGGTCTTCAGGTGCTCTGTCGGCGCGACCACGGTGACCGCCTCGATGGTGCCGTCGGCGAGCAGTTCGGCGGCGATCCGCAGGGCGAAGGTGGTCTTCCCGGCGCCCGGGGTGGCGACCGCGGTGAAGTCGGGCTCGCGCCGACGCAGGTACTCCACCAGCGCCTTGCGCTGCCAGGCGCGTAGTGCCGGGAACGTCTCGAGCGCCGGCGTCCGGGCTGCCACGCGAAGGCTCCTCTCCGACCGCAACCATGGCGGACCCCGGCTGAGGGCCACGGGTACCGCCGCCCATGAAAACGCCTCCGCGCAGAAAGTGCCGCGAAGGCCGGCTCAGCATAACCAGCGGGGGCCGTCCGGCCCAGGCGACGCCACGCTGGTCACATCCTCGCCGCCCTTCACGCCGCCCGCACGCCACCCGGATGCCGCTCGGCACGCCGGGCCGCTCGTGCACCGGCGCGGGGTGACCGACGACACCATCCCCCCGAGGAACATCGGGAGGTACGCAAGGCGAACGAGGTGCTACGGGTGATACTCGGGGGCGGTCGGCAGGGTGAGGCCCTCGGCCGGACCGGTCTGGGCGCCGGGACGTGCCGCCGCGCGACCGTCCCGTAATCGTTTGGCCGCTTGGCCACCGCCGCCGAGGCCCCGCGCTGGTCACGTCCGCCGTACGGCGGGGACGGTCAGACGCCCCGGCTGCCGGTGCGTGGCGGGCGCAGCGTCGCCACCGGCGCGGACCAGCGCCGGCGCAGGGCGATCAGACGCAGCCCGAAGACCAGCAGGGCGGCGGCGGTCAGCGGGGCGGTGTTGGCGTGGCCCAGCCAGTCCAGCAGGGCCACCAGGATCGAGCCGGCGAGGGCGGCGACCGCGTAGATCTCCCGGCGCAGCACCACCGGGATCTCGGCGGTGAGCAGGTCCCGTCCGAGGCCGCCACCGATGGCCGTGAGCATGCCGATCAGGCAGGCGCCGACCGGCGGCACCTGGGCGTCGAGGGCCTTGAGCGTGCCGGTGACGGTGAACAGCGCCAGCCCGGCCGCGTCCAGCACCAGCACGGTCGTACGCAGCCGGGCGAGCTGGGGGTGCAGCCAGAAGACGGCGGCGGCGGTGACCGCGGCGGTGGCCACATACCGCCAGTCGGCGAAGGCCAGCGGCGGGGCCTCGTCGATCACCAGGTCGCGGAAGATCCCGCCGCCGAGCGCGGCCACGAAGCCGACGAAGACGACGCCGAAGATGTCCAGCCGCTTGGCCACCGCCGCCGAGGCTCCGGAGGCGGCGAAGACGGCCACTCCGGTCAGATCGGCCAGCAGCAGGGCGGTGGAGGTGGTCACCGCCGAAGGTTACGTGGACGGCCGGGAGAGCCGTCCAGGATCAGTGGGCGTACGAGTCGTAGATCTCCTTGCACTTCGGGCAGACCGGCGAGCCGGGCTTGGCCGCCTTGGTCACCGGGAACGTCTCCCCGCAGAGCGCCACGACGTAGGTGCCCATGACGGCACTCTCGGCGATCTTCTCCTTGCGGACGTAGTGGAACATCTCGGGACCGGTGTCGGCGTCCTTCAGCTCCGGACGCTCAAGAACCTCTGTGCTCACGTCTCCACCTCCAACCGTCAAGTTTGGCAGGTCACCGCGGTCCGGTCCACTTCACCCGTCCCGCCCCGGGGCCGTACCGTGATGATCGTGACCAACTTTCACATCCGTTACGGCGCCGAGGTGGCCGACGCGCTGCGCGACGGACACCCCGTCGTCGCCCTGGAGAGCACCATCGTCTCGCACGGCCTTCCCCGCCCGGACAACCTGCGGGTGGCCCGGCAGATCGAGCAGTCCGTCCGGGACGCCGGCGCGGTCCCGGCGACCATCGGCATGGTGGGCGGCCGCCTCGTCGTCGGCCTGGACGACGCGGAGCTGACCCGGCTCGCCACCGTCGACGGGGTGACCAAACTCTCCGTACGCGATCTCGCTCTCGCCGCCGCGACCGGCGCGGACGGCGCCACCACCGTGGCGGCGACCAGCGCGGTGGCCGCGGCGGCCGGGATCTCGGTGTTCGCCACCGGCGGTCTCGGCGGGGTGCACCGGGAGGCCGCGCAGACCTTCGACGAGTCCGCCGACCTGGTCACCCTGGCCCGGACGCCGATCGCGGTGGTCTGCGCCGGGGTCAAGTCGATCCTCGACGTGGGCGCGACGCTGGAGCGGCTGGAGACCCTCGGGGTCGGCGTCGTCGGCTACCGCACCCGACGGTTCCCCGGCTTCTTCATCACCGACGGCGGCTTCGACCTGGACTGGTCGGTGGACTCCGCCGAGCAGGTCGCGGACGTGCTCGCCGCCCGGGAGCAGCACGGGGTGCACCGCGGCGGCCTGATCGTGGCCAACCCGCTGCCGGCCGACGAGCAGCTCGACCCGGGGCTGCACGACCGGACCCTCGCCGACGGGCTGGCGCTGCTGGAGCGCGACGGGGTGACCGGCAAGGCGGTCACGCCCTACCTGCTGGCCCACTTCCACCGCGCCACCGAGGGGGCGAGCCTGGCGGTCAACGTCCGGATCATCCTGCGCAACGCCGACCTCGCCGCCCGGATCTCGGTCGCCGCCGCCCGCCGCGCCGCCGCATGACCACTGGCCGCGTCCTCGTCGTCGGGGACCTGATCACCGACGTGGTGGCGGTGCTGCCCGGCCCGCCCGCCATCGGCTCGGACACCCCGGCGGCGATCCGGTTCAGCGGCGGCGGCCAGGCCGCCAACACCGCGGCGTGGCTCGCGGCGCAGGGCGTGCCGGTGACGCTGGTCGGCGCGGTCGGCGACGACGGGGCGGGAC